>NZ_AJTN02000226.1 GCF_000305495.1 Peribacillus psychrosaccharolyticus ATCC 23296 | reverse complement strand
GTATACTGTTCCACAATTTTTTTCTATAATACCTCGGGTGGTACATTTCTATGTAGAAGTAGAACGACATTTGTTTTAATTAATTTCTTTCCTGCATTCCGGCTGGCAAGATGTTCTTCTTCAACAGTCAGAACACCTTTAAATCGGGTAATAAGCATATCATTAATAATATACGTTTTTGCTTCCTGTGGTCCTCTCCCAATCAACTCACGCTGAAACTTGATAAAGGCAGCACTAATTTCAGCTTCAAGTTTTTTCTTAGAATTTAGCATAATCCCTCCACTAATTTTGGCTATTGCTGGGATTTATCATAATTGCTGCCTAACTTCTTGTCAATCGATTTTATAAAAAATTGCAAAAGTTTGAAAAAGTGAGAATTAACGAGAAATATGGTGATTTGGTTAGGTAAATCATTAAAAATGAATCTATTTCAGCGGTTTTGGGTTTATTTGGTTGTTTCGACTGGTTTACAAATGTTTCTAGTTAAGCGTAAAATAAGCGACATCATCACAATTTGATAAAGGCCAAATCTCAAAGATTTTGAGAACGGAGGACCCAGTATTTTGGGGTTAATTCTGCTTTTGCAGAAGGGATGTGAACTCTTTCGCCATCCTACCCGTCAGCTAACTTCGTCGGCTAAAGCGAAGGAGGTCATAAGACCACCTTAAATCAGGGGGCTTTTTTGTTGATTTCAGCAAAATGAGCAGCCTGTCCTTCTGTAGGTCTTTTTAGTATGCCTATATTGAAAAAATGTTCTTGGATGACTGAGCGTAAAGGAAGCAATGCTTGCTGGACGTTAAGTAGACCAATGAGTACTTTTTCTCCAAATTAATGTTTGCTTTTGCAAATCATTCTGTTTCTGTTGCAATGAAGTTTTTTCATTGTTGAAACTCGAATCGATTTTTTGCATCGGCTGCATATCGGGGGATGAGTACGCATTGGTCTTTTTTTTATGGATTGGTAGTTTGACAGAGGCAGCATGGAAAGGAGGTGGTGATGTTTCTTTGATCAACTAGTCGAAAGGAGAGATTCAAATGGATGCTGTATCCGTGCTGTTAACAGTTGTTACCTTTTCACTCTTTTTAGGATTTATTCACTTTTGTCAAAACGTTATTGAAAAAGAGGGAGAGTAGAAAAATGGTGCTATTGGTGATTGTCGGAGTGGTTATGTTGTATTTAGTTCATGCCTTGCTTAACCCAGAAAAATATTAATCGTTACTAACGGAGGAAATGTAAATGGATTTTTTACAAATCAGTGTGGTGCTGGTATTGGTTCTTGTACTAGCGATACCAATGGCAAACTATTTAACGACTGTTTATTCCCTTGAAACGACAAAGCAGGATCGAATATTTGGACCGATTGAACGGATTATTTATAAGCTGTCAGGCATACAAACCAGTGAAATGAACTGGAAAAAATACGCCAAAGCTTTGCTGTTTAGTAATCTCATCATGTTTATCATCTCGTACCTAATTATCCGCTTTCAAGGGGTGCTGCCTGGAAACCCTAGTAATATAGCAAATATGGATCCGATACTCGCCTTCAATACGGCTGCGAGTTTCCTTACAAACACGAACTTACAACACTATAGCGGAGAATCTGGTTTATCTTATTTATCACAGATGACCGTGATTATCTTTTTGATGTTTACGACACCAGCAACAGGTCTTGCTCTATGTATCGCTTTCTTTAGGGGGGTAACAGGGCAAAAAAATATCGGAAACTTTTATGTTGATTTAGTTCGTTCCCTTACACGGGTACTGCTGCCGTTATCGATTCTTATCGGGTTAATATTAGTTTCTCAAGGGGTACCGCAAACGTTTAGCTCTACTGCTGCAGTGACGACAGTAGAAGGAGCTGCACAGAATATCGCAAGAGGCCCAGTTGCTGCATTAGAGTCAATCAAGCATCTAGGTACAAATGGCGGTGGATTCTTTGGGGTTAACTCGGCCCATCCATTTGAGAATCCTACTGGCTTTACTAACATACTAGAAATACTATGTATGTTTCTAATCCCAGCGGCCCTGCCATTGACGTTTGGTCGTATGGCAAAAAACAAAAAACAAGGTTGGATTCTATTTTGTGCGATGGGGTCACTATTTATTGTCTTCCTGAGTGTGGCTTATTTTAGTGAGTTAAATGGGAATCCAGCGTTAGAAAAAATAGGTCTTTCTCAGGAAAATGGGAGTATGGAGGGGAAAGAGGTACGGTTTGGTATCGCACAATCTGCGCTTTTTACCGCAGTGACGACAGCTGTGACAACAGGGACAGTGAATACGATGCATGATACGCTGACTCCGCTCGGAGGATTGGTACCGCTCGCCCAAATGATGCTGAATTGTGTCTTTGGCGGTGATGGAGTAGGAACAGTCAATATTCTTATGTATACTATTATGGCCGTATTTATTGCTGGGCTGATGGTTGGCCGAACGCCAGAATTTTTAGGTAAAAAAATTGAAGCAAGAGAAATGAAGTTAATAGCGATAGCCATTCTCCTGCATCCATTAATCATTTTAGGACCATCGGCGATTGCGTTAGCTACTGAAATGGGTACATCGGGTATTTCCAATTCTGGGTTTCATGGGATTTCTCAAGTGGTGTATGAGTTTACATCGTCAGCGGCAAACAATGGATCAGGGTTTGAAGGGTTAGGAGATAACACACCTTTTTGGAATATTTCTACCGGCTTGGTCATGTTATTCGGCCGCTACTTTTCTATGATTGCCATGATCGCAGTCGCAGGGTCATTACTTACTAAGAAACGTGTGCCAGAAACAATTGGAACACTTAAAACCGATAATAGTACGTTCCTAGTCATCCTTTTAGCCACTGTATTAATAATAGGAGCATTAACGTTCTTTCCCGTACTTGCCCTTGGCCCAGTTGCTGAGTGGCTGACAATTAGATAACTGTTGAAAAGGAGTATTCCAGATGAGTACAAAGAGTAAAGGAAACATCACTAGTCCAATCCTGATTGAAGCATGTAAAGATGCGTTTAAAAAATTAAATCCAAAGCTAATGGCACGTAATCCTGTCATGTTTGTCGTAGAAATAGGCTTTGTTATGACGTTGCTGCTGTCGATATTTCCATCATTGTTCGGGGGGGAATCAAACCGGGGATATAATCTGACTGTGAGCTTCATTTTAGTATTAACCATCCTCTTTGCTAACTTTGCGGAGGCGTTAGCTGAAGGGCGGGGAAAAGCACAAGCAGATAGTCTTAAGAAGACGAAACAGGACACGAAAGCTAAGGTTATTCAAAAAGATGGTTCAATAAAAGTAGTGGATGCCGCAGACCTGCGTAAAGGCGATATTGTGTTAGTGGAAGCCAATGATTTCATACCAAGTGATGGAGATATTATTGAAGGTGTTGCTTCGGTAGATGAATCAGCTATTACTGGTGAGTCAGCTACGGTCATAAAAGAATCAGGAGGAGATTTCAGTTCTGTAACAGGCGGGACAAAAGTAATTAGTGACTATATTAAAGTGAAAGTCAGCAGTGATCCAGGTGAATCCTTTCTCGATCGGATGATTAGTTTAGTAGAGGGTGCTAAGAGACAAAAAACACCTAACGAACTTGCACTCAGCACCCTGCTTGTTGGGTTAACACTCATCTTTCTGTTAGTTTGTACCACACTAGTCCCAATTGCTTCCTATATAAATGTGAATTTGCCGACTGCTACATTAGTGGCTTTACTAGTTTGCTTGATTCCAACAACAATAGGAGGTCTTCTTTCCGCAATTGGAATTGCAGGTATGGACAGAGTGACACAATTTAATGTGATTGCAAAATCTGGGAAAGCGGTAGAAGCTGCTGGAGATATTAATACGATTATTTTAGATAAAACCGGAACAATCACACTAGGTAACCGGATGGCTTTTTCACTTTTGCCGGTTAAGGGGGTAACACAAAAAGAGCTGAATACGTTTGCTGCTTATTCATCGATGCATGATGAAACCCCTGAGGGGCGTTCAGTAGTTGAATTTGTTGTAAAAGCTGGAGCAGTCAAAGAGGGGTTGAAAAAGGAAGGCTCAGAAGGAGTAGAATTTACAGCTGAGTCCAGAATGAGCGGGACAGACCTGGCTGATGGCACCAAAGTGAGAAAGGGTGCAGTTGATGCCATCAAGAAATATATCCTGCAGCAGGGAGGGAAAGTTCCAATTGATTTAGAAAACATTAGTGATGAAGTCGCGTCACTTGGCGGAACCCCGCTGGCTGTGGCAGAAGGAACACGAATATTGGGTGTTATCTATTTAAAAGATACAGTAAAACCTGGTATGAAAGAACGTTTTAATGAATTACGGAAAATGGGGATAAAGACGGTAATGTGTACCGGCGATAACCCATTAACGGCGGCAACGATTGCAAAAGAAGCAGGTGTTGATGATTATATTGCCGAAGCAAAGCCGGAGGACAAAATTAGGGTGATCAAGCGAGAACAAGCCGAAGGTAAGCTTGTCGCCATGACCGGTGATGGAACAAATGATGCACCTGCCTTAGCTCAAGCGGATGTAGGATTAGCAATGAATACGGGAACGCATGCTGCGAAGGAAGCGGCGAATATGGTTGATCTGGACTCAGATCCAACAAAAATCATTGAAATCGTCGCAATTGGCAAGCAGCTGCTAATGACAAGAGGGGCTTTAACTACCTTTAGTATCGCGAATGACGTTGCTAAATACTTTGCGATTATTCCAGCCATGTTCATGGTTGCCATTCCAGAAATGAAGGCTCTAAACATTATGGATCTGGACACACCGCAAAGTGCCATATTAGCGGCTTTGATATTTAACGCAATAATTATTCCCCTCTTAATTCCATTAGCCATGAAAGGGGTAAATTATGTTCCGATGAATGCCTCTAAATTGTTAACTAAGAATCTATTTATTTATGGCTTGGGTGGAGTAATTGTGCCATTTATCGGAATCAAAGCCATTGACCTGATTCTTGTATTAATGGGAATAGCCTAATTTGATAAAAAGGTGTGTGGAAGACATGTTAAAAAATATCCGTTTAGTTTTCGTTCTGCTCGTTATTTGCGGGTTAGCTTATCCGTTGCTCTTAACAGGGGTTTCCCAAGTAATAATGCCGGCAAAAGCAGAGGGCAGCTTACTTGAAAATAAAGCAGGTGAGAAGATTGGTTCGCGGTTAATTGGTCAGTCTTTTTCAGATCCCGGTTATTTTCATGGTCGTGTTTCTTCTATTAATTATGATGCAGCTGGTTCGGGAACACCTAATTATTCTCCATCAAATAAAGAAATGATAGAACGAACAAAAAGTGATATGGCTAAATTTCTAGCGGAAAATCCAACAGTCAAGAAAGCAGAAATACCAGCCGATTTAGTCACTAATTCAGGTTCAGGACTTGACCCGAATATTTCACTTCAAGGAGCAAACATTCAGGTGCCTCGAATAGCGAAAGAACGCGGGATTTCAGAAGAACGTTTATATGACCTTATCAATACACATAAGGAAGGCCGCTCGCTAGGGTTATTTGGAGAACCGAGAATCAATGTTTTAGAGATCAATATAGCTTTAGATGACATGTGAAAGAGTTGAGGAGAGTACTAGTGACTCTCCTGTTTTAGGAGGGTATGCCTATGTCCCAGAACTTTCGCAGAAAAACACCTGATGAAATTCTTCAATCCATTTCTACAATCAAAAAAGGCAGACTCAAAATTATCCTCGGAGCGGTAAGCGGCTCCGGGAAAACCTATCATTTACTCCTGGAAGGAAATGAGCTGAAAAAACGCGGGATTGATGTGGCTGCAGGGGTAGTAAGTACACTCAGCAGTCCCAAAACATTAGAACAATTAGGCAGTCTTGAAGTTATTCCTTCTATTGAGTGGGAGGATAATGGTCAGGTGAAACATGATTTAAATATGCAGGAAATTTACAAAAGAAATCCAGAGGTGCTGTTAGTTGACCAGTTAGCCCACAGCAATCGGCCATCAGCTGAAAACCGAACTAGATTAGAAGAGGTCAAAGAATTAATCAATAACAAAATCAGTGTGATTACCACCATCAATATCTACGAATTAAAAGGGGTTAAAGAAGTTGCCGAACGGTTAATGAAATGCCCAATTTATAGTAGTGAGTTTGTTCCGGAAGATACATTGACAGTGGCTGATGAGGTTAGACTCTTGGATGTAACTCCTGAAGCCATTTTAAAACGTCTACTAGAAGGGAATATTGAAGCAAGTCATCAACAAAATGAGCAGGGACAATTATACAATAAGGATAACCTAGCCGTTCTAAGGGAACTGTCTCTACGATTCTTAGCAGGGGAAGTAGAAGAAGACTTGACGGAAATTCGAGAACAAGAAGGATTAGTTGGCCCCTCTGGAGCCACCGAACGGATCCTGGTATGCGTACAATATAATTGGAATGGTTCCCTTTTAATTAGAAGAGGGGATCAGATAGCAAAACGACTGGGCGGCGAATTATTAATCGCTTGCTTTATCGTAAAACAAAAGAATCTGACAAAAGAAGAAGACATGTTTAAAAAATCAATGCAAAAGTTGATTCATAAATTAAAAGGAAAATTTGAAGAAGTCTTGATCATCAGGGAAGATATCGCCGATGAAATCGTGGAATATGCTATGCAGCATTATATTACAAGGATTACCCTGGGACAATCAAAAAGGACGAGATGGGAAGAAATTATTCACGGTTCCATTATTAATCGAATTCTAAGAAAAACAAAACATATCGACATATGCATTGTCGCAGATCGTGCCCAAGAGCACGGAGAAAGAGTAATTACGGCCATTCATTCGAGTAAAGAGAAAAACTCCTATCGAAGATTGTCACCAGATGAAGTGAAAGAAAAAATACAAGATGTTAAAAGAGGAACACTAAAAGTATATATTGGTGCAGCCCCAGGCGTAGGAAAAACCTATACGATGCTAAGGGAAGCTAATGAATTAAGAAAAAACGGTATTGATGTGGTCATTGGGTTTTTAGAAACACATGGTCGACATGAGACAGCTGAACAAGTCGGCAGCGTAGTGACGGTACCTAGGAAACAGGTGCGATATAAACAAGTTGTATTAGAAGAAATGGATGTAGCAGCCATATTAGAACGTAATCCTGAAGTAGTCCTAGTGGATGAATTAGCACATACCAATGTTCCGGGTAGTGAGAATCAAAAAAGGTATCAGGATGTATTAGACATCCTTCATTCAGGAATTTCCGTTATTTCTACTATGAATATTCAACATGTGGAAAGTTTAAATGATAGTGTAGAGCAAATTACAGGCGTACGAGTCAGAGAAACAATCCCTGATATGGTATTGCAGGGTGCTGATGAACTAGAATTAATCGATATTTCTCCCTATGCACTTAGACAGAGAATGACAGAAGGAAATATATATGCAATGGATAAAATAGAGCAGTCTCTCAGTCATTTTTTTAAAATACAAAATCTAATTGCTCTTCGTGAACTTGCGCTCCGAGAACTGGCAGATGAAGTAGATGAGCGATTAGAGTCTTTAGTAAGGAAAGAAGGCGTGAGAGGATTATGGAGGAAGGAAGAAGTCATCTTTGTCTGCGTAAACCTTAGGGCGGATTCAGAGCGTTTAATCAGAAGGGGATTTCGGCTTGCATATCGTCTTAAAGCTAAGTGGTTTGTCGTTTATGTCAAAGATCATCCGACATTGTCAGAAGATGAGCAGCTCAATCTCCATAAAATTAGAAGTCTTACTGAACGCTTAGGGGGAACGTTTGAACAATATGCCAGTGCAAACAGACGATTAATTATTCAAGAACTTACCCAGCAATTAGTAGACAAACAAGCTACACAAGTCATTATCGGCCATTCAGCGAGGTCAAGGTGGCAGGAAATTAAGCAGGGTTCGATTGTCGCCAGGCTATTAAGAGAAACTAGACACCTCGATGTATTAGTTGTGGCTGATTAATTCAAGATTAACTTTAGAAAGACGGTTGATTGGAGTGTTGGCGTGAAGACTCCTGCGGGAATAGCGGGACAGGTGAGACCCCGCAGGAGCGTTAGCATTGATGCGGCTCACCGCCCGCGGAAAGCGAAGCGCCTGGAACGGAAATCAACAGCCCCATTTTAAAACGAAAAAAACAAACGACGAACATGTCGTTTCAGTTTGTAGACAAAAGAGGTTCGGAATGGTTTCATTCCGAACCTCTTTTGGATTTTTTGTAGCGGGGACAAGCTGGACTAGTG
>NZ_AJTN02000227.1 GCF_000305495.1 Peribacillus psychrosaccharolyticus ATCC 23296 | reverse complement strand
TGTTGAACCATATATTGAGTAAGGGGGGTTATTATGACAGAGAAAATTGCAATTATTACGGGTGTAAGCCGGCTGAGAGGAATTGGAGCTGCTATTTGTAAGGAGTTAGCTGATGCGGGTTATCATATATTTTTTACGTATTGGACGGAGTATGATAAGGAAATGCCTTGGAGTATCGAAGCAGATGAGCCATTGAAGTTAAAAGAAGAATTATTAAAAAAAGGGATTAAGGTATCTTGTATGGAGTTGGATTTGACAGAAAATGATGCACCTGAACAACTTTTAAATAAAGTTTCTGAACAGCTTGGTTATCCTGATATTTTGATTAATAACGCAGCTTACTCAACGAATAACGATTTTTCTCAGATAACTGCTGAAGAATTAGATAAACATTACATGGTAAATGTTCGTGCTACGACACTATTAAGTAGTAAATTTGCTCAAGGATTTGATAAAAAATCAGGTGGTAGAATAGTCAATATTACATCAGGTCAGTTTCAAGGACCAATGCCTGGTGAATTAGCCTATGCAACAACGAAAGGAGCGGTTGATGCCCTAACCATTACCTTGTCGGCTGAATTAGCCCCTCTAGGAATTACAGTTAACGCAATCAATCCAGGCCCAACTGATACAGGGTGGATGACGGAGGAAATAAAAAACGGATTGAAACCGTTGTTTCCTTTCGGTAGAATAGGCAAACCGGAAGATGCTGCAAAAACGATTAAATTTATTGTAAGTGATGAAGCAGAGTGGATTACCGGCCAGATTATCCATTCAGAAGGCGGGTTTAAAAGATAAACCTAGCTGATCGGTTTAGTTTAAGAAAAATCGGTTCCTTTATGCTAGAATCTTATTGGAATAAAATACGTAAAAAGTGAGGAAATACGATGATTGCAAAAACAGAAGAAGATATTAATGGTTTGAAGGAAATCGGAAAAATTGTTGCCTCTATTAGAGATGAATTGGTCCAAAGAGCAATTCCAGGCATAACGACCAAAGAACTTGATGATCTCGCCGGAGTATTGTTAGAAAAAGCTGGTGCAATATCAGCCCCAAAAGGTGAATATGATTTTCCAGGCTATACATGCATTAGTGTGAATGAAGAAGTAGCACATGGGATTCCAGGTTCTCGGGTTATCCAAGAAGGGGATTTAGTAAATATAGATGTTTCTGGTTCCAAAAACGGATATTTCGCAGATACAGGAATTTCGATTGTTGTAGGCGAAGGAAAAGAAGAATTGAAGAAAATATGCGACGTTGCTAAAAAGGCATTTGAGGCAGGACTCAAGAAAGTAAAACCTGGTTCCAAAAAAAGTGGACTCGGAAAAGCGGTCTTCCAAACAGCGAGAGAGAATGGATTAACTGTTATCAAAAACCTTACAGGCCATGGAATTGGCCGTTCCATACACGAAGCACCTGACCACATTTATAATTATAATGATACCTGGGATGATGAATTATTAAAGGAGGGTATGGTAATCGCATTCGAACCATTTATCTCAACCTTGGAAGAAGAAGTATTCCAAAAAGACGACGGCTGGACTTATGTAACAGGAAAAAGTTTCGTCGCTCAATACGAACATACCATTATTGTAACGAAAACTGGACCGATTATTATTACATTGTAAGCAATAAAGATCCCGACTTATCTAGATAAGTCGGGATTTTTAGATGGCAAATTTAATTCTTATATATTTGATACAAAAAAAATTATATTCCTCTAAGCTTTTTCCATTTTCTTATTTTTGTACGAAATGATTTGAATGGTGCAACCGTATTAATATGAAGCCATTTCCAAATTGGCCAACTAGAAGGGGTTGTCGTTGCCCATTGTCTACCACCTTGTTCAAATAATTCTTTATCATTATAGCTTTCTATTAATTGAATTATTTTATGAACATCGCGCTCAAACATATTAATTAACGTTTCAATCGAATAATCTGCATACTGATCATAAAAGCTCTGATAAAGTCCGCCAAGGTTATTCCACTTATAATCTGGTGTCGGTGTGATTACTTCTTTTCCATCTTTATTATCTTGTTCCCATAATAATAGTAAGTTCATCCATCCTAATTGGTAAGCAATCATTTGGGAGGGGGCTCTATCAAGTTTATCAACCAAAATATTTTTATCAAGATCATTAACAGAATGAAATTCATAGATAAATAACTTTGCTTGTTTAGTAATTTCATCAATTAAGGCCTGTTTATTAGCATATTTTTGCACTCGTTATCATCCCTTCTTCAAGGTTATTACGTTAAAATACCGATAAGTTCTTAACTAGACTCTCGTATTGTCCTCTCTTCCACTAAGGGGTAGGTTAGTGCAATAAGATGATAAAATATTGTTAGAACAAAGATTAACAACGAGGTGACATTATGAAGTTATCATTGGCAACATATGAAGAAATTAATATGCTGCATTCAAAGTTAAAAAATTTAATACCCATCTTATTGAAGAGCCAAGAAAGATGTACCCGTTTATTGGTTTTATGGATGTATTTAATCGTGTTCTTACTGAAGAAGAGGCAAGTGAACTATTGGGAAGAAGCCATAATTTAAAGCACGGTGAGAAATTCGTTAGTACATTTACTCAACTTTATCATATAGAAGATAATGAGCTGTATGTACACTTTAATAAAAAAGAGTTAATACAAAACAAAGAAATGTTCAAATTTATATTAGCTTCCTTAAATCGAGTAGAGGAGAGTCTTTTTCGAAAACTATGTTCTACCAATAAGGGAATTTATAAGATAGGTGATGTGGAAGCCCTTATCTTTTTAACGAAACTTTCAGTAAATGAACTGCATTTTTCGAATTTTTTCTTTCCTTCACTTGATACAGTGATAATTGGGAATTATGAATTATCTTTTCCTGTTTATTCTAAGACGTCAAAAGGTTTTAAGAAATGTAAGGAGATTGTCGAAGAAAATGGTCTATTTATAAGACAATAAGGAATGTTAAACTAACTGATTCGTTAATTGTACAACGAGACATCGTAAAGGACCAAAAAGGCTTCCTTTTCTTTTTGTTAACTAGCTGTTCATCACTTTTGATTTTTGTTTCGCATTTTCAATGTGCTGCTATGTAAGGTGATGTTTTAAAAATAGTTATTTTATTCAACTATTAATAATGTTATATTTTACCTGTAAAAATAAAAGGAGGTTTATAAATGGCGTTGGAATTGAGAAATGAATGTGAACGATGTGATTCCCCACTTTCAAATTTTTCTCTTGCTTACATATGTGTTCATGAATGTACTTTCTGTGAACCTTGTACAGAAGAAATGAAAAATATCTGTCCTAACTGTGGTGGCGAACTCGTTAGAAGGCCAAGAAAACAACAAAAAAATGCTTGTAACTTAACTTCAAAGTAAGCAAGGAATATGTACACTGTATGATAATTACATTAATCATACATTCAAATTCAAGTGAAAAAATCCCCTAGTTCAACGATCCGGGCTGGTTTGTTGTTGCTAGGCTTTTCTTATCTCTTTTTTCCATTGTAAGACAGTTTTGTGGTAAGTAATTATATTTATAAATATCCTTTATTTGTATTAATTAGTGTGTATATTATATGTGAATTAAAGGGATAGCTCCATTTTTTAAATCACTCTAACTATGACTATGTCGATTAATTAAAGGTAAAGAAAGTAATAGTTAACAATTATGATTTTTTGGAGGATGCAAATGGAGTACGGATTATGGAATAGTGATCTTGATGAATTTTACAAAGGCGAAATTGATGTAAATCAGGTTGAAACAATTCAAACAGCGTTAAAAGTTACCTTACCAGAATCCTATATTAAATTGATGCATAAAAGAAATGGTTTCTATCTAACGAAGAAGTATTATCCTGTTTCCACACCTAATAGCTGGGCTAATAATTCAGTCCATGTTGATTCTTTATATGGATTAGGGGAAAATCCAGGAATATTAGATAATCCATATTTACGTACCGAATGGGGATAAGGAGCAAAAAATAATTATTATTTCAGCAGAACCACCTACATTTATCTGTTTGGATTATCGAAAAAGAAAAATCCATCTGTTATATTTATCGATGTAGATGAAAACCAGGAAATCAAATTAGCTGAGAACTTTGAAGATTTTTTAGAGGGTCTCGTTGAAGAAATAGCAGAAGAAACGCTTTCTGATATCCTATCAGAGCAACAAATTCAGGACTATTACAAAAAAATTGATGCTGTCATTTTAAGCGGGAAATCAGCAGAAATTGATCGATTGTTAACAAAAATTCTTTCAACGAATAATGAATTAATTAGATATTTGGTTGAGAAAATGAGAAGGCATGAAAAACCAAAGGTTCATTTTAATCTATTACTTTTACTAATATGTTGTGCTGAAGGTTTGAATAAAGGCATGTTAGAGGACGAATATTTATTGGAAGTATTAAACGAATTCTCAACTAGCAAGAATAAAGATGTAAAAGAATTTGCAGTAATTTGTTTGGAAAAATATAATAGTAGACTTTAATTTTTTTGTTTAAGTTGGATAAATTTTTTACATACTGAAAGGAAGATTAGATGTCCGAAATATTAAATGTATATATACGACCGATTATCCTCTCAGATGCTGTCGAATTACTCAATTTAGAAAAGAGAAATCAAGCATTTTTTAAACCCTATTCCATAACTCATCCAGAAAATTATTGAACAATAGAGTCTTACAGAGTATTAATCGAAAAATGGCAACAAAATACAAAAGAAGAAAAGGAATATCGCTTTGGAATTTTCAAAATTAACGGTGATGTTCTTATAGGTACTATAGACTTATTTCAAGTTTTCCGTGGACCTCGTCAAAGTGCTCTATTGGGCTATTCCTTAGACCAAGAACATAATGGCAAAGGGTATACCACAGAAGCTGCTAAGCTGGTTGTTAAATATGCTTTTGAAACTCTAAACTTACATCGAATTGAAGCTGGAGTGATGCCAGATAACATAGCCTCCATTCGAGTTTTAGAAAAAGCCGGTTTTCATAAAGAAGGAATAGCAAGAAAAAATGTTAAGATTAACGGACGTTTGGAAGATCATCAGATGTTAGCAATATTAAATCCAAAACACTAAGGTTTTTGATGTTTAGTCATCCCACTCACATGTGTTAATTAAAGGTTGATATATAATAAGAATGGCGTTTGTTTTTATCAAGTGGAAAAAGCTGATTTCTAATATTTAAATCCTTTGACCATTAAAAGTTAAAGGTTTTTTTTGTATAATTTAAATATAAATAGGGGGTATGGAAAATTTATGGGTTTACTGATGCTAGTTATCTTAATAGTTTTTTTATTTGATTTCACCAAATTAAGAAAGCAAAATCAAACAATAATTGAACAAAATGAAAAGATTATATCTATATTAAAAAAGATTGAAAATAAATAGCTACTATATATGTATTGAGTTTGACTCTTAGTTAGGAAGTGAGAGCAAAGTGATACAGGCAGTGATTTTTGATTTAGATGGGACTTTATTAAATCGTGATGCGTCACTCCGGAAATTTATTGATGGTCAATATGTAAGATTAAATGAATGGGTAGGACATATACCAAAAGATAAATACAAATCAAGGTTCATAGAATTAGATTGTCGAGGTTATGTTTGGAAAGATAAAGTATTTCAACAATTGGTCTGTGAATTTGATTTGATAGGGATAAGTTGGACTGATTTGCTTCAAGATTACATCACTCAATTTAAGAATAGTTGTGTCCCATTTCCACATCTTATTAAGATGTTAGAGAAATTAAGAAGTAAAAATCTTATTCTAGGATTGATTACAAATGGAAAAGGTCAGTTTCAGATAGATAATCTAAGGGCTTTAGGTATTGAAAAGTACTTTGAAACGATTTTAGTGTCTGAATGGGAAGGATTAAAAAAACCTGACCCTCAACTATTTAAGAGAGCTTTGGAGCAACTGAATGTTTCACCTAATGAAAGTATATATATTGGCGACCATCCTGAAAATGATATAAAAGCTGCACAAAATGTAGGAATGATAGCAATTTGGAAAAAAGACTTTCTATGGAAAAATGTTAATGCAGATTTTATAGTAGATGATTTGGCGGAAATCCCATATATCATTAATCACTTAATGCACTCACCATTTCAAAGGCCGTCAATTAATTGACGGCCTTTGAATATATGTATCTTACAAAAATCATATTTGGGGCTTTTCAGAATCTAGTTGTTCATTTTGCTTTTTCTCCATATAGTTTTTACCCCATTCTCCCATGATTTCAAGTGCAGGGATAAAGCTTTTTCCTTGTGGAGTTAGCGAGTATTCAACTTTAGGAGGAACTTCTTTATATACTTCTCTGTGAACCATTCCGTCTTCTTCCAATTCTCTCAGTTGTCTGGTCAAGATTCCTTTTGAAATACCAGGTAACAACCTTTGAAGTTCGTTAAATCTTCTTGTTCGTTGACTTAGGTACCAGAGAACAACAATTTTCCATCTTCCTGCAATGACATTCTGAGTAGTTGTTAAATGACATACTTCTTGTTCAGCAGGAGGTTCTCCTTCGAAATTGAATCGAGCCATTGATTTGTTCCCTCTTTCTTAATGGTACTTTTTTTATGACTAGGTTATTTAAATGTGCCTACTATTATTATTGTGACTGTAGATATAGTATATACCTAAGCTTCATCATTCAAAATAGTTAAGTGGAGGAAAGAAAATGAAAATATTAGTTACAGGGGCAACAGGTGAATTAGGATCAAAGGTTGTAGACGCATTATTAAAAACTGTACCAGCGAATCAAATTGCTGTTAGTGTTCGATCTCTAGAGAAGGCAGAAGGATTTCGAGCTCGCGGAGTGGAAGTTCGGCACGGAGATTTTGAAAAACCAGAAACATTAGATTCTACTTTTTCAGGCATTGATCGTTTATTCATTATATCGACGGCCGGAGAATTTGAAACGATTATGAAACAGCATAATCATGCAGTTGCTGCTGCACAGCGGGCACAAGTTAAATTTATTGCTTATACGAGTGTAACAAATGCTGGTGAAAGTCCCTTAGACCTAGCTCCAGCCCATCTAGCAAGAGAAGAAGCTATTTTAAAAACAGGCATCCCCTATTCATTTTTACGAAACAATTGGTACTTAGAAAATGAAATTGGCAGCATACAAGGTGTAATGGCAGGAATGCCTTGGGTTATATCTGCTGGCACGGGGAAAGTTGGATGGGCACTTAAACAAGACTATGCGGAAGCAGCAGCAGCCGTATTGTCTGGCAGCGGACACGAGAATACCGTTTACGAACTTTCCGGTCAGCTTCTGACTCATGATGAATTAGCATCTGCGCTTGGAACTGTATTAGCTAAAGAAGTACTTGTACAACAAGTCGACGATGCTGTTTATGCTGATATTATGAAAGGTTCAGGAGTACCAGAACCTTATATTCCTATGCTTGTAAACATGCAAAAAGTGATTCGCGAGGGTGGATTAGAGTTTGAAAGCAATGATTTAGAAAAATTACTAGGTCGTCCTTGTACGCCAATAAACGAGAGTTTAAATCAAATTGTTAGTCAAATCTCCCAAACAAGTAAAAAAATATAATAAACGATTATGGTAGTTTTAAAAAAGAGCTGAATGGCTCTTTTTTTATGTTCTTTAAAATACTATCCAGGGGAGGTGAAATGATTTTATTTATTGACTATAGATTCCAATATTGTAATAATTTTGAGTGAAATCTCTACGAAACACTTTTTCGGTATAGCTTTTTAGATGGAGAGCATTGAATTCAATGACTGTTTAGGAACCTATGAGTGTGTATCGAAAAGTGCGGATCAACATTTGATTGTGATGAGACCGATAAGGGGGAAGGCTCTTTTTATTATCGTCAGTTAACAGAAAGTGGGATGTGAATGAAATGATTTATTGTATTTGCTTTGGCTATCATAGGCAATGTTCTTCTGATTAATTGGTCAGAGCATTGGTATGGAGAAGAATGGTTTACTGAATGGTTAATTGGTTTAGTCACTGTAGGTTTTTATGCCTTGTTTTTATACGGATGGAAGCAATATAGCCGAAATGGCCTCGGACTTATCTTCATAACAGCATTTGTATTACTAACGATTGATTCTATTTTCTTTGTGCAAGTTTTTTCAGCTAGCGTATGTAGTTTTTCATTGGGACTAATACTCATTCCGCTATATGTAAAGAATCGGGATTCGGTAGTAACCTCATGGGGATTTGTTCTTCTAAATATATTAATTTTGACTGATGTGCCAAGTGAAGTAACAACATGGATGCTATTCCTAACAACAGGCATCGCGTTCTTAGTTGGTTTTCGATTTAACTTGTTACTGTTAAACCGCTTTTCTTTAGTATCACAAATGTTTATTTATTTGGTCTAGCGGTAGTTTTAGTCGTATTATTTACGACATTTATCTATAAATTATCAAGATCCTCAAGTAAATAGCCATTGTGGATAGAAAACATTTACTTGTTTTCTATTCATTTTTTTAATTGCTTAATTCTTCGTACTTGAATATCCTTTTTAAAAAAGGATAAAAGAAAAGGACTAACCAAAAAGATTAGTCCCCCCTGAAGAAGAATTTAATTGTTGTCTAGTTTTTCTTGGAAGTAACCCCAAGCAGCAAAGGCCCACGCGGAAATTACGTCACCCAAAAAAGATACTAGTCCGACAACAAGTTCCATAGTAATCAACTCCTTCAAGGATATTATCGCATGCCCCATTAAGTGTATCCATAACTTTCTAAAAATTATCTAATACAATATGTAATGTAGTTATTTAACACATAGACAAAAAAGATTACTCTTTTTTATCCTTTTCTAGTAAATTAATAATTCTATCCAGCTTTTGTTCAACAATATCTGTTGGTTTGCTTTTTTGTTTAGAAATAAGTGAACGTATAAGTATATACGCAACTGCAAATATCCCTGCTAAAAAAATAAGAGAGACTATTTGAAAGAGTCCGTCACCGATATTAACCACAATTAACCTCCAATTACTCTCTATATAGTATTTTAAGGAGCAAAATCCATTTGATGCGTGAACAGTAAGATGAGTGTCACAATCCAGAAGATGATATTAGATGATGAAAGAGATAATAAAGTAGCTAGTGTTCTTTCCATTTCCATCTCATGAAGTAGATTAGGGTTAACAACCATTAGAAATCCCTCGGTATTTTAATTAGGTATGAAACGTAGTGTGAATTTTTCACAGCAACACCTCCTTACCTGCCAGAGAGTTTAGTTAGGTGTAACTCCATGCAGTAACCATACATCAATCGCTGGTCTTGAGTAATATACCGTATTATCAATTGTCATATATGGTAGCTCAAGGTTATTTCCTGTATCAGGTCCGATTGAATTAAGTTCTTCTATTGTTATTCCAAGATAGTCAGCCAATTCAAGTGAAGTCATAAGGAGGTCAGCTTCTTTTTCGTGTTCAAGGTTAATATCAGAATTCTTCTCTTTTATAATAACAGTTTGTGTTTTTGATTCATCTGATTTTTCCATCTGTGGTTCATTCGTAATACTTGAGTAAACACCGATACCAGCTAGAAGTAGAATTGCAACGATTCCTATCACAGTCATATTGTTCATGATTATTTCTCCTAGATACTTGATTTTTATCTTATTTATAAAAGTTGGGTCTAATTTCATATCTTCTACAGGGTTCTTATAATAACATTAGATATAAAAATGAGATCGTTTGCTTATTACTTCATTGCATTAAAACGTTATAAAAAATTGGATATTATAAAGTAGTAGCACACTTAAGAATAAGAGAATAAGTGTCAGGATATATTCTTTGGAGTTCTTGAGATATCTCCATTGCAAATAGGTTTGAAATCCAAGTAGTACAATCAAATAGAATATAAAATACAATTGTTGGACATTCCCGTCCTTCGTAAGAGCATAGGGAAGGGTACATAAAAGAACGACTGCTATTAGGATTCGTCCGGTTAGATCCTTCTTTTTGTATGAATTGTCGCTTATTTTAACTTTATGTATACCAAGCCATTTCCTGATTGCTTTTTCTAAAAAGAAAAAGAGTAAAAATACAGCCAAAATGAATACAATAAATGTAAATTTCTTACCTCCTTGTCCTTTATTTCCTTTTTAATTATGTTATCATAAAATACAGATTATTACATTTTTTATTAGAATGGGGGAGATTCAAATGACGTTTACCTTGCGTCCGATTGCCATTGTTAGAAACCAAAGAAAAGAGATTGAAGATGATCAATGGGGGGCAGTTTTATCAACGATAGAACTTGCTGAAGAGATTGATGAATCATCCCTAACCGGAATTGATACTTTTTCACACTTAGAAGTCATTTTCTATTTTGATAAAGTGTTAGATCATAAGATTCAATATGAAGCAAGACATCCGAGGAATAATAAAGAGTTTCCTAAGGTCGGGATTTTTGCTCAAAGAGGTAAGAACAGACCGAATAAGTTAGGGGTAACTATTGTAGAATTAGTAGAACTTGATCACAGAAAGTTGATTGTAAAAGGGTTAGATGCCATTGATGGAACACCGATCATTGATATTAAACCGGTTATGAAAGAGTTTCTGCCTATAGGGGAAGTCAGGCAGCCTGAATGGTCCGTTTCCTTGATGAACCATTATTGGAGTTAATTAAGTTTAAAAATGAGCTTGGGCATCTGCGCCAAGCTCATTTATCATAAGGATGTATTCTCATGGATATCCATTTCGAGCTTTCCATTAGGACGAACCGATTTTATCGTTATGCTTGCTTCCCCAGAATAACCTTTTTCAAAATATCCAATTATATATTCTGTATGTGTTTTTCCGTTATGATCTTTATATTTTAGTAATAATGCTGCCCCATCAAAGTTTTCCGTCGACAGTTGTGCAGGATCCACGTTGAGTGAATATTCTTCACCAGGAGCTAGGGAAGGAATTTGAATAGGTGAACTGATGTGTTCAAACGTCACATACAGTCCTGAAATTTTATATTTTGTTTGATTGGATAGTTTAATGTCAAATCCATCTTGTGCAAAAATAAAGCCGACTAAACAGACAAGTCCTGTTAGTAACACGAAAAGGATACTTAGTTTTCTTTTCATTTAACTTCTCCTTTTTCGATAACGAGTAAGCAGGTACTGTCTGGCAGGGGAGCTGGTAGTCCGTCTTCAGTTTTAAAATCTATTTTCTCGTTTAAGTGGGTCGTATAGCCTTCTTGTAAATAGTGTTCAAGTTTAATAATTTCGGCGGTTTCGCCAAAAATGTCCTGAATAAATGCTCGATATTCTGTTGGAGTGAAGTACCCGAACTGCTCATTCACTTCATGGGCGTAAGACTCTGTACCCCAGGTGTAGGTATAGAGAAATTCCATACTGTCATTGATCGGCATCATCACTTCATTGTCTGACTGCATTTCATAGGATATTTTTCTTCCTTTGAAGTCTTTAGCATATTGGATTAGAAAGGGTAATCCGTCGTCTGTTTTAAATCGAATGATTCGTTTTGCTTTCTTGTCGTCACTCATAATTCCGTCGCGAATGATCATTCGTCCGCCTGGCTTTAGTACCTCGAAGGCACTTTCTAAGGCTGCTTTAATCGTTTGCTGGTTAAAGCATTTTCCTTCAAATGGTATATAGGAATACAATTCATGAATGATGGATGAATAAATGATGGTATCAATTGAGTTAGGACCAAAGGAGTCAACCAGTGATAAGGCATTTCCTTTGATGACGGACCAGGAATGGTTTTCGTTTTGCTTTTTTGCTTCCAGTGTTTCAATCACGTTTTCCGAGATATCAATGCCAAGAATCTGTTTACCTGAAGTTTCAGATTCTAGTAAATCTAACAGCACACCGCCGCCGGGACCAACATCAAGAATGGTGTCACCTTTAATAAAGTCGAGGATCACTTTTTTATCATCGACAGAACTGTTCATATGGGTTAGGTAATCGCCCTCGTTATTAAAGCGATCATAGGCGTCTCGACGCAGACCAAATAAATCGAATAGCAGTACGGTGGCTTGGTTATGTATCATCCCGCCCGTTTTTTCCGCTTCCACACAAAATTGAATAAGTGCTTCGCCAACATCCGAGAATTCAAATGAGAGAAAAACAGTATTAAATGGATCATAGCTATCCGCTTTAAAGGTGACGTGTGTTGTGTCGAGAGGTTGATCGTTGCTGTACTCATGAAGGAACTTTTCGATTACCCGTTTTCGATAAACATTGCTATGTTTTTGCCCTTTATAATCATAGTGAAGCTGCTTCATAAGTGTTTCAAAATTAAGGTGGGCAATATGAGGCGACGTGATTTCATCAGCTGCCAAGCAGAGAATAGCCCAGAAGTCAGTAAAAGAAAGATCGTGCATCGATGGCTCCACATACCATAAATCTTTATTCTGTAAAAATACTCTTACCTTATCCATTTGAGTGGCCATGATCATCTTTTTTTCTGATGAAGTCTCGCTAAAGCTTACTGTAAGTCTGTCAATCCGGTTTTCAAAGTCTTCACTGAAATCTTGCTGAAAAAGCTTTTCTATTGTAGATCTCACGTCATTTTTCACGTTGAGCCATAACTCATTAGAGACAGCAGCAATAATGCATTCGTTTAAAATGTTGAGCAGTTCTTTTGCTGTTTTGTCATCGTAATAGGAGCGCATGGTTTCCACCAACTCACGACTAGCGCTGAGTCTCGTCTCACCACGAAGATATTGACCGATTAACCCATGGGTTTTAATTAGTGTAAAGAGAAGGGGTTTATCGTAGCCCAAATAATCTTTCCAAAAGATATGTGCGGATCCCTCATTATGCGCCATTAGATTATAGCCTTTTTCCAGCCAATTCTTTCTTTGTTCTGCAGTTCCTCCTTTTGCAGCTTCACAATACGATAAGACTACTGCCAATTGCCAATACATTTCATCTGTAAGAAAAGAATCCTTTTTTTCTTCTAAAATAACGAGGGTACGATATACATACTGAATGACTCGGTTTGTGGAAAGCTCCTGAAGCGAATCAATATGTTCAAAATTCTGATGAACTTCCTCAGCCAAAACTAAATACTGAAGCCAAGATGGAAGATTAGAAGACTCTTTCCTTTCTAGATAATCTTGCACATAGTCTAAATGAGTTTTATGTATTAATGAATTCATGAAAGTGTCTCCTTAAAGTGTTTTATACCATTTTAAGGTAAAAATAGGAAAATACCAACTAATAGGTAAAGTAGACTGATAGCTGCATCTTTAGGGCAGAATAAACTGCCTATCGAGCAGAATGATTGCGAGTTAGGGAAGAATCAAGTACCGGTAAGGAAGAATGTTTCCCAGTTAAGGAAGAATACGCAGTTTTGCAGCGATGAAACCTGGGTAGGAAGCAATCAAAAATAGGCGATTTTATCAAAAAAGCGTCACTGAGTGAATTTTTTCTTATTTTTCTAGCTAAAAGAGACAGCAAAAGAGGCTGACTCCTTTCTATACTTTAAGATAGTATTATCAAAGTAGGAGGGCGTAATGCCATAATACAATTTTTATTATATAATATGATATAGTATTTCAATGAAACTAATATACCGAAATAGTGTTATCAAGTTAGAGAGAAGATGATGAAAGAATGTCACCTACTGGTATACGTGAGCAAAAGAAGAGTAAACGGTACAAGGGTATCGTTCTTACCGCTGAAAAGCTATTTCTCGAGTACGGTTTAGATACAGTACAAATGCAAGATGTGGCGGATGCTGAGGGAATTGGAATTGCCACTTTGTTTAGGTACTTTCCTAAAAAAGATAAATTGATTGTGGCAGTTGCTGTAAACAATTTAGCAAATAATGTTGAACATTTTGAAAAAATAGCTTCAACAAACGTCTCGAGTTTTGAGAGAGTAGAGCAAATATTAGATTATCTGATGGAACATTCTACAAACCCTCTTAGTAAATCAATGAAATTTCGAGAAGCATTTGAAAGCTATGCATCCTTTGCACAAAAGCCACTGGATGATATTGAGGACTATTTAGACATCCAAAAGATCATTACACAGATTCTTATGAAAATCATTGAAGATGGTAAAGTAGATGGTTCTATTCGGAGCAATGTTCCCGTCAAAGAAGCGTTGATTACCATTATTAATGCCTTTGGTAACTTCGGAAGCAATATAGCCTTAAAAGCTCCCATTTCTTACTTAGAAGAAGATGTTGCTCCTGTCATTCAACAAACATTGTTAAAAGAAATGCTTCTATCTTATATACGACCTTGATGAGCCGATGCTTCGGCTCTTTTTGAATTAAAGGGATTTTAACGGCATTTGGAGAATGCAGTATTAAACCTTTAAGGAGATAGATAATGAGCATACGTATAGAACAAATAAGAGAAATCAATCGGGAGAAGATGGTTCCATTACTAAAACTCTGTTTTGAAAAAGACTCGTTTTTGGATATTTTGAACAGGTCTAACTTAAAATCTGCCTACGCTGCATATTGTGATGAAGAACTACAAGGGATGATCTTCGCATGGGTGAGCACGTTTCATCCACATTGCACATATATTCGTCTAATTAGTAATCCAATGTATCCTGAACAAGTGATACCGGAAAATTTTCGCAATATTGCATGATAAGATTGACAGCCCGTTACAAACATCAATTTGGGAAACAGCTGTTGGCTTACGTTCTTTTTATAAAAGTAAAGGATTTAAAGAAATACGAAGAACCTATATGCCAGTTATTTCTGTGAAAACGATAATACCCTACATAACAGCTAACGATGAACGATTCGTAGTAAAGAGCATGGGTGAACTAGTTAAGAATCGTTTGTTATTTAATAAACTCATTACTTTAGTTAAAAGAAATTACGAACATACACATCTCGATAATCCGGTTGCTGAAATGGAAGATAACAGTTGGGGTAAAATGATAACAGCAGATGACGTAATCTTAGATGGAAGCTTTATTGGCCTTGATCCGGTCGAAAAGAACATTCTAGCCTATTCCTTTCTTCACACCTCAGAGAAAAAAGACACTGCAGAAATAGGGTGGGCGGGCGTACATTCACCTGAAGCAAATACCTTATTAAGGTCATTAGTTTTTCAACAAATCAAGTATGCAGAGAAACAAAACGTACAGTTCATTGAGGGGGAGTTTGATACAACTGATGAGTGTGCCATGTCACTACTAAAGGTGATACCGGTCAGCCCATGCCCAGCTTGGATTACATATCGAAAAGAATAGCGAAAATACTGACAATCAGGGGGTATTTCCACATGATTTGCCTGAAAAGTGCAATTGATTGAACAGTGGCTAGATAATGATCTTGCATTCATCAGGAGAAATGGCTCATATAGGGTCGTTCCTGAAATATACTCCATTTATTGACATAAATAAGATATAATTCAATAAAGTTGAATTCAAGGGGATACTTAATATGGGACTCATAACTGGAAAGATCGTCATCATATCTGTTTTTCTTTTAATTGTAACGATGATTGAAACATTGGCTTATTCAATGAGAATTTCGGGAGCGCGGGTGAAATTAATCGCTACGGCTTTGTCTTTATTTGGAACGATGGTGATTGTGTCGAGGTTTTCGACCATGATTCATCAGCCATTAACTGCAAAGCTGATTGCGGAAGCCCCTGAGAAAAATCATTTACTGTTTATTGAGGAACAATATCGAGTGTTGATTGGAGTGACTTCGGTCGGCGTTTTGCTTGGAATCTGTCTATTTCCGACTTTCATTAATATTTTTTCACGGGCTATTGTTCAATTATCAAATGAGCGTGGATCGGTATACTCCTTATTTATCCATCATTTTAATCGACAGGGAATGAAAAAGGCCTGCAGGTGTTTTGCGCTACCGAGGTTATCGTATCTAAAAGGAATCACGTTAAAGACCATTCCTAAACGGTTATTCATCATCAATGTTCTGATCTCATCAGTATTAACCGTCGGCGTTCTATCAGCTATCTATGCGTCATTGTTAGTACCGGAGGGATCGGCACAAGCAGCCATGATGTCATCAGGAATCATTAATGGGGTGGCAACCATTTTATTATCACTGTTTGTTGATCCGAAAGCTTCCTGGCTGGCCGATCGTGTAACGAGAGAACCAAACAAATACATTTATTTAAAAAGCTATTCGTTAACGATGATCACGTCAAAATTCGTTGGTACACTGGCTGCACAGGTGTTATTTCTGCCGGCTGCCTATTATGTAGCTTGGTTTGCAAACTGGATCTAGGAAGACAGCCTAAGTCAAGCAATATAATGTTTTTGGATTAAATAATTTCCTTTACCTATTGTTACCTATATGAAATGATGATACAGAGTTTAATTAATGGAGGCGCTTTTATGACACCAGTTTCATTTCGTTTAGAAAAAGATTTCTTGGGTTCTAAAGAGGTAGATATTACGGCCTATTATGGTATTCAAACTTTACGAGCCGTGGAGAATTTTCCAATCACAGGGTATCGTATCCATGATGAATTAATTAAAGCAATGGCCATCGTAAAAAAGGCGGCTGCTATTTCAAACATGGAAATTGGCAGGTTATATGAAGGGTTAGGCAATGTGATTGTCCAGGCTGCTGATGAGATTATCGAGGGTAAGATGCACGATCAGTTTATTGTCGATCCGATTCAGGGCGGTGCTGGGACGTCTATTAATATGAATATGAATGAAGTTTTAGCAAATCGAGGATTAGAGCTTCTTGGGAAAGAACGTGGAGATTATTTCAGTTTAAGTCCGAATAATCATGTCAATATGGCTCAATCTACGAATGATGCGTTCCCAACAGCGATACATATTGCAACGCTATCTTTGTTAGAAAAACTATTGATTACGATGAAAAAGATGCATACAGTATTTGTAAACAAAGGGCAAGAGTTTGATCATGTGATTAAAATGGGCAGAACGCATCTTCAAGATGCCGTACCTATCCGACTCGGCCAGGAGTTCGAAGCATACAGCCGAGTCCTTGCCCGTGATATTAAGCGGATTCAAAACAGCAGAGAGCACTTATATGAAGTGAATATGGGTGCAACAGCAGTCGGCACTGGCTTAAATGCGCAGCCTAAATATATTCTAAGTGTCGTCAAGCATTTAGCTGAGCTTACTGGTTTTCCGTTGAAAAATGCAGAGCATCTTGTTGATGCTACGCAAAATACGGATGCTTATACAGAGGTTTCTGCGACCTTAAAGGTATGTATGATGAACATGTCCAAAATTGCTAATGATTTACGCCTTATGGCATCAGGACCTCGGGCAGGTTTTGGCGAAATTAATCTGCCAGCACGTCAACCCGGTTCATCCATCATGCCAGGAAAAGTGAATCCAGTTATGCCTGAAGTGATTAATCAAGTAGCTTTCCAAGTGATTGGGAATGATCATACCATTTGTCTTGCATCTGAAGCAGGTCAATTAGAATTAAACGTCATGGAGCCTGTTCTCGTCTTTAATCTGATTCAATCGATCAGTATTATGAATAATGGCTTCCGTGCGTTTACGGATCATTGCTTGAGTGGTATAACAGCCAATGAAGCAAGACTGAAGATGAATGTTGAAAATAGCATAGGGATTATTACCGCAGTCAATCCACATTTGGGGTATGATATCGTCTCAAGAATTGCTAGAGAAGCGGCCGCGACAGGAAAGTCTGTTCGGGAACTTTGCCTCTTGCATGATGTATTAACAGAGGAAGAATTAAATCTTATTCTCGATCCTTATGAAATGACCCATCCTGGTATCGCTGGAGAAAAATTGCTATATCGAGATTAATTAATGAAGAAGAGGCCATCCTAAAGGATGGCCTTAAATTTGTTCCGGGTTGTCAGTCTGTTTAATTACAATAGTTTGCCCGTGGTTATAGTTAAGAATTTCGATCAACTGTTCAGCCATGTACTCAGGACTATAATTAAACCCGTCATGAATCCATTCTATAATCATCCCTAAAATCGCATGAGCTTGGTAGGTAGAAAAGAGTTCAATATTAATGGTGGTGTTTTGTTTCGAATCCATCAAATCCTGAAGAGGGAGCCTTTTCAATTCATGACAGATTCTCAGTTGAAAGGTATACCATACTGTTGATTTAACAATGAGTGTATAGAAGTTTTTATGAGCAGCCACATGTTTAAAAATTTTAATGGTTGAAGAGGTCAGGTCTTTAATGTTAAAGGTTTCCTTATGCTGATACGGTTCACGGTAGGAGAGAATAAAATCTTTCATTACATCATCCATAATCTCATCTAATATATCCTCTTTGAATTGAAAGTTATTATAAAAAGTTCCTCGATTAAGGTCTGCAGCTTTGACAATTTCGGTTATGGTTATTTCTCTAACATCTTTTTCTTGCATCAATAGAAGGAATGAATCTTTAATGGCTTTCTTTGATTTCTTTATTCTTCGGTCTGACGAATTATGTTTACACATGCTCACTCGCTCCTAGCTATAAAATAAGGGTAATTGAACAATTCAGAAGAATATGTATAGTAATGAACAATTGGTCTTATATTTGCCCATTGAAACATTTAAGAAATGATTATACTATAATTATAGTACTAATTAAACACTTGTTCATTAAAATAAGAGGATGAAAATGGAGGAATTAACATGAAATTACAAGATAAAGTAGCAATCGTAACTGGGGCAGCTTCAGGAATGGGGAAACAAATCGCAACGCATTACGCGACTGAGGGAGCTAAAGTTGTTGTATCTGATCTGAATTTAGAAGGCGCTGAAGCAACTGTTGAAGAAATTAAGGCTGCTGGGGGAACGGCGTTTGCGATTAAAACAAACGTAGCATCTGAAGAAGAAATTAACGAATTAATCGATACAACTGTAAGTACATACGGTACGGTTGATATTTTAGTAAATAATGCTGGGATTATGGATAATATGGAACCGGCAGCTGACATTGAAACAAAAAACTGGGACCGTATTTTTGCGATTAATACGAGCAGTGTTATGTATTCTACTCGTAAAGTGCTGCCAATCTTCTTGGAAAAAGAAAGCGGTGTTATTGTAAATATCGCTTCAGCTGGCGGTTTATTCGGAGCTCGTGCAGGCGGCGCATACACAGCTTCTAAACATGCGGTTGTTGGTTTCACTAAAAACACTGGTTACATGTATGCGAAAAATGGCATTCGTTGTAATGCAATTGCCCCTGGTGGCGTTGAAACAAATATTTCATCAAGTATGACCAATATCAATCATTTTGGTGCTTCTCGTCAACAAACAGGGATGGCCATCAATCCGCGTATGGGCAAGCCAGAAGAAATCGCAAAAGTGGCTGTATTCTTAGCCTCAGATGATTCAAGCTTTGTTAATGGACAAGTTATTGCTGCTGATTCAGGCTGGAGCGCATACTAATTAAGTATTTCACCAGAATCCTCGACTAGAAAATCTAGTTGGGGATTTTTTGTGTAAAATGGTGGTTCCTTCCAAAAGAAAATCATGCTATTGTTTAAGACTAGGGGTAATAATTCTTTCTAGACTTAAATGAATTGGAGGCGGGCTTCATCGCTACTTTCTTATTAATTATGATTTATTTGGCTTTCATTAGTCTCGGACTTCCCGATTCTCTACTAGGGGCAGCTTGGCCGGTTATGCAATCAGATTATGGGGAACCACTTGAGACAGCTGGTTATCTTTATATGTGTATTGCTGCAGGGACCATTCTCTCAAGTTTGGCCAGCGGGTGGATGAACAATAAATTAGGAACGGGGAAAGTCACGTTTATCAGTGTGACCATGACAGCTGTAGCTTTGTTGGGATTTTCATATTCACCTTCCCTTATTTGGCTGATCATTTGTGCCATTCCGCTTGGACTAGGTGCTGGAGCTGTGGATGCTTCGTTGAATAATTATGTTGCACTGCATTATAAAGCCCATCATATGAGTTGGCTCCATTGTTTTTGGGGGGTCGGAGCGAGTGTAGGACCGATGGTGATGGCTTTTTACATTGTAAATCAAGGCTCATGGAGGTCAGGCTATTTAACCATTGCCATCATCCAATTCAGCTTAGCTATCCTTTTATTAATTGCCCTTCCGTTATGGGCTTTAGTAGCAAGAAAATCAACTAACGAAAGCGAGCATATTGAGGGATTGAGTGAAGTACTAGATCCTACGGTTAAACCTCTTAAAATAAAAGGAGTTAAATTTGCCTTAATGACTTTCTTTTTTTATGCGGTGCTGAATCGACAATGGGACTTTGGGGTAGTAGTTACCTTGTAAATAGCAAAGGATTATCTGCTGCAGAAGCGGCTAAGTGGGTGTCTTTCTTCTTTATTGGAATGACGGTAGGCAGACTGATTTCAGGGTTTATCACCATGAAGGTCAGTAACAAGGTGCTTATCCGTTCTGGACAGCTAACAGCACTTATTGGAGCGGCACTCATTCTGCTACCATTACCCATTCCGCTGTCTTTGACCGGTTTTATTTTTGTAGGACTAGGTTTAGCTCCTATATATCCTTGTTTAATACATGAAACCCCCATCAGATTTGGGAAAGTTCATTCACAGTCTATTATTGGTTATCAAATGGCACTTGCTTATACGGGAACAACCTTTTTACCACCGTTGCTTGGGATCGTAGCATCAAAGACAACGTTATGGATTTTCCCAGTATTTATCCTGATTTATATTTTAGGTATGTTCGTGAGTTCAGAAAAGGTGAACCGGATTATCAAGATTCGCTCTCATTCAAACAATATCAATCCAAGTATATAGTCTACAGAGCTGTCCAAAAGGTCATCGTTATGATTTTTTTGAGAGCTTTTTCTTTTTTAAAAGCTATGTTAAAGATAAGGGTCAATTTTTCGTAAAGGAGATATTGCTTGTGAAATGTTACACTTAAACTAACGTAGGCTGAATAGTTTAATAAGGTTATGTATTTAGTTAAGCATAAATGTAGGAGGTGCTGTCATTGAAAAAGGATCATTATTATGGACGGGATTTTTTGGCAGGAGGGACGACCAAAAGAAAAACGAATTGAATATCCGAATAAATGATACGAATATTAAAAAAATCTGAAAACCTATTAAACATTAGATTTCCTCAATCTTTTATAGATTTAATGAAAATACAAAATGGAGGG
>NZ_AJTN02000228.1 GCF_000305495.1 Peribacillus psychrosaccharolyticus ATCC 23296 | reverse complement strand
TTAAACTCAGCTACATTCATTATAAGAATAAATAGCATTAGAGTTCTCTCATTCGGTTAAAGCAAAATTACTTAACTACTCCAAAAGAAATAATTTCTGTTATTTTCTTTAGAGAATGATAATAAACTTCTGTATTTTGCATTTACAGATAGTTAGTAGAAAAAGATTTAATCTTGTTGTAGAGCATTTATTTATATGAATTTTTAAACAATTAAAAGTTTTTATATCCGTTAAATGGTTTTTTTGCACTTTTGTAACTTTAGGAGATAATTTGCACTTATTTTAAGTGCTATTTTGTACATGAAACTTTAAAACCCAGCTACCTTCATAAAAGAAGATTAGCTGGGTTTCTTCATTTCTATTGTTTTTCTAAATAACGATAAATCGTTGGACGTCCATCAAGGCGCCCACGGAAAAAAAGACCATCTACCGACAGTCATATTCTTGAACTAAAACCCTACCCTTTACTTTAATAAAGGAATTCCAGATCTTATATACTTATTATTTATTAAGTGACTTAATGATCTCTGGTATTAAATCAGACTTCCATACGATTCCTAATTGGGCTTCGAGTTCATCTTTTGCACCAATTCTACCTGAGTAAATTCCGATAAGTTTTGTGTAGCAACGGCTAAATTCCCCTTCCTTTTTGGACATAATTGTTACTGGCCTACGCTCCTTTATAACTACTGGCGAACCAGACATTCCTGACCGTGAAGCTGTATCAACGTACATCTTAGGAAGATTATCAATATCAAATTCAGGCTCACTTGCCATACTTGCTCTTTTCCATATTGGCAGTCCTCCACTGCTGATTTCAAACGGATACCCAAGAATAAATACATCCTGTCCTACCCTTGCCTTTGTATTTTCATTTAAAGGTTCCTCTAATATATTTATAGGGTAATAAATTAAATGATCAGGCAATTTTATAGGAAGAATTACAACATCGACTTTTTTACCATAATTCGGATGCTCAATCCATAAAGGATTGTCTTCTTCATCTATTAATGGTATATCGTGGAACGCCCATTCATTAGGACCGTCACTATCGATTACTAATCGAATACTTAGTATATTAGGAATTGAACCTCTTTTTGATAATAAATCACCTGTTTCATTATGCCTACCTGTAACATTGTGTCGGTTTGTAACTAAATAATCTCGATTTTCTTCTCTATAAAAAAAACACGTTCCAGATGAAATCTTTTGTTCATTAAATTTCATTTCTATGAAGTAGGATGCCAAAGAATAATCATCAGGTATAATAATATCTTCTTTTTCACTCATGCTTTTACCTCCCTGTCCTTTGTTTTAATACGATTGGATTGGAATTTGGTTCCGAATCTCTCTCTATTAAAGTGACATTGTTAGATTGTATCTCATTCAAAAAAATCTAAATGGCTGTAATTTAGGATTCCAACAAAAAAAAACGACTACTTTTATTGAGTAATCGCTCCCGTCCTAAAAATCTACAAATCGTAGTAATTAGTATAATCATAGTATTTTAATTTTACCGAACAACAAGTTTCAAACGACTTAGTGGAACCACATGGGCAATCTTCTTCTTTAGGTGTTAGGCAATTTTTTACGTAAGCATTCATACAAAAGTTATTATTAAAAGAACGCCTCCGCGTTTCCATTTCAACTGCTTTAAGTGTCTGAGGATTGTTAGCTGCTCCCTTAGATAAATTTAAACTACTTTCAATCCTCGAAAAGAATTTCTCTTCAAATATTTTTTCGTCATGATCTTCTTCTTGTAAAGAAACGTAAATCTTATCTATACTGATATTTCCATAAAACGCTATGTCTTCATAAGGTATTTTTACATTCGAGGACAATCTTCCAAGGAAATATGATAAAACTTTTTTTCTAACTTCTTCTGGTAATTTATACATACCTGTAACAGAAATCATTGACCTCCAATCTACAAAATCGGTAGGATTGTATTCTGCAACATGAAAATCATCCTCTAAATAAAGACTAACTTGAAATAGTGTAAGGTATTCCCCTGGAAGTCGTCTTCCTAATGGGTTTTGAAAATACAGTGAATCAACTACTGGGTTAACATAATCAAAAGCATCATGAACGCCTTCCTGTCCATAATGAACCATTTCACCATACCTAAGCATCCTGAAAAATTGATGTAAATGTCTTATAACAATTACTCCATCAACATTTTCAAAACGGGAATCCTTGTAAAAAGTGTTTTCGGTTAATAAGCCAGATTCAGGATTAGCCAGAGCACTAAGTGGTTCATTTATATAGTCGTCCCAAAAAATACAGAGAAGACGGAAATCATCTTTATATTCTTCTTTTTGCCTGTATTGTTCAAATTTTTCGTCGGCACTTTCTAAATAATCCTTCACTTTTAAAGCTTTAGAATTAACTATTTTACCACCTTTATTGAGTATATCCCGTTCCTCATCTTTAAATCTACTCGTTATCTGTAATCCTGTTTGGCGTGCATTAGTAAAGTTAAATAAACTTGCAGTTTTAACCTCTATAGCAAAATATATGTCTTTTACTAAACCTCTATACTCAGGGTTTTTCCCACCTTTTTTTGCCGTAGGATCAAATGTAATTGTTGCCGGTGGCGTTGCAACAGTAACTAACCTTTTTAACATAGTAATTTCTGAAAAAGTCTGTATTACTTGCTCAAAATTATCCTTGTTATAACTAGCTATTCTATCAATAGTAGTTTTTGCATAATTTTTATCAGGAAGAGCCTGCTCTATTTTATCTAATACGTTTACCAGATTTTTTATAAAGGGATGTAAAGCTCCTCTTGTGATAAATGGGTGAACATGTACTGAATATTGAAGAATATGCTTATTTACATTAGCTTCAACTGAGTAGTCAGGTATTTTAGATTTTAAGTAATTGATTATCTCGCTTTTATTCATATGTGTCCCCCTAAACTTTGCCCCATTAATTATAACAAGTCTTTCTCTAATGGAATACATTTGAAGTGATTATACCGACATATTTTGTATCGAATAGGAGGTAAATAAGTCTTATGGGTAGTTAATTCACTGTAGAGCGTCTCACCGCATGAGTTTTAAAAAAAGTAGTGGTTTTTTTAGAGTAAAAATTATATTTACACTAATTTAGCTTTTTGTTGTTCCTTCACAAATGCATTTTCTTTTTTATCTCTTATAAATTCTGTTTATTTGTATAAAGTTTTAGGTGTCATAACTTAAAAGATTTGACCCCTTTTTTATAGTGTAGTAATATCAGTAGATAGACAGGTGTCATAACTTAGGGTTATAAATATAGCGAAAAAAGGGGAAATAGAACATGAAATACGGGTATGCAAGGGTAAGCACAGTCAACCAGGATTTGGCAGCACAACTTCAAGCATTAGAAAAAGAAGGATGTGAAAAAATTTATTCCGAGAAGTTCACAGGCACCAAATCAGATCGCCCGCATTTTCAAGAATTACTATCTTTACTGCAAGTTGGGGATACATTAGTCGTTACCAAATTGGACCGTTTTGCAAGATCGACGATGGATGCGCTTAAGACCATAAAAGATTTATTTGAAAAGGGAGTAAATGTACATATTTTAAATATGGGTTTAGTAGAGAATACTCCTACAGGAAAACTGATATTTAGCGTAATGAGTGCTTTTGCAGAGTTTGAACGGGATATGATTGTGGAGCGTACACAAGAAGGGAAAGCCGTTGCGAAACTGCGCGAAGATTTTAGAGAAGGTAGACCTAAAAAGTTTAGTAAGAAACAGATTGAACATGCTTTGCAATTATTAGAGTCTGATTCCTATAAGCAAGTGGAAAACATGACCGGAATTTCGAAGAGTACCCTTATACGAGCTAAAAGAAAACAATTCCGTAGTTAGGAGTTAGTAAAGCAATATATAATAGAAGAAACACGGAAAAAGAACACCTATTTGAATAAACTATACCCTATAGAGTAGACACTTAAAAAAGTCTACTCTATAGGGTATTTTTTTGTATAATAAACGAAAGAAAAGTGGAAATTGTAACCGGCAAGTGACTTTGAACACTTTTTACTCATTAAATATGAACATTTTCTGTTTAAAAAATAGAATCTCTATGTTTAATTCTATAACTATCTCCATGAAGTGGAATCACTTCCGCTCTATGAAGTAAACGATCAAGGATTGTCGTAGTTATTCCTTGATCGTTCATCAATTCTCCCCATTGATCAGGGGCTTTATTTGAGGTAAGGATAATTGAACTTCGTTCATATAACTCATTTACAAGATGAAAGAATAAATTAGCCTCTCGTGGATCCATGGACATGTACATTAAGTCATCAACGATGACCATATCTGATTCATATACCCTTTTTCGCAGTGTATGCGATTTCCTTATGTACTCTTTTGTTTTTGTTTTTAATAGATGTATAAGATCACCCATTGTCATAAATGAGACTTTGTATCCTTTATGAATGGCCTCTATACCCATTCCAATTGCCAGATGGTGGGGTGGTCCCAATAGAATGAGATTGTATTGTTGCTCTAGCCAATTAAGCTCCTTCAATTGAATTAAGTGATGGTTGATATTAATTTGATAATCGTCTAATGTTTTATGGTAAGGAAATTTGGCTGCCTTTAATTGCTTTTCTATGCTTTTTTCATCTGTATTTAGCTAGTACATCTCCTTCCGGAGTTGCTCTTATGATAAGTTCCTTTTCTCTAACCTCGACATAGACTGTATTATTTCCCCTTGGGCGGTACGTTCCTATCGGGAGGGAATAACGATTAGATTTATATTTAATCACATTGTCCTTGTGGATGGTTCTTGATATACTAGAACCATGGTTGCTCTCGAAAGAGAGTAAAGATGAGACTGGTTTTAAGTGTTGCTTTTCGAGGGCGTACACTTCTACCGGTCTCTTTTTAATTGTAAAGTGTACATTATGATTCCCCGTTCTTTTTAACCAGGCTAGGCAACTTTCGTTCAAAGAATTTCTATTCGAAAACACCCGATGTCTGGGGAAATTCATTTTCACGTATTTTACTACGTTTTCTACTTTTCCTTTATTTTGTGGATCAGCCTTTCTACATAAGTAAATCCGGAATCCTCGTTCTTTTTGATAGGCTTAAAATTCACCAGTCAGGACAATATCTCCCGCATTTTAACTTACCGTTATTAGATGGTCTTGATCATAAACGATTTCTTTGGCATTCCTCCAAAGAAAGAAAATACTTTCTCATGACAATGAATCGTATCTCTTGTTGTAAAAGGTCTGTCTAACCACTCCACATATTTTTACCAAGAGTGGGAGAGGACAAAAGTCATGAAGTATAATTTAATGTCTTTATTTTCAGTGTTTTTACCTGTGATTTCTCCCCAGTCAACCTGTACCTGTTGTCCCATTGGCAGCTCTTCAACTGCCTCGTGCATTCGAGGATGAATCATTTTAGGGATATGTTAGATGTCTCTTAGATCACTTACATAACTCCGAATCGTACTGGCCCCTACTTCTAACGACGGATAACGTTCTTTTAACCATTCTTCAATTTGTGCGGATGATCAGGATGTTCTTTTAACCAAGTGACTATCCTATCCCGATAGGGATCCAGCTTCTTTTGTCTTCTACCAAGAGCAATCATCCAATTCGTTGCTTCATCAAAAGTCATATCTAAGTATTTGTAAACTGTATTTCTAGAAATCTCTAATTTTTTTGCAATGTCTGCCACTTTAAAGCCCTGTTTTTTTAATTGGTGCACTTAAACAATCAAAAGTAATTTTTCCACCTTTCAGATCTTCCAGCTAACAATGATTTTTTATCATAGCTTATTTGAACCAATAATTGGATAAAGAGTGTTCAATTCCATTTATCAGAAACTGTTTATTATAGTCTAGCAGTTACAGAAATTGGAGACACGAAAAAATGAGTGAGAAGATTTTTACAGTTAAAGATATCAAACAACTATCAACTAACCCATATGTGAAGACAGTTAGTTCTAAAGCGATTACGTATACAGATGAGTTTAAGCAGGTTTTTATCGCAAAAAATGAAAAAGGAAAGTTGTCTAGAGATATTTTTGGGGCGTGCAGATTTTATATAGTAAGTGTAGGAATCATGCGTGTCCGTTCATTCTTTAATAGATGGTTAAAAGCCTAAAGAGAGAAAGGATCGATGGGCCTAAAAGATACGAGAAAAGGGAGTTCAGGGAGATCTCGCCAGAAAGAATGATCTCTGGAGGAAAAATTTCTACTAGTAGAAGCTCAAAACAAGTTATTAAAGGCAGAGAATGATCTCTAAAAAAAATCGAATTCTTGGAAAGGTGGATGAAGCGAAAGAAGTAAAGCTATCAGCTGAACAAAGGTCCCGGCTCATCTATTTACTCATCATTAAATACATCCTTAAAAGGATGGTCAGTTACTTATGTGAAATAGCTGGCGTATCGCGTGCAGGCTACTATAACTATTGGACAACCGCGTCTCAAGAACGCAGGACATAAAGGAAGCAGAAGGACTATTGGTGAAGGAAGACATCCTAAAAGCTTATCATTTGAAGGGCCGTTATAAGGGGGCTCGACAAATTAAGTTGACCTTACAAGGGGGATTTAACACGACCTATAATGTAAAACGAATTAGACGAATCATGAAGAAATACGAGATTATTTGTCCTCTTTGAAGACCCAACCCTTATAAAAAATGTTGAAAGCCACCAAAGAACACAGAGTGGTATCCAATTTATTAAACCGGGAGTTTAAACAGTCTACACCAAGAAGAGTATGACTGACAGACATCACCGATCTTTTTTATCGAAAAGGACAAAAAGCTTAACTATCAACGATTAAAGATGGATCCACCAATGAGATTTTAGCCTATCATGTTTCTGAATGGACTACTAGTTATCGCAACCAATACGCTGCACAAATTGAAACGAAATAGAAAAAAGTCAAACTAACCAAGAAGGCCTTTATTCACTCTGTTCAAGGCTTCCACTATATTTATCAAAAACTAGTAAAAAAATATAAGTTGGGTCAATCTATGTCCAGACGAGGCAACTGTTGGGATAATGCCCCACACGAATCCTTCTTTGGTCACTTTAAAGATGAATCCTTTATTAAAACATGTACAACGTTAGAGGAACTGAAGAAAGAGATTAAGTGATATAACCTATTACAACTACTATAGATACCAATGGGATTTAAAAAAGATGACCCCTGTTCAATTCAGAAATCATCTTCTTCAAGCAACCTAGTCTTTTTTTATTATCTATTTATGAGATTACTTCATTAATATAGTTTTTTTATCATTATATTTTCTTTAGCTGAATCTATTGAAACTGTGGATCCAATCAGTAAAGTATTCATGGGGGCAGTATGTCCAATGTCTAAATTAGCAACAACGGGAATAGAAATTCCTTCTAATTCAAGAATTTCTGAAATTATCAATTTCATTTGTAAGAGTTTATTATTAGGCATGCCCTCAATTTTACCTATTAGTAACCCATTAATTTTATTAAATACACCTTTCAGTTTTAAAGACCAAATCATCATAGCCCACTTTTCTATAGAAACAGCAATGTCCTCTATAAATAATATGGAATTCATTTCAATTTCAAAGTACTCCGTGTTTAAAATATGTAGAAGACTATCTGTGTTTCCTCCTACCAATTTCCCCTCGTTAATGCTTTCACATTTATGGAACCAAATAGGTCCATTATTGTTAGTCATAGTCCTAGTTCTCGTTCCCCAATCTGGGCCAGTCCAATCAATAAAGTCATCTGTCCACTCCTTAGGATGTGTAAAATGATGAGGAAGTTCTATTATTTGTTGAGACATAGCTTGAAAATGATTAACTGTAAAATCAAACGGCTTAGGGTATTCACCGAAACTAGAGATAATCATAGGGCCGTGAAAGGTAATGACACCCGTTTTATAAAAAATAGCATTTAATAAAACGCTACTATCTGAGTACCCACAAATAAATTTTGGATTTGTTTCGATTAAGTCAAAATTAAGGAATGGAAGCATTTCAATAGTATTAAACCCCCCTATATTACATATAATTCCATTTATGTTCGGATTTTTAAACATATCATGTAATTGTTCTGCTCTTTTAAGAGGGGAAGTAGTGCGATAAGTGAGATCATCATCATTATTGTTATCAGGTTCAAAAATTGTATAACCTAAATCTCTGATAGCTTTTTTTCCGTATTCGTATTGTTTGGGAAATTTTATTTGTCCAGCACTACTTGGTGAAAATAATGCAATTTGATCCCCGTTTTTTAAAGGGGGGGGTAATTTGATTTTTTTCATTTTCTTTTCCTCGAATCTTTATGGGATATTTTGTAATTTAAGAAATTGACTTGTTGATTTCTTTGCATTAATCACAAAAAATTAAAGTAATAACTAATAAACTATAAAGGTCAAACTTTAACTTTCCTGTAAATTAATCCGTAATAATGAATAATTGAGATTATATATAAGTAATGTTAATACTAAAGTTTAATTACATTTGAGTCTTCTCTCATCTTATTAACCATGTAATTAGTAGTTATAGATAGTGTTCTTTTAAATATATATGGCAGCGATATACAAAACACTAAAATGGAGTTCAGCAAAAAAAGAGAGTTAGCACTACTAACTCTCTTTTTTTGAAAATAAGGGAAGGTTGGAAATTTCCCCTTTAAAAATAAATTTTGATAAATATTATGGAGTAATATTAACTCCATTAAATCTTGGTATGACTTGAAAATCACGAATATCGTTTTGTTGTGTTAACCAAAGAAGAAATCTTTCAACACCCATACCAAATCCGGCTGTTTTAATTGGAAAGTTTTCTTTCATATATAAATACCATTCATATTCTTTCTCATCTAGTTCATGAAGTTTTAGAGAATCTCTTACTTCTTTGCCAGTTGTATGTCTTTCTCCTGCCCCAACAACTTCACCAATGCCGAACAAAAGATCCGCGTTCATAGCATATTTTCCTGTCTCATCGACAGCTTGATAGAAGGGAACCGATATATAATCATAATGGCTAACCCATAACATGCCACCGAAATCCTGTATTAATTTTTTTTCACCTTCAGAAGTAATAGTTCGGAAACCCTCAGGATGATGTTGAATATACTCTGGATTATCTTCTAAAAGTACTACAGCTTCTTCAAAAGTAATTTTATCTATAAGCATACGTTTTTGAATAATTTTTTTTACGTGATCTAGTGATCCTGCAAATTCTTCAATTACATCTGGAATTCTGTTGAGTAAGTCTACGCAGAGTTGATAAATATATTCATTTACCAATTCTATAACGTCTTCAATTCCACCTTTTATTTCACTTTCACTATGATAAAACTGGCATAAATGACGTTCATCCGCTTGCTCCCCTCTAAAAGAAGGCATAATGTAATGAACACCATCTTCTAAATAGCGTAATAGATATTCAAGATGGAATTGCATTGAATCAGATAAATAGGTGTCAATACCCTCTAAGTTAACTTTAACAGGTAATGAATCACTTCCAAGTCCCATCGGGCTAGTTACTGAACCAGTTGTAATAGGAAGACTAACTGTACGTATTCCTTTTTCTCTGAAAAATCCCCATGAAGAATGATTAATTTCATCTTGTAAAATCACTAATTTTTTATACCATTCGCTTTCTAATGCATCTTTGTAATGTTTGTCTGCGTTAATCCAGCTTTTTGGTGGTTCGAGCTTCAATTTAGTCATTATACTCATTATTATTTGTCCACCTCCCATAAAAATTGCCCTTTAAGATTCCATGGATCAATAGTATCTTTTTCTAAAAATAATTCCTGTTGTTCAGTTACATATTGATTTCGTAGAAGAACAGTCATAAAAGAAAGATAGCGATGATTTTCATTGAAAACATTCATGATCTCGAACCAACGATCTTTAAAGTTAGACTTTACTTCGTCATCAAAATTAGCCAAGGCAGGGGAATCATCAATAAGCTTTGATGTAAATTGATTTAATACTTCTGAAGACCTCGCTTGCATTTCAGTTTCATCATAAGAGTAAAGTTCTAAACCCGACTTGAGTAACAAATCTAACCAGTAATATTTTGTCCAAGGTTTTACCTCAAAACCTAAAACATTCCTCAAGTTAGTTAAAACCTCTTTAGGTACTGTATCGTGGTAAAAAAGATTAGTCACAGATAACATCCCATAGGGTTTAAGAACCCTTCTATATTCAGACAAAGCTTTTTCTCTATCGTTTTCTGGTATAAAAGTATTTGCACCACCTGTTACAACTAAATCAAATTGATTGTCATCAAAATTCAGGTTTGCTGCATCTCCTACTCTAAAAGAAACTCTATCTTGAATTGATTTTGGTTCTTTCGATAAAAGATACATTGATTTTTCAACAGCTTGAGGATTAACATCGATCCCAATTACTTTACAGTTTTTTAATTTGGCAATTTCAATTGATGTAAATCCTGTATTTGAACCGATTTCTAATACCTGCGCGTCATCAGATAGTAGAGACTTCGATACAATATTGTTAATTGTACGTTTACCGCCCGGACACCGGTTTACTTCTTCTATGTAAGATAATAAATCTACATAAGACATTGCTGATGGGTTAATTAACTTTGTTGTCATTTTATCAAAACCTCTCATTATCTATTTTTGCAAAATTGTATAAATTACATTTTTTACTATATTACAATCTAGATAATATTGTCAATAAAATTACATAAAATTCTATTTTTATATTTATTTGTACTTTAAACCAAATTTTGTTACAATTTTGTCGATGAAATAATTAATAGATTAATTATTTTGGAATATTCTTAAAAATAATTATTCTATTTTGGAAATAATAGAAACATGGGGTGGACACTATGAGTGAAATTGAAGAATTAACAACGGCATATCTTGATTTTAGTAAAAAAAGTAATTACAGAATTATTGAAAATAAGTCTATAATTCCTAAGGATGATTCAACTCTTTTACTGATGAATTCAACAATTGCACTTTTTAAAAAAAGTATTCAAAACAATGAAGTTATTCCAGATACTGCACTTATACAAGACTGTTTTAGATCTAATGGTGACTTGAATAATTCTTCATTGATGTTGTATTTTAAAATGATTGGAAATATAGCTATGATGGATTCTATAGATAAGGTATTAAATGATTTAATATCTTTTTTCGTAGATATTTGTGAAATGCCTTCTAGTCAGATATTTGGAGTAATACACATTGATGATTTAGATTTACAAACTGCTTGGTTAGAGTCAGAATTAAGTGGTAATATGGTCTTTTTAAAGGGAGGAGAGAACAGTCAGTATTCAACAAGATGGACCTATGGTGAGGGGTATGATTTTATAGGTCGAGGTTTAACATTTGTCTATGATAATCCATCCTTATTAAAATGTTGTCCGGAGTGCGATGTTAAATGTAATTGCTCGAAATACATCCAGTTTGGAAATTTAATAATTATTGAGAGTGAAATTAGTGATAGAAAATATATTGATACAGGCATTGGTATTGAAAGGTTAGCATCTTGTAACTTCTACAATGATGCATACTTATTACCAGAATTTAAGGAGTTAGTTGATAATCTCGTTGAATTAGGGTTTGAACAAGATGTTTCAAAAAAATTAATCAATCTTATAAGAGGTATATTTAAGTTAATTGAAGAAGAAGTTACACCAGGAAACAAAAAAGAGGGATACATACTCAAATCATTAATTAGACATTTGACTAATGAAATAATTATTTTCAATGATAAAAACGTTATGCAGATTCAAGATGTATATGAAAGTATTTTTTTCATATTTAAAAATTCCATTTCAGAAATTAATGATAAAAATAATATTATCGTAATAGGAGAAATGCAAAAATACACTAAAAGTTTATATAAAGGGGCATCTCAAGCAAGGAAATTCATTATAAAAAATATAGATTTAGATGATAGTTTTTTGATTAAGAAGGTAATTTCTACTTTTGGTTTACCAATATTCATTGCAACTGCTATTCTGGAAGATACTAGAGAATAAATCCTTGTCTAAGACAGTTTTTCAGTTTATTCTAATTAGTAGTAACTATCATTTACAAATTTAGATAACATAGCCAGAAAAGAGGGTTTTTTATGAAGTATTATACATCTAAGGAAATAAGGACAAAATATCTTGAATTTTTTACCGAAAAGGAGCACAAAGTAATATCTGATTACTCTGTAATACCGGAAAATGATCCTACGGTCTTATTTACTACTGCTGGAATGCAACCATTAGTACCTTATCTTTTAGGTGAGAAACATCCAAGGGGAGCTAGAATAGCTAATGTTCAAAGATGTATTCGTACTGGAGATATAGAAGAGGTTGGCGATGATACACATGCTACTTTTTTTGAAATGTTAGGAAATTGGTCTTTAGGTGACTATTTTAAAGAAGAATCTATTAATTGGAGTTGGGAGTTTCTAACTTCCGCTAAGTGGTTAGATATACCAAAAGAAAAACTTTACTTTACAGTTTTTGAGGGAGACAACGATGCTCCTAGAGATGAAGAATCGTATAGCCTGTGGCGAAGCTTAGGTGTTGCAGAGGACCATCTTTTCTTTATGCCCAAATCGGAAAATTGGTGGGGTCCTGCTGGAAGTACTGGACCTTGTGGACCAGATACAGAAATGTTCTACGATACAGGTAAACCAAAATGCTCTGAAGCTTGTGATCCTTCTTGTAGTTGCGGTAAATACGTTGAAATATGGAATAATGTATTTATGGAGTATTCTAAGGATGAAAACGGGCTCTTCAGCCCTTTATCCCAAAAGAATGTAGATACAGGGATGGGTCTTGAAAGAATTTTAATTGCTCTAAATGGAGGTACTATTTACGATACTGACTTGTTTAAAGATATAGTGGAACAAACAAGAAAACTATCTCGTAAGAACTTATTTGGTGAAAACGAAGAAAAATCATTAAAAATCATAGCAGACCATTTGAGAACTTCAACTATTATAATTGGTGATAGACAAGGGGTAACTCCATCTAATACTGATCAAGGATATGTAATTAGAAGATTAATAAGAAGAGCAATTCGTCATGCTAACTTGTTAGAAATACCAACTGGAAGCATAACGAAAATTTGTGAATTAGTTATAAATCAATATGGGGAAGTTTATCCTGAATTAAAAGAAAATGAAACTAAGATCATACATGAAGTATTGCAAGAGGAACAAAAATTCAATAAAACGATACAACAAGGTATGAAAGAATTTCAGAAGATGCTTGATAAATTAGATTCTAAGACTAAAGAAATAGATGGGAAAAGTGCATTTAAATTGTATGATACATATGGTTTCCCAATTGAATTAACACTTGAACTTGCTAGTGAAAAAGGATATGAAGTAAATGTTCAAGCGTATAAAGACTATTTCGATGAACACCGTAAAAAATCACAACTTGGAGCGGAACAAAAATTTAAGGGTGGGTTAGCAGATAATAGTATTGAAACTACAAGACTTCATACTGCTACACATTTGTTACATGAATCGTTAAGAAGAGTTTTAGGAGATTCTATTGAACAAAAAGGTAGTAATATCACTACTCAACGATTAAGATTCGACTTCTCTTTTAATCGTAAATTAACTAAAGAAGAAATAACAAGGGTAGAAGAAATGGTAAATGACTCAATCAGAAGTAATTATTCAATTGTAAATAAACAAATGACTGTAGAGGAAGCAAAACAGGAGGGAGCTATAGGCCTGTTTGAATCTAAATATGGGGATATTGTAAATGTTTATTCAATTGGTGATTTCTCTAAAGAAATTTGCGGCGGTCCACATACCAAGTCTACAGAGGAATTAGGTATCTTTAAAATTAAGAAAGAAGAAAGTTCTTCAAGTGGGGTACGTCGAATTAAGGCTGTTCTTTTATAGGGATTAAGATAAATTAGAAAAGGTTTGTCTGATTTTCTTGCTAAAATTAGACGAACCACTAATTTGTTTTTCACCCTATTATTTATGTAAAGGGAGTTCAATAATGAAATTTAAAGATCTGCATCCTAATGTAAGACTAAGAGTTTTTGAAGCATTTTTCTCTGATACAATAAGCGGTATTATTTTTCCTTTTATGGCTATTTATTTTTCGCAAAATCTTGGAGCTGGATTAGCAGGTATTTTACTTTCTATAAATATTTTTATCGGAATAATAGCGAGTTTTTATGGAGGATATCTTGCAGATAAAATAGGCAGGAAAAGGCTTTGGGCAATTTCTGAATTTATAAGATTTTTTAGTGCTTTAATAATAGCAATTGCAAATGGCTTTGATTTTAGTTCCAACCATACTGCTGCATTAATAACAATCGGAATGTTTTTAATAAATAATATATGCATGGGATTTTCTGGGCCAGCTGCTGGTGCCATGTTAATCGATGTTAGTACAAAAGAAAATCGTAATTTTATGTACAGTGTAACTTTTTGGGCAAATAACTTAGCTGCGGCCCTAGGGAGTTTGTTAGGAGGATTTTTATTTAAAGATTATTTGCCTCAACTATTTGTTTTATTAGCTATCGCGTACTTTATATCAGCTATAATCGTAACTTTCTTTATATCTGAAACATACATAGCCAAGACTGAGGACACAATCAATAAGATAAATATTTTAAAAGATATTTTTCAAAAATATAGTGTTGTATTTAAAGACAGAACATTTCTTCTTTTTACATTGGGATACCTTTTAATTTTATCCTTAGAATTTCAATTACCCAATTATATTGCAATAAAACTAAGTCAAACTATGCCTGAACAAAATTTATTACCTTTTCTAGGATTTAAGATAGATGGTATAAATATTTTAGGTTTGTTAAGAGCAGAAAATACAATAATTGTTATTTTTTGTATGTTTTTAGTTAGCAAAATCGTAAAGAATCTTAAAGATAAGCATGTGTGGCTAACCGGATTTATCTTTTTCTCACTCGGTTACATAGTACTTTCATATAGTAATAACGCTTATATTTTAATTTTATTTATGGTGTTAGCCTCTGTAGGAGAGTTAATGTATTATGCACCTCATAAAACATATTTATCTGTTTTACCACCTGAACATCTAAGAAGTTCTTATCTAGCAGTAAATGATTTAGTAATAAGACTTTCCTTCCTAATTGCTTATATTTGTATCTATCTAAGTTCTATATTGTCTCATATATTAATGACTTTAATATTTATAGCTATGGCAATCTTGGGTCTCATTATATTATCTAGTATATTACCATTGTTGGAAAAAAAGTTATTAAAGCAAACGAGAATATCGCGTAACATCACAAAATGGAGGTTGTATATATATGAATGAGAATAAAAGAACTTTACTAAGCTTTGGATATAAGGAAGAAATGGTAGATGCATGTAAAAAAATGGGATTAAATATAGTTTCTTTAGTTGATCCATGGGACAAGCCTGAGTATCTACCCCCTTGTAAAGATGGAGAAAGCAGAGTCTTTACTCAAGATAATACAAAGAATGAATTAATACTGAGTGCTCTTGCAAGAGAAGGTAAATTATCTTTTGACGCAGCTGTATCACCTTTTGAAACTACTCTAGTTAGTTGTTCTTTTATTAGTCAAGTAGTATCTAAACCTTTTATAGAACCACTAACAGCAATTGCATTTAGAGATAAGTCATTTCAAAAAAAATTATTGCGTAACAAATTACCAGTTGCAGACTTATGGTTTATAGAGGATGTTAATAAATTTGAAATTAGAGAACAATATCCTTACCCTATAATTCTTAAACCTGTTGCTGGAGCAGGAACATCACACACTTATAAAGTGGACAATGAGCAAGAATTGATAAGCCATATAAGAAAGCATGCAGAGGATAGAAGCCTACCTCAGAGTATGATAATTGAAGAATTTATAAATGGGGAAGAGGGACATGTTGATGGATGGATTTCTAATGGACAACTTCAACTGTTTACTGTTTCAAAATATGGACAGCCCTTAATAAATATTCACCAAGGGGCTTTAGTGCAGAGTATTGCGCTAAGGCCAGAATTGCACAAAGATTTATATGATAGATTAGAAGGATTCGTCTCAGAAGCACTTATGACCCTTGGGTTAGAGAATGGAGTCTTTCATATGGAATTTTTCTATAATAAGGATGAAGATAAATTTACTTTTAGTGAATGTGGTGCACGAATAGGTGGAGGACTAATCGCTCATATGTTTAGTCATATGTTTAAAATAGATATAAATGAGATATTAGTTAGACTAGCCCTTGGAGAAGAAGTCTTATGGGACAACGATAATAAAACTTCTGAATACACGGGATGGATTTACTTACCCACAATTTCTCCTGATACAAAGTCTTTACCAGATGTTTCGATTTTGAAAAAAAGACCTGGAGTAACTAAAGTTGTTTATAATTGGAAACCTGGACAAGAAATACAAGATACTCGTGTGAGTACAGTCCATCGTACAGGTATGGCTTTGGTTGTAGGTGATAGTGAAGAACAGGTAAAAGATCGAATGCATGCTTTAATTAGATATTTCCTTGAATTAACTGAAATAAATAAATAAATAAATAAATAAAAGAGACACTTACTGTGAGGTGACCCCCGAAAGTTAGACAATAACTTTCGGAGGTCTTTTTTATGTCAAAATATGATGTAGGATTTAAACTAGCAGTGGTTCAATGACTACTTGTTTGACCTACAGGATTTCTATGTACGATACCAAACGGGCTGCTACTAATATGAAAAGAGAAAATTTTTATAGTACTTCGGTTGGAAAATCACTATCTAGATATAATAAAGCTTCCATTAATAATACTTTCTTATCAACAATCCAAGAGAGCTTTAAGTAAAATAGGAGCTGCAGTTATTGGTTTTTCCGAATTAGCAAAAAGTAGTTGCTCTTGATCAAGTTGGTTAATCACATCTTAAGAATTCACCTTTGGAAGAATTGTATTTTGGTCTTATTGACTATTTTAGGAAAGTAATAATACTATTACTGATACAATGGCTAATCAGGCAATAAAGGAGAGTATGGATGAATTGAAATCCTAATAACTTTCTTAATTTTTCTCGAAACATATAGGCTAAATTGCCTTGAGAAAGCCCTTTCTTCATTTTATGTGTCATCATCGGTGCTAAAATACCCAATATCAACGGTTTAAAATTCCCCGAAAATATCAGATAATCATTTCATCACTTAATAGAGTTGGAGTGTTTGAGACGATGCTGAAGATTGGGGAATTTTTTATGATTAGAGAATTACATCAAAAAGGTTGGACTAAAACAGCTATTGCCGAAGAAACAGGATTTGATCGAAAAACAGTGAGTAAATACATCAATAATGATCAAATTCCTCGATCATTTAAACGTAAGGATATAGAAAGTAAATTGGAAAGCTTTAAGCCTTATGTTCTTCAAAGAATTCAAGAGGGAACGACAAATTGTATCTGTTTGAAGAAATTTAGGCCATGGGCTTCGAGGTAAAAACAACCATTCTTCGAGAATTTGTTAAACCCTACCGGGATCAGCCGAAAAGACAAGCTACAGTAAGGTTTGTGGCATTAATCCTCAAATAATTCATCCATGAGATCTTCAATCTCTTGTCTTAACTTTTCCGTGCCTTCTTTAGAAATCGTGATATTATCGCCATCGATCAGTAGCATGTCTCCGACTTTTACCCCTTTAGGCAGCGATTTTTTCGGAAAGTCTTTCATTTCCTTCCCGTCTATTTCAACCACAGCAATATTCCCTTCGAAGCGATCAATAATTCCTTGAATCATTTACTTCACCGTCTTTACCGTAATTTTCGTTCCTGTAGACGTAAAGATAATATTTCCATACTTGTCTGTCCGATAGGTAACAGCTTTAATCGATTTTAAGCGTTTGACCACGGTAGATGTAGGGTGACTATATCCATTCTTCCCTACACTAATCACGGCATATTTAGGTTTCGCTTTCTTAATAAAAGCAGCTGATGAGGATGTAGCTGCCCCATGATGGCCAACTTTCAGTACATCAACCGTTGAGATTAGTTTTTTTGCCAGCATATCTTGTTCAGATTCTACTTCAGCATCCCCTGTAAACAAGAACGTCTTTTTGTTATGTTTTAAAAGCAGCACGGCACTCCAGTTGTTTAAGTCCGATGTTCCATAACTTTTAACCGGTGCAATGAATGTTAATGACGTATTTTTTGCCTTCGTGGTTATTTCTACACCTGTTTTGGCCGTTTTGATTTTTAGGCCTTTCCTTTGTACGGCCTTTAGAAAATCTTTGTATGCTTGCGTAGAGTGTGAAATCTTAGGTGCATACACTGATTTTACGTTAAGGTTTTGAATCACATAAGCGAGTCCGCCGACGTGATCAGCATCCGGATGAGTAGATACGACAGCTGTCAGTGTTTTAATCTTCTGTTTCTTTAGATAGGCGACAACGTCATCGCCTTTTCCTTTTCCTCCGCCATCAATAAGAATGTTTTCGTTTGGGGTTTGAATCAGGATTGAATCCCCTTGTCCAACGTTAATAAAGTGGACTTTCACATTGGATGCTGCTTCTGTTTTTGTTAGTCCAGTAAATAATGATAGGAATAGAAGTATGGCTAGTAAACTGTTTATTTTTTTCATTTTTTTCACAACCTCTCAGATATTAATCTACTTGCCCCAGGAATATTTGTCTATGTCCGTTTTCGGAAACGGTACCTTTTTGTTCGGGTGTATCTTTGTTCGAGTCTTTTTCAGTTTTTGCTGATTTTATCCTTTATTCATGGGCTTAAAGTAGCCACTGGTTGATCCAAAAGGACTGTGAAATAAGTTGATTTTCAATAGCATAATTTTAATTTAAATGGTAAAGTGGTGGGATTCATAAACGCTAAACAGTAGAACCATGAGAGTTCTAACGGAAAAATAGAGTTTGTAGAGAAAGATAGAATAATTGATGTGAGTGGGAATATATGATATTATCAACCCTTATATGGTATATTGTGAAATACTTCACTTATTCACGTATAATTAATACTATCTGGAGGAATTTAAAGTTGAAATCAACAGGAATTGTTCGTAAAGTGGATCAATTAGGAAGAATTGTTGTTCCTAAAGAATTACGCCGTACACTAGATGTTATGGAAAAAGATCCATTAGAAATATTTGTGGAAGACGATCTGATTATCTTGAAAAAATACATCCCAGACATGACATGCCAAATTACTGGCGAAACGTCTGATACTAACCTTAAATTAGTTAACGGTTCATTCATTGTAAGCCGTGAAGCTGCAGAACAATTAATGAAAGAAATACAAACAAGCCTAGAACACTAAATACTCCACATACGTGGTATCTGCATTCTGTAGTGATAACTTGTAAATTAATAGAGAGAGTAAAAAAAATAAGATTTTTAAAGTAATATGGTAGTCAATATTGCTTTTTTTTGTGCTTTTTTTATTTATGATAGAATTTCGTTTTGACAATCATGGAAACAGATGAATAACGGGATGCTGTGGATAGTCGATAAGTGACTATCCGCTTTTTGTGTTTACAAGGTATGTGTATACTTTCGATAAGGTTTTCACATAGGCAGTAATACCCGAATATTATAGGAGTCTAAAGCTTTCTTCAAAATTCAGATGACTATTGTTTTTTACACCGCCCACTTAAAAAATAATGGTGATTTCAGTGTTTACATCGTCTTGTTTTATCATTGGCATAATTTTGTTTACGGTCCCTACCCTGGAAGTAAAGAATCCATCTTTCCAGATAGTTAACTCTACACATAGGTTTTCCTCTAAGCATTCACTTAAAGTTGTTCGAAGACGTCTAGATGTGTTTCGTTTTATAAACCGCCTCTTCCTTCTGTTCAACTGGGGAATCAAGTGAGTTTTAAATCATAACCTATGTAAAAATATTAATTAAAAAAAGAATGTCGATATGATATAAATTTATAAATTATTTAATCTTTACAACAATTAATAATCGTTTGAAATACCCTGGAAGTTAGATCTACAGTGTATTTTTGTTTGATATTATCATTAATGTATATAATAATATTAACAATAATATATACATTAATATTTATGCATACATATATATTATAAAGGATCTAAATAATTCGCTTTCAAGGAGAACCATTAATAAACAAATGCCAGGCAGGCCAATAAACTAGTTTAGTTTTTTCCTTGCAGGATCGCATCTTTGATAATGTTTTCGAGATGAACATAATTCCTTTTCTTTTCTAACGCTTCATCTTCAAAGACAGAGGCGACTAATGCTTTCCTCATATAGGCAGCATGTTGAACGAATAAAGAAGTCTGAAGAGAAAAGCCCTTGTAGTTGGCAAACTCACTTAAAAAGGTTAGCGTCGTTCGAGTGTTTCCTTCTCTAAACGCATGGGCTCTCCATATTTCGGACATGAAACGAGCAAAGTGATAGGTTTTTTCCTCTACACTGAAGAGTTCCCAAATATATTCATTCATCTTAGACAAAGCCCATGTTAAGTGAGCTTGGACCGATGCATGGTCCATATATTCTAGCGGAAGCCCATTCAATGCGGTTTCATTTTTCAGGATATTGACCGTACGGAATTCGCCTGCCCAGGGATAAATATCTCCAAAAATGTAGCGATGAAATTGTTTGAAATGCTCTACATCATAGAAGCCTTCCGTCAGCAATCCTCTTGATATATCCTTTAAGCGTACCGTGGTAAGTTCTTTCTCCACAAATTCTAGACGATCATAGTCTTTTATATTTAACGTATTGACTAAAATATGGGTTCCCTTATATACATATGGATCGTTCATGTTATTCGGGCTCTTTGTAGGTCTGTTTTAATTTTTCAATGATCTCTTCTGAAGAAAGAACCCCTTGAATTTCTTTTTCCATCATATCGGCTAATAAAGGGCTCGGCTGATAAGGACCATCGAGTTGGTTTAAGTCAACGGCATTCTCCCAGGATTTTCGTTTTTCTTCTAATTCCTCTAATTTTCGAAGTCTCCCATAAAGCTCTTCATAGTATTTATAATCCAACAGCACTTCCCCTACTACGCCATTTTCCGTAATAAATTGCGGAACCTGCTTTGCCTTTTTTCGTAGAGAACCAAAACTTTTGGCTGCAACGGAAGCTGAAATTAACTGATCCGTTGTAAATGATGGTTTTTCCATGAATGAATCACTCACTTTCGGTCTCCTCCTTTTAGTATGTACCTATTTACCTTATATTATACACAACATAGCACGTAATATGTTACGGATACACCTATACATATGCCATACTAACGTAAATGTCTTCGAGAAGAATAAAAATATGGCTTATAGGTTACCCCTCAAATGAATGATGTAAGACGTAAAGATCTTTCAACTTCTGAGTAATGGCTCCTTTCTTATGTACTGATTGGTAAAACACAGAGAAGGATAAAAGGTTGGTGGGAAGAAATAGTGAGGTTGACACATAGGTCGCGTATTCAGGTATGGGTCCTCCCCTTTTGTATTAGACTCGGTCGGAAGGGGAAATAGAAATGTGCTTAGAGAGCAAACATTTTGAATGGATTGGGTTTGCCGTTCTATAAGCAAGGTCCGGATAGTGTATGAAGAGTAAACTCACCTAGCTTAACATCTGTCTAAACCTAACTGGGACGGCTTAATGCTAAAACTAGTATGAAGGAGACCTTCAACCGCCTCTACAGTCAAAAATGTCTCCTGAACGGTGATGCTCCAATTAAATGAAGAACGCTTTCTACTTTAGAAAGAAATTAGTTCTTCGCACCGATACAATTACATTTCAAAATAGTTAGGGTATGATAGATTAGATAGATTATATATGAATACACAAAACAACTTTATATAGATTATGTATGTAAGCATCTAGGAGGAAAAACGTTGACTAGTTTTATTGTCATGCAAGGTAGTACATATCAAGAAGAAAAACAATTAGGCATTCTTTGGTCTCCTCAAATAGATAAGTCTGGCATGGTCCCTCATTCATGGAAAAGGATGCAAGAGGTCAAAACGGACGATCGGATCTTCCATTATGTGAAAGGATTCATCGTCGCCATTAGTGTTGTGATCGAAGGCTGTAGAGAGGGCAGGAAGCCACAAACTATGCAAAATCATAATCGGTGGAATGATGACGGATATTTGGTGACAACGGAATACCGCGAGCTAGAAGTCCCATTGAGTATACGGGAACATTTTAATGATATTGTTCAGTATCTCCCTATTAAATATTCCGCCTTTCAGAAGGATGGAAGTGGCAATCAAGGGTATCTATATCCTTGTAATGAGGAGCTATCGCTTGCATTATTGGAATGTATAAGTGTGCAAAATATTTATCAATTAGATGAAAATCAATTAGAGATTCCTGTTGATGAAGTCATTGAAAAGGAACGGAACCCCTTACAAACCATCATTGCCGAAACCGAATCAGAAGCCAAAATGAAAATTCGAATAGGCCAACAAAAATTTAGAAAAAATTTAATGCCACTTTGGAAGAATAAATGCCCGATATGCGGAATCGGAATGGAAGCGATATTAAGAGCCAGTCACTCTAAACCATGGAAAGACAGTTCAGATGAAGAGCGACTTAATCCCTATAACGGGGTCCTATTATGTTGCAACCATGATGCCCTCTACGACAAAGGCTTGATTTCGTTTGATGGCCAGGGTAGACTGCATATCTCTAAGCAGATTCCTGAAGAAGAGTATATGATCTATTGGTTGGTAGAAGACCTGAAAATCCCTGTGCATCCTGATAATAAGCCTTATTTTAAGTGGCATAAAAAGAATGTGTTTGAGAATGGGGAGAGTTTTTAATCTCTCACTTTTTTTGTAAGGCAAAATTCAACGTTAGTTATGCGTGATATATTATGAGATTTGTTAACTAATCAAGGGATCCGTGATCTAACTTAGATAAAGTGGTTGGATCGTTTCAAAAGGATGGAAGCATGTGGCTAACATAGGTCTAAACCTAACTTAAACGGCCGCACTACGGGCTAAACATAAAGGAAACCCGCCTTTCTGTTCGTCCGTACGTGTCGCTTCGGTCATAAAGGGCCCGATAACCATGGACTGTACGGCTTGTGCCTACATTCCATAGGTTCCTGTGCTCTTTACGGCTCTGCCGCCCTACCGAACAGCCGAACATCTTAACGTTTAAAAGACTAAAAGACTAAAAGACTATAAGAGGAAGACCGATGGAAAGCAGCCTAGTGGCTGCTTTTTTAAATTCTTTTTCCTTTTTCCTTACGAATCGTACAATCACGCAATCCGACTAACCTGCCAACAGGGGCAGATTCCTAGGCTCCGCCCTCCCCCTGCTGGCAGGTAAGTCGGATCGTCAGCCGGTCAAGGGGCACAAAACTTTTTGAATGAAGCCCGCATTAAAAAACTTTTGCGCTCAATTCACCCTTGACCGTCTGCCGATGCTCATTGTTCGTTCTCCTTGCAAAAGGGAAAAATAATTCCCCTTTTGGGGAACACCATCGCTTCGTCAGGCAAAAGAAAAAGAAAGGAAAAGACAAAAATCAAAGGAGGAAGATCCAATGAGACAACCCCAAAAAGATACTACCTGCCTATGGAATGATGACATCAGATACTGTCCATGCCCATTCACTTGATGTTGTTTTGGACGAGCTTCCCTTCTATTCATCCAGCAATCATTTGAAAAGCTAATAGGTTAGAAGAAATAAAGCGTGGTCCCTCCCCCTCTTTCGGTGATTTCGTGTCTAAACGAGTCTACAAGATATTGAAGGTGTAAATCCAAAAAATTGAAAAAAAAAGGAGACAGACAATGATGGAACTAACGGCGATTTTTGAAGTAATCCGAATTAAACAGGAAATCAGAGAGACGAAAGAACTGTATGAAAACTATGTCATTCGCTCCCTCTTTGACGCTCAAGACCTTGCCGCATCGTACATTGCAGGTGAAGATAGAGAGGTATTTCTTGTGATGATGCTGAATACCAAGAATCAAGTGATTGGTCTTCACCGGGCACACGTCGGAAGCCTCAATGCAAGTGTTGTCCATCCAAGAGATGTGTTAAAATGCGCCATTTTAAACAATGCGAATTCCATAATTGTCAGTCATCAGCATCCTTCCGGCGACCCCACCCCAAGCAGAGAAGATATTGACGTCACCAAACGGCTTGCAGAAGCCGGGAGACTGTTAGGGATTGAAGTTCTGGACCATGTTATTGTCACCCATACCGGTAAGCATGTGAGCTTAAAGGAAAAAGGATACTTATAAACGAGCAACCTGCCAAAGGGGGTGCCTCCCCTTTTGGCAGTAAACATTAGGTAGCTGAATCATCAAACGAATAAAAGGAAACGTGCTGCGCTGGAGGATCTCCAGGGGGGAATCGAATGGAAGAAAAAACATCCGTTTTTTCTTTGATGGAACAGCAGGCATCGAGCCTGCCTCTAGTGGTTGCAGGTAGCTACAATCTTTGTGAGTTCGTCGAGAAGGACGAGAAAAGGCCAAGAAAAAAGGAAGAAAAAAACTTTTTCGAGATGGTACGCAGGTTCCAGGCCTCTTTACGACTCCGCCGTCACACCAAACAATCAGAAGACTTTCAGAATTAAAGATGAAAAGAAGTAAAAACAGACGGATACCATCCTCTTTCCTCCATCCGTAGAACAGATGGAGGACGTCCTCCCCTAACCATGGCAGATACACGATTAAAAAAATGCGTCAAAGACTCTATTCATCTAAATCATGATTTTGGAGGCTTAAATGCTTATTTTTAACGTTAAACTGAGTGATTTTCACTCAAAATAAGCTGTAAAACCTCGTTTTACTGATTGTTCATTCTTCCCTGTTTTCGTTATGCTGAAGGTAATTTAGGGAAGGATGTGGCGTGATGTATAAAGAATACAATGGAGTGGAAATTATTGACCGAGCTGGGGAAGCTGATCTACCGTTTGAACAAAAAATCTTTGATTTGGTTTGTCAGCATTCTCGTTTTGACAAATCGATCTTATTATCCTTCTTACAGGCAGAAGTACGGGGAGATGGACGAAGGTGGATGTTCTGTCTTCGGAATGTTGAGTATGCAGAATATAAGGCGAATTATCTGAAGTATGTAGCTTTTTTTAAAGAAATTCATGAAGACGTGTTTCCTTATTTTGAACAGCGTTATGGCTTAACGGATCCAATCTATTATGGGAGTCATGAACGTCAGTTAATTGCCTCGTATGGGCCTTCACCTTGGAAAGCTGATCTTGTTTGATGAGAACCCTCTCTTACTGATAGCATCCTTAAGGTTCCCAATTTTCTTGAGAAAGTCATGAGACGTCATGAGACGTCATGAGAGTCATGCGAAGAGATAAGTACCGTTCTATCTTACACATTTCAATCGGTTGGGCGGCAGCACTACGGTCTAATCAGAAAGGAAGCCCGCCTTTCTGTTCGTCCGTACGTGTCGCTTCGGCATTAAAGGGATCGATAGCTACGGACTGTACGGCTAACGCCTACATTCCGTACGTTCCTGTCCCCTTTACGGCTGCGCCGCCATACCAAACGAGCCGAAGAACAAGAACAAAGGAAAAATAACATTGGCTTCGGCCAATTTCTCTTACTCGTACCCCATCTCACCTAGCAAGGTGATCGTTGGGTAAAATATATTCCTCCCCAATACATCCTGTTAGTGTAAAAACAACAAACCATCCTACAGATACTTTTAACAGTACGTTCATTTTGCTTATCAAGGTGGAAGCTGATTTTTGGGAATCACATGTTTTCCAGCCACACACAGGTTTTAGCAAAGCTTGCTGTGCATCTGTTTGATGCTCGTCAATCAGTCGTTCCACTAGATTTAATTAACCAGCTTGATGAACAAAGCTTTCAGTTGGCCATAAATGCGATGATTCTTCGACGCATGGGTTTTTATGAACGAAGTGTCATTTTCTTTGTTCCCGGAGCAAGCAGAGATATATAAATCGTTAGTCCATTCATTCTTCCGGTCTAAACTGTTCAGGAACTATATCGTGACTGATGATCGATTGTCAGAAGTTTTGAATTGTATCAACCATGGAGATAAAAAAGGAGTAAAATCAGAGAGGTTTTTGTTTGATGAACACGCTGATATTCGTTTGAATGATTTAGTGAAGACGGTTCGTGAATCAGGGTATAAGGCGAATCGTTCTTCTATTATGCGACACCTCATGAACGAGCTGCTTCAAAAATTAGGGAGTTCAGAAGAAGTTCTTCCGAAAGCGCGAGAAATTCATCATTCGAGTTTTTATTTTGAAAAAGGAACAAGAGAGTTACTGGAAACCTATGTGCCATTCCGCGATCGCAATGCAACCATTGAACATTATATTTTAGAAAGCTATGTCCCAACCAGTAATAGGGAACTTTTATTTGATAAACCGGATGAAGTGGAGACATGGCGTATAGGAATGGCTAGAGCAGCCTTTGATAAACTGGATGGTTTGGTGAACGAGGTTCATACAAAAGGGATTTCTCGTTCCTCCCTCATGCGGGATGCAGTCATGCAGCTTATTAGTCAATCAGCAAACACCGATGCTAGAAAGCTGATTACCGAAATAAGGCTGCAAAAAGCCCTCCATGAGTTTGAAAATACGTTTGGTTCGGCCTTAAGAGCGCCTGGAAGAGTATAAGGTTGAGAGGAAGGAATAAGATACAAAAGAAGTGAAAAAGTGTCTTTTTAAAATTTCACCTTTCATTAATAGCTATAGCATGAATTTTTAAAAGAAAATCTAAGAGCTTAACCTATCTAAAAACCTATGTGTACTGTTCTTGTATCACCAATTAAAATAATCCACTCCTGAGTCCTTCGGAAACGGGTGGATTATTTTTAATGGTTTACGATTTACTTTTTCCCTTTCGAAAAAAGCTTTGAAAAAAAACGTTTTTTAACAGGGTGTACGGCCGCAGCAACTTCTACTTTAGGCTGCTGTGTTTCTCGAAAAGCCAGCAAAAGTTGTTCATCCCGTTTCGTTAGTGAATCGGTAATATATTTTTGTTGATAATCGATGTGATACTGTTGTTTTTTTAGCTGATGAACCAATGTTTCATTAAATTTTTTCTGATGTTCAAGCTGGTCTTTAATAACTTGTAAATCCTTAAGGATTAGCTCTGAAGCTTCAGGTGTGGGTTCCGAATTTAGTATTTTTCCGCCCGTAGCAAAATGGAATTCAATTTGTTTAATGGAATAGTTTTGTTCCCGATTTAACTGTCTAATGAGTAAAAGTCTTTCAAGTGCGGGCCTACCGAAATAATGATAGCCATTATCTCCTTGTATGGTTGGAATATGCGTTTTTAATTCACGCATCCAATTTCGAATCACACCCGGACTTTCATCAACGTATTTGGCAGCTTCTTTAACGGTTAATAGGATATCCTCTAGGTTTTCATCAAGGTTTTCAGAAGGTATGTTTTCCGAATCATGCATGTTTTCAATCACCCTTTCCAAGTAGGTTCGGCGAATGTGATTTTTGAAAAACAATCATGGAGGCAATTTAAAGCTTGGTGGGTAAATAAGTGTAGGTTTATACCATGGTTTAATCTTATGTTGTTAATTCGATGTGAAAATAGAATGTCCTCTATCGAGCTTTGTCTAGTTTTGTTAGGCAACCATTTTATAAAACTGAAATTAGTAGGCATTGAAAAGCTGATTATTGATCTTTCTTTCAAACCACAAAAAATGTACGTTATTATTATCCATTTATTAAATGTATTTAAATTTTTAAAAATATATTAATATAAATATCTTTATTAATATACACATATACATTGATATGAATGTATATGTGTACGTAATTAATTCTCGCAATTAATCGTGGGATTTTGACTTATTTTTAAAGGATTCAGTATTCAGGATTTCTTTAGTAAAAACGTTCATTTACAGTGTAGTTAAATAAATGTATTAATTATAATAAAAACAATCATATTAATATATTTATATATATATACATTAATATTTATATAAACATATAAAATATTCTGGTTTGCCATTCAGTAAAGCATCATTGTGAAGGTATAGAATTTTTTGAATATATTCAAAAAATGTACTCGATAGAATATTAATGGGTTTTTAATGAAGCAAGGTCTATAGTAATATGTTAGTTTATATTTATTTTCTAGGTAGTGTGATCTGAAAAAGAAATTGGTGTCAGAAGATTTTTGCGTTCGAGTACCACTAATAGAAGCGAAACCATCTATGCGAAGATAATTCAATTTGTAGGAATATGAAATTATAAATATTAATATATACATGAATGTTAATATAAACATAAATATTTTATCTTTGTCTACGCAGAGGAGTCATAAAAGGGGTTCAACTTACCATTCGTAAAAAGGATGGTGAATTTATGAAGGCAATAAGCGTATTAGTGGAAATCCAATATTTTAATACGTTATTCGTCTCTTCTTCAGTTATCATTTTAAGCTGAAAGGGGTGAAGTTCGAACAATACCATGAGTTCAGTGCCAACTCTTATTCTTTAGGGAGTAGAGAGTTCTAAATAACCATAAATAATAAAATGTACGTTAAT
>NZ_AJTN02000229.1 GCF_000305495.1 Peribacillus psychrosaccharolyticus ATCC 23296 | reverse complement strand
ACGGTGAAGAATCACCTATGTCACTTTCAGATTTAATGAAAATGGAAGAATTAACAGATGCTAACCTAAAAATAATGATCTACACGACTGATGGAAAGTTCTTAGCTGATCTTCTGATTACGAGCGATATGGTGGATTCTGAAACCATTACGAATGCAGGGCAACAAATGTATCACTCTGCTAATGAGGTATCTAAAACTATCGAAAAGGCACCAGCTCCAAGTAAAAAGAGAAATAAGAATCAAGAGGTTAAAACGGTAAAAGGAGCTAAACTTCCAAATACCGCTTCGGATTATTTGACTAATAGCCTTATAGGGTTGTTCATGATCTTATTAGGAAGTTTGATGTATCGAAAAGTCAGGAAAGCTTAACATGCAAAACAAAAAGCGAGTACTGCTAATCTCTTGTACATGTGTTTTGATTTTAGTTGGTATTTGGTTTTCTACAACGAATATGTATAAGTTTGCTAAAGGGTATCTTCTGTTCAAATCCCATAGTGCTAGTGGTGAAATGCAAGAACCAACTGAACCACCTGCAGATATCAAATCTACGGAAAAAGAGCTCTATCCGGTCCGGCCCAAAACGGGGGAGGAAATTGGAGAACTGTATATACCTAAACTAAATGCAACCCTTCCTATTTTCCATGGAACGAATGAGGATGAATTGGAGAAAGGTGTAGGGCACTTTGCAGATAGTGTCTTACCAGGTGAAAAGGATAATTCCGTTCTTTCCGGTCATCGAGATACCGTATTCCGTCGTCTTGGGCAAGTAGGGGAAGGAGATCTGTTGATTGTAAGAACATCGGCAGGCGAATTCACTTACAAAATTAACAAAGTTCGGATCGTGGATAAAGATGATCGCACGGTCATCGTTCCAAAACCACGTGCAACCCTGACGGTTAGTACCTGTTATCCCTTTACTTTTATAGGGGCTGCACCAGAACGGTATGTACTTGTCGCCTATTTGTCTTCAAAAAAAACTCAATAGTACATTAGAGAGTATCATTAGGTGAAACTAATGGTACTCTTTTTTAAAAAAAATTTTAAAAAAAGTGAACGTTTATCTAGTGAGGATCGTATTACTAGTAAGTCGGAAAAGTAGGAGGTTTACTTTTGAAGGAGTTTGAAGAACATCAGCTCATCACACTTGCTCAGCAAGGGGATGAAGCAGCATTTACTGCGCTTTTTCAACGGCATTATTCATTTATCTATAACTATTTAATTAAAATGACTTTTAATCCTATGATTGCTGAAGAGCTTCTACAAGAAACTATGCTGAAATGCTATCTTCAAATTACTTCTTTCAATCATCAGAGTAAGTTTTCCAGCTGGTTAATTACGATTGCTACTCGGACGTATATTGATTTATTGCGGAAAAAAAAGCGAGAACGAGGCTTATTCAAAAGAGCAGCGGATGAGCATTCTTCTGCACTAAAGTGGGAATTACAGCTGAACAAAGTCGACTTTAATGAAGTGATGGAGGCGATTTCCACATTAAAGCCATTGTATCGAATTCCTTTGCTGTTAAGGCACTATTATGGATTCACATATGCTGAAATCGGCGAAATCCTAAATTGTCACGAAGGTACCGTAAAATCTAGAGTCAATAAAAGCATAAAACTGGTTAGGAAGGAGATGCATGAAGATGAAGGTTGATGAAGAGAAGCAAATTAAAGAAGCATTTGAAAAAATCACTGAAGGAATAGAACGTTCAGCCCCCAACCTAGCGACATTATCAATGATGTTGAACAAGAAAAAAGCGGAACACAAGAAAAGGCTAAATAGAGAATTGATGTTTTTTATGCTGATCGCTAGCTTCTGCATTATCATTCTAACGTTAGTTTTAGCAAATGCACCTATTCTTTATATCGGCATTCAAGTTTTGGGAATCGTTGCCGTACCTTGTGTCATGATTTGGAAAAATAAAAAATCCAAGCAAGGTGATTCAGTCCTATGAACATAAATATAGAGAATCTTTCAGCAGAAAACCAACTTATCCTGTTTATAGCGATTGGACTATTATTACTTATTCAAAGTACATCTATCTTTATTTCTGCAAGAAGACATAATAAAAATCCCTGGTTTTGGGGGTTTATAGGTTTGTTAAATATTCCTTCAGGTGCTGTTTTCTATTATTTATTTGTCATTTATCCTGAGAAACGAAAGGGGCGTAAGAATAATGGATAATACCTTATTGATTCAGCTTTTAGTGCCTGTTATCATTTTACAATTAATTTTAGTCGTGACCGCGCTTGTAAGTTTGAAAAATACGGCGTATACAAATGGTCCAAAATGGCTTTGGGTTCTAATTATCCTTTTTTTCAATCTCATCGGACCGATAGTCTTCTTTATTTTTGGTAAAAGAGGACGGAGGACATGAGTTTCTATGTGAGGAACTTATCAAAAATATTTAATGATCAAGTGGTTGTAAATGATGTGAGTTTTGAACTGGAACACGGACGTTGTGTGGCCTTGATTGGTCCAAATGGCGCTGGGAAAACGACCTTATTGAAGATGTTAACAGGATTGATTGCATATAAACAGGGAGAAATCTCTTTTCAAAAAGCAAAAGAATGGAAGCAAGATATTGGCTTTTTACCACAGGTCCCCTTTTTTTATGAGTGGATGACCCCAGGTGAGTTTTTAACTTTTGTAGGTCGCTTATCCAAGATGGACGAAGATCTTTTATCTCGGAAAATAGAGGAAGTTCTTACCGCAACAGGCCTTAGTGAGGTAAGAAATAAGAAAATCCAAGGGTTTTCAGGAGGAATGAAGCAGCGACTCGGTTTAGCTCAAGCCATACTGCATGAACCTGCTCTTCTCTTTTTAGATGAACCCGTTTCTGCGCTTGATCCTGTTGGCAGACGTGAGGTTATGACCATTCTGTCTAATCTGAAAACAAAGACGACGATTCTTTATTCGACGCATGTATTGCATGATGCAGAAGAAATCAGTGATGATATTCTTTTGATGAAAAACGGAGAAATTATTTCACAAGGAACGCTGGAACAGTTACTATCACAGGCTTCCGACGTATTTGAAGTCGAAAGTGCATCCTCACTACCAGAAATGAATAATTTTACCATAAATTTGATTAGGCCTAATAAAGCAGAGGTCTCGTTTAAATCTATTGAAGAGAAAAAACAGTTTTTACAATGGTGTGTGGATCAAGATATCAACCTCGTTTCGTTTCAAGAAAGGAAACAAACGCTCGAAACGTTATTTATGGAAGCGGTGAAACCATGAGGGGATTTATTACTCTTGTTAAAAAAGAATATTTAGGTAGTATACGCAGTAAAAAAGTCATCTGGCTGCCCATCGTTTTTATGCTGATGACGCTCACCCAGCCGCTCACTCTTTATTACATGGAAGATATTTTGAAAATGGGCGGAGGGCTTCCAGAAGGATCTGTTTTACAAATGCCTGTACCAAGTGCAGAGGAAGTCATGGCTTCGGTCCTATCACAGTTGAATACATTAGGGGTTCTCGTCATAGTGATAGCGGTAATGTCAACAATCTCAGATGAACGAAAAAATGGATCGTTAACGTTTATCCTCACCCGGCCCGTATCTAGTTTGCAAATTGTTGGCAGTAAAACACTTGCCGAAGGATCGATAGTGGTTATCTCGTTTATCTGCGGTTATCTTTTATCCTATTATTATACGGTTATTTTGTTTTCTACGATTCCCATTCAACAAGTAATGGAAAGCATGCTTATTTATAGCTTATACTGCTTGTTCATTGTGGTCTGTGTCATCTTCAGCAGCGCCATATTAACTAGCAACGGAGCTATTGCAATCGTGAATATTTTGTTTTTCTCCGTCTTGTCAATTGCCGGCAGTTTGTTTTCGGAATTCCTAAAATGGAGCCCAACAGAATTAAGCAACCATGCCATGAATACCTTAATAGACGAATCGACCCACGGCTTAACTGGAAGCATTTTGGTAACAATCATCCTGATGATTTTATTACTTTTTGCAGGTGCACGTGCCGTTGACCAGAAACGAGTATGAGCTTTTTATCTTTCTAATCCAAAAATAATTAGTGTATTGGGAGAAGTGCTGCCGATGATCTACGAAATTAGTAAAGCGAGTATCGATAATAGGGAAACACTTGCGAACTTATTACAATTTTATATCTATGATTTTTCAGAGTTTATTGACGCACACGTTGAAGAAAATGGGAGATTCAGTGAGTATCCTTTAAAAGAATATTGGACAGAAAAAAACCATTTCGCCTATTTGATTAGGATCAATGGAAAGTATGCTGGCTTCGTTTTAGTAAAAAGTCTAGAAGCAGAAACTAGCACTTATTTTTCCATTGCTGAATTCTTTATTATGAAAAAGTATCGAAGAATGGGTGTAGGTAAATCAGTCGCTAAAGATATATTCCATATACATAGTGGGAACTGGCGAATTTTTCAATTGAAAAATAATGAACCAGCACAATTGTTTTGGAGAAACGTTATTAAGGAATACACAGGAGGACAATATACTGAACAAATAGAAGATGGAACAAGAATAATACAAGAGTTTATGAGTCATCAGTAGGCTTGTCCAATTTCATTTAGCGAGAAAGATTAGCTCCATTTTAACCAAAATGGAGTTTTTGTAATTTCAGTTAAGGAGGATGGGACAACGAGATACCCACATAGGTATTTATGATCAGTTGCGAAGCCGCCAGACAGGATTATGCCAGGTCCAGACGGGAATACATGGTACGTAGACGGGATTAAGCACGTACCAGACGGGAATACAGCATCCGCAGACGGGAATATCCGGTGAATCATGCAAAATAGCAAAGGGATACCCCCTAGTATGAGCGGGATCAAAAAAAGCGACTCATTTTTAAAAAAACCAGTTCATTGAGATACCCATTGGGGTATTTTTACCAGTCGCGAAGCAGCCAGACGGGAATACGTGGTTCGTAGACGGGATTAAACTATCACCAGACGGGAATAATGAGTAAATTACATCGATCCGCATGTTCAAGAGAGTGACTAAACAGATGTGGTTAGTTTGTTCATTGCTTTGGTTTCTATAAGTACTTAAAATGGGTGTATACCAATCAACAGTATGTTGATTGTCATTCTAAATGTGAAGGGTGATTGTTTTGAAAAAATCTTATATTATTATGCTTGTGTCGCTCTTTAGTGCTGTTGCAATGATGGCTTCGGCGTTTATATTAAATAAAGATGTGAAAGTGTATTTACCGATTTTCTTTGCTGTTGGTTTGGGATTAGCTCTTTTGCGTGTGTTTGTGAATAGCTCGATTAAGAAAATGAAAGGGAAGAGCTGGCTGACTAAGGTTGTATTCTTTGCCGTACTGCTTGGGTTAGGTTTGCCTTTTCAATCATGGTTTAGAAATAAAGTATTGTTTAGTATGGATTCCGAGTATTTAATGGCTAGCATTATTGTTATGGTTTTAGGTGTTGTGTTTATGACACCCTTCTTTAGTTATATGATGAACAAACTAAGAAGCAAGAGGACTGCTCCCAGCATCTTGTAAATATCAGTCGGTTGATTGTTGGTTCTGTTCTTTTACTTTTTCTATATTGGTGTCACTATAGATTGCCGTTCCACGTCCGCCAGTGGTTCTGGCTAGTAATTCTTGTACTTCTTTGTAGGACATTCCTGATCGTTCGTTTTGTCTTTTTACGGCATCAATATTTGTACCAGCGACTGTGAAGGTGTCTTCCGTTTGTTTGTCGTTTTCTCTCATATTGTCACTCCTTTAGTTTTATTATTTGTTATTTGTGTAAAACTACTTCTAACAATTATTACCTTGCGGGAGCTGATTCAGTCAGCTTCTTTTTTTAATATTCTGAAAAAAAGTGTTGCCAATTGGTAAAATTTTGATTAATATATAGGTAACTACCATACTAGTATGGTAGTTTAACAGGTTTTAAAATTTTTTTATCTTTAATGTAAGCGCTTTATAAATGAAGGAGGAATTAATTTTGATTCAGAATCCGATTCTTAAAGGGTTTAATCCAGATCCAAGTATTTGCCGAGTGGGGGATGATTATTACATAGCTGTTTCAACATTTGAATGGTTTCCGGGGGTACAGATTCATCATTCTAGGGATTTAAAAAATTGGCATTTGGTCAGCAGGCCGCTGAACCGCGTTAGTCAGTTGAATATGCTGGGAAATCCTGATTCGGGTGGTGTGTGGGCGCCTTGTTTAAGTTATTCTGATGGGCAATTTTGGTTGATTTATTCGGATATCAAGGTTGTGGACGGGAACACTTGGAAGGATGGACAGAATTATTTAGTCACATGTGATGAAATAGATGGAGAATGGAGTGAACCGATTTATTTAAACAGCTCTGGTTTTGATCCTTCACTGTTTCATAATGTGGACGGACGAAAGTATTTAGTCAATATGGTTTGGGATCAAAGAGGATATAATCATCGTTTTTATGGAATTGTCCTGCAAGAATATAGTCATGCGGAGAAGAAATTGATTGGCAAGCCGGAGATTATTTTTAAGGGAACAGACTGGGGATTAACGGAAGCGCCGCATCTGTACTTTATGAACGGCTATTATTATTTATTAACGGCTGAAGGCGGAACAAAATATGAGCATGCAGCCACAATCGCACGTTCTAAAAACTTGAATGGTCCCTATGAGGTGCATCCAGAAAATCCACTCATTACAACTTGGACTGATCTTCGAAACCCATTACAAAAAGCTGGACATGCATCGCTGGTGGAAACACAAAACGGCGAGTGGTACTTAGTCCACTTAACTGGACGGCCGATTCGAAAAGAGAAACCTGTGTATGAAAGAGGGTATTGCCCACTGGGACGGGAAACAGCGATTCAAGCACTTGAATGGCGGGATAACTGGCCATATGTAGTTGGTGGAAATACACCTTCATGGGAAGTAGAAAGTCCAGATCTTCTTGAAGAAAAGTGGGAAAAAGACTTTGAGACGAAAGATGACTTCAATTCAACTGTTTTGAATCACCATTTTCAAACACTGCGAATTCCTTTCAATGAAGAAATCGGTTCGCTGACAGAACGACCAGGTTATTTGCGCCTATACGGAAGAGAGTCATTACATTCCTTATTCACACAAGCTCATGTGGCTCGACGTTGGCAAAGCTTTTACTTTGATGCTGAAACGAAGGTAGAATTTAATCCAGAAAGCTTTCAGCAAATGGCAGGCTTAATTTGCTACTACAATACACAAAACTGGGTATACGCTCATGTTACGTGGAATGAAGAAAAAGGTCGAATCCTTGATTTAATGGTGTGTGATCGGTTTGCATCGAGTTTTCCGTTAGCCGAAAAAGAAATTCCTTTACCGGATGATTTGAAAGCGCTTTATTTAAAGGTTGAGGTACGAAAAGAGACCTTCCAGTTTATGTATTCATTTGATGGCACGGAATGGACTAATCTTTCCGAACCATTCGAATCCTATAAGCTCTCCGATGATTATATAAGTCATGGTGGTTTTTTCACAGGAGCCTTTGTCGGTATGCACTGTCAAGATACATCAGGGAGAAGACTTCATGCGGATTTTGATTATTTCAAGTATGAGGAAATTGAATAACAGCTTCAACTAATGAGAAGAGGAGGCAGAGGAGAAAGTGGAGGCGATTAGACAAGAACCTGTAGTTGAGGCCAAGATAAATAGCAAACCGGAAACGGCTAGAAATTTCAAACGAATATTGAAAGATTGGCAGTTGTATTCCCTGTTGATCTTGCCTATTATCTATTTGTTAATCTTTAAATATGGTCCAATGTTAGGATTTAGACGATTTATGCCTGGTGGCAGTATTTCAGAGACAAGGCGTTCATCGTGCTTATCTTATCTGATCAAAGGAATGTTCCCGCTTATTCCGGTTTATTCAATTGCTGAAGACCAGCCCTTTCAAATTATATAAAAGAAATGTGGTACATGAGGAGGGAAGCGAGTGACAGCCCGTCAGAATGTTCGTGGTTCAACAAGAGATTACTCTTATAACATTATTAGAAATAAAATATTAAGGTTAGAACTTGAGCCTGGAACTAAAATCTCTGAAAAGGAAATGGCGGATGAATTGAATGTAAGCAGGACACCAATCCGTGAGGCGTTTATGAAGCTAGCACAAGAAGAGCTGCTAGATATTATCCCGCAAAGCGGGACAGTAGTTTCCAAGATTAATCTGGAGCACGTAGAAGAGGGACGATTTATCCGCGAGAAGATAGAAAAAGAAATTGTTACGCTTGTATGCAGTAATTTTCCAGAAGATAATCGGTTTAAGCTGGAAAGTAATTTAGCGATGCAGAGACTCTGCTCTGATAAAAAGAACCTTCATAATCATCTATTCGATGAAGAGTTTTTCCAACTAGATGAGGAATTTCATCAAATTTTGTTTAGCAGCTGTGGAAAGGCTCGAACATGGGAAATGCTGCAAATGCTTAATAATCATTTTAACCGGCTGCGCTTGCTTAGGTTATCGTCTGACTCGAATTGGGAAATTATTATCTCTCAGCATCATGAAATATATCGATTGATTCTGAACCAGGATGTCGATCGTGCACGAAAGATTATGGAGGAACACTTGAATTTAGTTGTGATTGAACAGAATGAATTACGAAAAACCTATCCACAATATTTTATTTAACCTGGCAGATTAGGAAGGAAGTGTTGATCATGAAAGTTAATTTCAGATGGTTTGGTCATCAAAATGATAGCGTGTCCCTAGAGCATATTAAACAGATTCCAGGTATTAATGGAATCGTTGGTGCGTTATATGACGTACCCGTTGGAGAAGCTTGGCCGCTTGAAAATATTCTTGAGTTGAAGAATGAAATTACAAGCCGAGGGTTGAATTTAGATGTGATTGAAAGTGTGAATATTCATGAAGATATTAAACTCGGTCTGCCAACTCGCGAACTTTATATTCGAAATTATCAAGAAACGATTCGGAATTTGGCTAAAGCTGGCGTAAAGGTTATCTGCTATAACTTTATGCCGGTATTTGATTGGACCCGAACTGATTTGGCAAAGGAACTTCCTGATGGTTCAACGGTTCTCGCCTATTCTAAGGAACAGATTGAGAATAGTCATCCAGACCTAATCGTGGAACAAATGGAAAATGACTCAAATGGATTTTCATTGCCTGGATGGGAGCCAGAACGCTTAAGCCAGTTGAAATCGCTTTTTAATTTGTATAGCCAAGTATCAGAAGAAGATCTATTTGATAACCTCCGCTATTTCTTAGAACAAATTATCCCTGTTGCGGAAGAAGAAAATATTAGAATGGCGTTACATCCGGATGATCCACCGTGGAGTGTCTTTGGATTACCGAGAATTGTTACCAATAAAGAAAATCTAGAGCGAATTGTGAACATGGTAGATAGTCCTGCGAACAGTCTGACCATCTGCTCAGGATCACTTGGTGCAAATCCTAACAACAATATCCCGGAAATTTTACGCTACTTTTTAAAAAGGGATCGGGTTCCGTTTGTTCATATTCGGAATGTGAAAATCTATGAAAATGGAGATTTTGAAGAATCCTCACACCGCAGCAGTGATGGATCAATTAATTTATATGAAATTGTAAAAGCACTGCATGATTATGATTTCAAGGGGTATTTCCGCCCAGATCATGGTCGGATGATTTGGGGAGAAGTCGCACGACCGGGATATGGGTTATATGATCGGGCAATGGGAATCATGTACATTCTCGGCTTATGGGACAGTCTTGAACAAAGGAGTGAGAAGGAGAAGGCAGAAAGGAGCAGTGAAAATGTTACCAATCAATAAGAACCTTCAGGGAAAAAGTGGCTGTCATAACAGGCGGAGGCGAATGCGATAGCTCCTGGTTTCTTTCTAACCAAACAAAATGATGCTCTTTTGAAAAATGAGGACGGAACGAACACAGAACGTACAGACAAAATACTTGCGCAAACACCCATGAGGCGATTAGGCAGTCCAGAGGATTTACTAGGCACATTATTATGGCTGGTTGATGATCAGGCGAGCGGCTTTGTGACAGGGATTAGCGTTCCTGTTGACTGCGGATTTATGGATTATTCTGGTGTTTTATGAGGTAGAATATGGAAATGGATAAATGTTGGATCCGATATACAAGCAAGGCAGGGAGAAAAGCACTAGCTTTTCTTTCAACAATCGTAGTGCAGGAAACATCAGTAAATATAGCATCCGCAGTTGAGGAATTAGTAAATGGATTACGGTCCCTTTATGGTGTGGTTCCAGAAATACTTCCTGAAAAAACAGAAAACCCGCATCTATTCCTAACAACTATACAGAACCCGTCTTTTCCTCATGCCCTGGATAAGGACGCAATCGAACGGGAGTTGAACGAGGAAGGGTACGTGATTCAAACCCAATTGGTCCCATCTATACATTACATGAAGAAAGCGGCTGGAATCATAGGATAGAGTGTTTAAAAGTCGGCAGTTCTCTGTAAATGAACAAGACTTTCTTGATTTCAAGGAGCAAATTAGGCTTCTTCAGCTGGACATGACCATTTATATTTGGGCTGGGGAGAGTGCTCATGAACAAGTCGGATTGAGATATGCCCTTTATTTATTAAAAGAATGTCAGAATATAATCCTCATTCATACAACACAAGACTATACAAAACTATTTTATCGGCCTGATAGCCAAGTTACTTTTCTACATATGGGTGAAATGATTTCAGAAGACTTAGCGTTGATTTACGAGAAAAACAAAGAAAAGCGAGTCCTAACTCAGCAAGAGAGAAATCGATTTACTCAAGAATGGGAACGTCTTGCTGAATCTAATGACACATTGCGTATTAGGAAAGATAGTCACATACATAGTGTTGAAGAAGATTATTATGACTCGTTTATCATTAAAAAGGCGAAACAGCTCCATCGTAACCAACCCGTCAAAGATTTCTTGAAAAGTTCTTTGTTGGTTGGTGCTGTCATCTGTGATCTTGAACAGTATATCGGGGATAGTTTTATCGACTATCGCATAAAACAATTAATTAAGAGCGGAACATTCGAAATAAAGGGTAATCCAAAAGCAATGAGGTTTTACAGTATTAAAGTGCGCTGAAATATAGAGAAAATTCAGACGCAAGAGAGCAGAAACTGACAGGATTTAGACGTTAATGCTTGGTAGGATGTATACAAGGAGTGAGTGATATGGGTTGGCTTGAATCGATTATGAAAGCAATTGACTATATGGAGGAGCATTTACTAGAGGATCTCTCAATTGAAGAAATCGCTCGGCAAGCGAATGCATCTGCTTTTCATTTTCACCGGACATTTTCGATCTTAACAGATACTTCAATTGGGGAATACATTCGACGGCGGCGATTAACATTGGCTGCTCAAGAGCTATCCAAAACCAATTGCAAAATCATCGATTTAGCGTACAAGTATGGCTATGACACTCCCGAGGCTTTTTCAAAGGCTTTTCGACGCCAGCATGGAGTGAATCCCAGCGAAGCGCGAAAGTATATGGGAAGGCTGACATTCTATGAACGCTTGGTCATCCAAGTGAAATTGAAAGGGGCAGAACCAATGAAATACAATGTGTTGGAGAGGGAGTCTTTTACGGTAACAGGAATCAAGCGGGAATATTCGTTGAAAAATGGTGAGAATTTAAAAGGGATTCCGGTTATGTGGGATCAAGTGAATGCTGACGGCACAAGCGGTCGAATTGAAAAACTGATTAATGGTCAAATCAAAGGTCTCCTTGGTGTATGTGTCGATAAGCGGGGAGATGGTCAACAGGACGCAATTGATTACTGGATTGCAGCCGAACATCAAGGGAAACTACCAGATGGCTTTTCCTCTTTAACCATCCCTGCCTCCAAATGGATTGTCTTCGAGGTTCACGGTCCAATGCCTGAGGCAATGCAGAAAACATGGCAGCAAATCTTCACAGAATGGTTCCCGACAAGCGGATACCAACATGCAGGAACACCAGACCTGGAGGTGTACCCTGAGGACAATCCAGCCGCTTCAAACTATTACTCGGAAATTTGGATACCGGTTAAGTAAGCATGAGTTTCTATTATAAGGGGAACGGTGCGTATTGTTATTCAAGTTCGGTCTCAATGTTATTATCTGTAATGGGAGAGGATATATCACCATCATTAGTTGAGGTGACAACAGGATTTTCTTTAGGTGCATCATTAGAAAGAAATAATATGTTGTTTTTTGATAACGGATTAAGTAGTCCAGATAAAGGTGTGAATCTTGCTTTTAGGACACTAGGTTTTAGTGTAGTGGAACAAGCAAGTTCAATGGATGAGGAGATGCCAATTGAACGGTTAAAATGTGACTTGGAGGTGTCACCAGTTATGTTAGGGCCTCTGGATATGGGGCATTTAACCTATTTACCAAATCATCAGTTCTTAGGCGGATGTGACCATTATGTCCTTGTGGTGGAACTGAGAGATAACGAAGTATTAATACATGACCCTGCAGGATATCCGTATGTATGGCTTTCAGTGGAGCAATTAGAGAAGGCGTGGAAAGCAGAAAATATACCTTGGAGTAGTGGTGCGTATAGATATTGGAAAACACCCAAAAGAAGAGGATTTCCTTCCGATGATGAGATCTATGATCAATCAATTCAACTTTACAAAGATGCTTATGAGAAACAGCGCATTCAACCTAAATTTGGCGGTGAAGCAATTCTTCTTAAGGCAAAGCAACTACTAGATTCACAAATCTCCAATGAAGAAAAAGGTCATTTAACTCATTTTGCCTTTCCTTTAGGTTCAAGAAGGGCAATTGATTTTTCCCATTTTTTTAAAGAGCGAAACGGACTTCTATCATCCCTAAAAGAAGAACAAGCAAAATTGTTTGGAAAATGCTATACCTGTGCCGCTTCTCAAAAGTGGATAGATGTGGCTGCATCCTTACATTTACTTGCTGACACTGAATTTAAATTCGAAGAGACTCTGCTTAACGAAATGTAGCGAAAGATCATTCATAACTTATAAACGCCCTCAATCCTGGGGTGCGTTTTTTATATGTCTCTTCGATCTTGAGGAAGGAATGGAAGAACGATTTGGAAAGGTTGATTAAATTATCCTTTCTATTGGTTCTTTTTTACAGTAATATTATAGAATATTCGTATAATTAGATTAGGAGAGAGAATGATGATTAGACGGTTAACTAGTGCAGATCATGAAGTTTGTTTTAACCTTATTAAAAACCAGCGTGCCGAAAACCTTTTTATCATAGGGGATATTGAGGCGTATGGGTACGAGCAGGAGTTTCAGAAGGTCTGGGGAGAGTTTGATGATACGGGGGCGTTAGTCGCTGTCTTATTAAAATACGAAGATAATTATATTCCATATGCGCCTGGTGACTTTGATGTTGAGGGATTTGCGGAGATTTTACGCAAGGATCCGACCCTTAAGATGATGTCAGGTCTTAAACAGGTTACCGAAAAATTCGAACCTTATTTACTAGAAAAAAACCAAAGAAAAAGGCAGACTTACTATGCAAAGTGTACGAAATTGACTACAGATACTAAGACTGTTGATGTGTCAATTGTACAACAAGCAGTTCCTGACGATGCAGAGGATTTGATTGTCTTATTAAATTCTATCCCCGAGTTTAGTAATAATAAGATGACAGTAGAGAGAAAGAAGCGGGGATTCGAAGAAGGCGTTTCACGATCGTTCTTTATTAAAGAAGACGGTATCATGGTATCTACCGCGTCAACCGCTGCAGAAAACTCCTTATCAGCCATGGTTGTAAGTGTAGCTACACATACAAACTATAAGAAAAAGGGTCATGCAACTAAGTGTATGGTGAAACTATGTAGTCAATTACTGAGTGAAGAAAAAGAACTTTGCTTGTTCTATGATAATCCAGCAGCTGGAGCCATCTATAAGCAAATTGGTTTTGAAGATATTGGATTTTGGATGATGTATACATATCAGTAAAGATTGAAAAAGAAGGGGATGTGCGATATGAAGAAAATCTTAGTATTAGGCGGGACACGGTTTTTTGGTAAAAAATTAGTTGAGAGGCTCACTAAAGCTGGCCATGAAGTGACCATTGTTACCCGTGGTAAAAGTGAGGTTCCATTTGATTCACACGTTTCGCATATTAAAGTGGATCGTCTTGATGAAGCGGCATTTCGTGGAGCATTAGAAGGTCAATGGGATCTGGTCTATGATAATATTTGTTATTCACCGAATGAAGCTAAAGTCCTCTGCGAGATATTGGAGGGTAAGACTCAGAAGCTAATCTTCACATCGACACTTTCTACCTATGAAATAGACGGTCGTGTTAAGAAAGAGGAAGACTTTGATCCATTTCATTATGAAATTAAAATGGGAGATCAAACGGAATTTTCTTATGGCGAGGGTAAGAGACAGGCAGAAGCTGTGTTTTTTAAATATGCCTCGTTCCCAGTTGTGGCCGTTCGTTTTCCAATTGTGATGGGGGAAGAGGACTATACACGTCGTTTGCACTTCCATACAGAAAAAGTGAAAAAGGAAGAAGCAATGTCCTTTATCAATATGGATGCTAAAATGAGCTTTATTTTAGCAGCTGAAGCAGCCGAATTCTTAGAGTGGGCAGGGTTTTCTGATATTGAAGGTCCATTTAATGCGACAGCGAAAGGGGCAATCTCTTTGCGTGATTTACTATCATTAGTGGAGAAAGCGACTGGAAAACAAGCAATCATCACACTGGAAGAAGACAATGCAGTAGAGAAGTCTCCTTATGCCATACCAAATGATTGGTATATGACGCCTGAAAAGGCTGAAAAAGCAGGCTTTGAATTCAGTGAGTTGTCCTCGTGGCTCCCAGAATTAGTAGCGAAAATAGCGAAATAGCTTATTATACTCTCACTAAACTTGTGTGACATATAATTTTGTAGACAAAAGAGGTTCGGAATGGTTTCATTCCGAACCTCTTTTTAAATAGGCCTTTTACTTATAAGTTTAGAAAGTCAGTTGATTGAAGTGAAAGGCGTGAAGACTCCTGCGGGAACAGCGGGACAGGGGAGACCCCGCAGGAGCGTAAGCGATGAGGAGGCTCACCGCCCGCCCGCGGAAAGCGAAGCGCCTGGAATGGAAATCAACATCTTGATTTTAAAGATCTCACCCGAGTGTGTCTACAGTCTGAAGAAGTCACTTGTGTGACTTCTTTTTTTCCTCTTAACACGGTTACGTTGCTGTAAACGTATAGGTAGACATAGGGGATAGCTTGATTTTTTCAATGCTTGCTTTTAATAAATGGACTTCTGATTCAATAAGATAACGCAGTTTTTCAGGCATTTCAATCGCTGCTAATTCTTCTTGATAATCAGCTAATGTCATATGTACTTCCCAATCTGCATCTTGTAAATCAGGGGAATGGATCGATTGTTCTTTGATGACTTGCCACCCAGCTATTTTGGCAAGTTTCCGAATATCCTCGGGGGTAAACAGTGTGCGTACATTAGCCATGCTGTTTTTCTTGAAGGCTTCATATTGAGCTTGAATTAAAACAGCTAAAAAATGGGGGTATTGCTCAACGGAATTGATTGAGGTGTCCCATTCTGCAAAACAAAGCTGCTTTCCCCATTTTCTTAACATCTTTAACATCTTCGCTAATTCTTCAAAAGAACTTAAATACCATGAGCTATGTGATAGGACGATATAATCGAAATAATTGTCTGGAAACCTAAGTGGATCTGCTCCTATATCTGTCTCAAAATCAATCTTTATCTGGCTGCCGACTGCTGATTTTTGTAAAAAGGTATGGGACTCACCGATTGTCACTGGAGCTCCATAGTCAGCCGATGCGATATCGATTCCATGTACAAGTCCGTTCTCACCGGTTAGATAGGCAAGTACGGCGGTAGTGTCACCTTGTCCACAGCCTATCTCTAATATTTTACTGCCTTTTTTGATTCCCCATGTTTCAGCTAAGGTTAGCCGATGCTGTGTTTGGACTTTTTGAATTTTATTGGAAGAAGGCATACATGCAAGGATTTTCTCTAAGATTTGCTCCATTATTCCACTCCTTTTCCAAAAATTATACAATATTCTGTAAGTTGGTTAAAGGTATATTAAATTTTAAGTAAGCTAAAAGATATAGTAAAATATATGGGGAATGAAGAAACTAGAAGAAAATGTTCTTCTTTCATTATAAATCATATGCATGTCAGAAAGGCAGCGGTGTAATGAATTTTCCCATTGATATTTCTCAAGAAAGAATAAAAGAATTAAAGGTAGACTTTACTAGATTCAGGATGGCTTATAAGTTCGCCTTAGATGAAATGACAACGAAACTTAATATCTTAAATGAAGAATTTAGCTATATACATGACTATAATCCAATTGAGCATATTAGTACGCGCATGAAATCACCAGATAGTTTAATAAAAAAAGTCCTTAAAAAAAATATCCCATTATCGTTTGATCATATTAAAGATAATATAAGAGATATTGCTGGTATTCGTATTACATGTTCGTTTCGATCAGATATTTATCAAATTAGTGAAATGATCCAGTCACAACGGGATATAGAGGTTATCGATATAAAGGACTATATTACGAATCCCAAACCAAATGGTTATCGAAGTCTCCACTTAATCTTGAAGATTCCCGTTTTCATGTCAGATCGGGAAGAGTCTGTTTTTGTGGAAGTACAAATCAGGACCATTGCCATGGACTTCTGGGCTAGTCTAGAACATAAAATTTATTATAAATACAACCAGGAAGTTCCCGAAGAATTATTAATCGAATTAAAAGAGGCGGCTAAGACGGCATCAGATTTGGATAAAAAAATGGAAGACTTGCATAAAAAGGTCGCTGTCATTAAACAAGAAAAAGATGATTTAATCGGAGATGAAATGGTAAATATGATAAAACAAGTTTCCTTCCCTCAGATGTCAAACATGTTAAATGGGCTATTAACAGAGGATAAAAATAAATTGTGAAGGGATGAGTGGAGCATCCTTAAGCAATAAAGTTGTTCGACAATAAGCATACGCTGCACCCGCTAGTCTAGATATAGACATCTGGTAAGTAACCCGCGACATAAATGTCGCGGGTTTTAAAATCAATAACATGGTTTTCATAATGCACAACTCGTAAAACAGTATGGGCTTCAAATGGCTTCAAATACTGATAGACACCACTAAACCCATCTCTTTTCTTAATTTCATCTTGAACTTCTTTCTCATAACCGATTTCTTCATAGTAAGAAAACCGAACCTCATCTATCGAACATAGTGGAATAGTTAATTTTTCCGATATGATCTCCGCCGCTGATGTTTTTCCAGAACAAGTCGGTCCAATCAAAATAATCAGCTGCCATATTCATCACTCCTACACATGGTTATCTACCATAATTATCCTATCAATTATCTTACTATACAATCAACTCTTCCATCGACAAAATGAATAGTTGGGTAAATAAATAGAGAAGCTAGAATAACATATAGGAGGTTCTAAAAATATGAATACCAATTATGAGGAATGTATGACTGGAAAGCCCTTTGGGTTTAGTTTGTTAGCCTATTCTCTATGCAATAAGTAATTATGTACAACTTTTACATCCAATGACGTTTGCTCACAATGTGCACAACCCTAAGTTAACTGTGATGGTCACAATAAGATAAAATCTCATTTATTAGCGGTGTTAAACTATTTCATGCTTTTTGTACTTATATGTGTAACTTTGCAATCAATGACCTTTGCTCTAACAATGTGAACAACACAGATAGTGTTTTTTGTTTGGAAGGAATTTGTAACTTTTTAATAGAATTATTATGAAGATGTTCAGATAATATATTTTTACATATAAGGAGATAAAACTATGGAAAAAAACAAATTACTAAAAATGGACAATGTCGGCATCGTTGTAGAATCCCTTGATGACGCAATCTCTTTCTTCGAAGAGATTGGCTTGAACCTCGAAGGGCGTTCCACTGTCGAAGGTGAATGGGCTGGTCGTGTAACCGGATTGGGTTCTCAGTGCGTAGAGATTGCTGTGATGGTTACCCCAGATGGCCACAGTCGACTTGAACTTTCTCGATTTCTCACCCCACTTGCTATATCAGATCACCGGACTGCTCCTGTAAATACCCTGGGTTATCTACGCGTCATGTTCACCGTTGAAGACATTGACGAAATGGTATCTAGACTCACTAAGTATGGTGCTCAGCTCGTTGGCGAAGTGGTTCAGTATGAGGACTCATATCGGCTCTGCTACATTCGTGGAACCGAAGGACTTCTAATCGGTTTGGCGGAACAACTCGATAACAAATAAGTAAGTGACCTTATATAAAAAGCCTTTACTGAAAAATACATTGAAACAGAACGCTACCCCTTATACAAAAAAAGAACGTCCAATTAAGTTATTAAAAACTTAATTGGACGTTCCTTTATTTTACAGATTCTTTCAATTCTTTACCTGGCTTAAAGGCTGGTAGTTTAGAAGCTGCTATTTGAATTTCTTCTCCAGTTTGCGGGCTATTACTACAATCATCAACGAATCAAGGTAAAATTAAAAGGCATGAGCCCGGTAGATGACCGGGTTCATGCCCTCAAGGCAGCCTAAGTAAATAAAGTGTCTAACTTTATGGGTTCCACTTCATACATGTAGCTGTTTAAATAATTATTTTCTACAAAAATTAAAACCTATTGCCTCCAGCTTTTCATTTTCCACTGCTGCTTCTTTTAATGCTTCTTTACCACAGCCACAAATTACAACATTGGTGCCTTCCCTGGCAAACGCGACGGCAATTGCTTTTCCAATACCTCTACTGCCGCCTGTCACGAGTGCTGTTTTATCTTTTAATCCCCGGTTCACTTTAGATCCAATCCTTTCTATGGGCGGCACACGCTCATGGATCATAACAACTCGGGATGTCTAATTGTTATCATCACGGATTAATCCGTTCCAAAAGCCGCCGACAGAAATATGGAGACCCAGGTCCTGGTCCGCTAAAATGTCCACTAATTGCAACGTTTGTTCCATGGTGAGGCCAGTTTTGACCTATTTTAGCTGAGTAATTTCTGCCAATATTTCATAGGAATGGAGGCGGGCCTTATGATCGTAAACCTGGGCGATTGCCATAATTTCATCGGCTTGACTTTCATCCAGAACCTTTTCCAGCTTTTCTTTTACGATTTGAGGACTGCCGACAATCGAAGTTCCTAATTGATTCTCAAGGGCAGCTATTTCATAGTCGCTCGCTATATCATTAATATTATCCACTGGCGGCTGCAATGGGACTTCCTTCCCGCGCATCAAATTCAAGAACTGCTGCTGCAATGTTGTAGCGAGCCGCTCAGCTTCTTGATCTGTATCGGCCGCAATGATGTTTAGCCCTACCATTGCATGCGGCTTGTCCAGTACTTTAGAAGGCTTAAACGAACGGCGGTACAGCTGGATAGCCGGCAATGTGTTATGCGGAGAGAAATGGCTCGCAAATGCAAACGGCAGTCCAAGCTCTCCTGCCAGCTGGGCACTGTATCCGCTCGAACCTAACAGCCAAATAGGTATGTTTAATCCCTCACCCGGAATTGCTTTAACATGACTATATCCTTGTGCCAGGGAAGGGTCAAAGTAATTCCGGAGCTCAGCCAGCTGCTCAGGGAAATCTTCTCCTGAACTTCTCAAGTCACGTCTTAATGCACGTGCGGTAAGCTGATCAGTGCCTGGTGCACGGCCCAAGCCAAGATCAATACGTCCTGGATATAATGATTCCAGAGTACCAAATTGCTCAGCAATAACAAGAGGTGCATGATTCGGCAGCATAATACCGCCTGAACCTACCCGGATTTTTGATGTACCTGCTGCAACATGGGAAATGACTACCGATGTTGCAGAGCTGGCGATAAATGGCATATTATGATGCTCAGCGAGCCAATATCGGTTATACCCCAGCTTTTCTGCGAGCCGGGCCAGCTCCAAAGTATTGCGAAAAGAATCAGCCGGCGTCCTTCCATCTGCAATTGGAGAGAGATCCAGGACCGAGAATGGAATATCCGTAATTTGTTTTGTATCATTTTCTGGCATATGCTCATCTTCTTTCTTTAAAAATTTCGTTTCAAACCTATAAAGAATTTACAGGTTATTTTCTTTTGTCTTCTTTTACTGCTTCAATCTAAATCACATTAATTTAACTGATTTAATATCTGCAGAAAATATATCCTTTATTAGATTAGACACTGTTTAATTTACTGCAGCCTGAGCCAAAATTTCATAAGAGCGCAGCCGTGCCTTATGATCAAAAATCTCTGTATGAACCATAATTTCATCAGCGTCAGTCTTTTCTATTAACTCATGTAGCTGCTGCTTCACACCTGCAGGGTCCCCGATGATGGAAGTGAAAAGCTGTTCTTCAACTGCCCTGCGTTCATTATTGTTCCAAAGCTTGTCCATATTATCAACAGGTGGCAAAATGGGCGAAGGCTGTCCGCGGGTTAACAAAAGAAATTTTTGATACATCGAAGTGGCAAGCCTTTGTGCCTCCTGTTTCTCATCAGCAGCCACCACTTGAACGGCTAACATTACATAAGGCTCCTCCAAAAATTGAGACGGACGAAAATAATCCCGGTACAGTTTTATGGCCTCCATCATGTTACCTGGAGCAAAATGTCCCGCGAAAGAGAATGGTAACCCAAGTAGTCCAGACAATTGTGCACTATAAAACCCTGAACCTAACAGCCAAATTGGCACATTTGTTTTTTCGCCGGGAATGGCGTGAATGCTAAATGAACCATTCTTAGTGGCTGTTCCTGTACCATAAAGATAAGCGATAAGCTCCTCAAGCCGGGCATCAAATTCAGGTTCACCAGCAACCCGCTGCCGCAATACATTTGCTGTATATTGGTCCGTGCCAGGTGCCCGCCCCAATCCAAGGTCGATTCGGCCAGGGAAGAAGGTTTCTAATGTTCCAAATTGCTCAGCCACGGAAAGAGGAGAATAATGGGAAAGCAGCATTGCGCCTGATCCAATACGCATTTTTTCCGTGACAGAGGCTACTCGTCCAATTACGACCGGGGATGCTGAACTCGCCATTCCTGCCCAATTATGATGTTCAGCAAGCCAAAACCGTTTATATCCCCACTGCTCTGTTTTCTTTGCTAGATCAAGCGTGTTTTGAAGGGAAAGTTCGGCTGATCCTCCCTCGACAATTGGGGAGGGATCTAGTACTGAAAGTTCTATTTTCTTTGTCATACTTCTTCCTCCTTTTATACAATTAAATTTTTTAAAGCTGGCCTGTGCCTTTATGGGTTGAAAAGTAGGGTAAAACAAATTCTCCAAGTTCCTGGATTACTTCCTCTGGAGGGCGCTTGGAAAAATACAGAACAAACGCCAAATGGTTGACACCAATCTCTTGAAATTGATGAAGTAGATCAACTAAACGGTTTCTTCCCACGGAATATCCTAAGGGTATTGGGACAGGCATTTCATCGGGATTTTCCAATAAATTGATGAACAAGCTTTGAGAAAAGGGTTTAAAATCTCCTGGAGCATGAACTTCAGTTAAAGCACGATAATCCTGGATAAGCTGCGCCTGTTGAATAATGCTTCTTGGGTATTGAAGCCACCCATCCCCATTCCTGGCTATCCAATTGATAGACTGATTGCTAAATCCAGTCACCATGGTCGGAATCGAAGATACAGGCTTTGGGATTAACCTCATATCTGTACCATCGATCAGCCCGGCGTGGCTGTGGATTGTCGGCTGATTCTCTTTTAACAGACGGTCGAGAATTTCAAAATTTTCTTTAAATATCGGACCGCTTTCTTGCTTAGATATCCCTAAAGCTGTAAAGTCTTTTTCCCTGTCCCCTGATGCCACTCCCATAATCAATCGACCTGGAAACAATTGATCGATTGATGCAGCTTCCTTGGCTACCCTGACGGGGTGGCGCAAAGGGAGAACTACACTTCCTGTCACTAACGCAATGTGCTTCGTATAGGCAGCAAGATACGTCAAATAAATCCATAAATCGTACTTTTGGCCGTTATCATCAATATTCAAATTCTGCATCGTAATATCACGGAGCCATAATGAAGCAAAGCCATATTCCTCAATTTTACGGGCAAGCTCCAGCTGATTCTCCATAATCGGATTTTTAGACATCCTGGCAGTTGGGAGGATAAATCCGAGTGTCATTTTGTCTTTCTGGTACATGCTGTTATAGGCACGATGATTTTGAAAACTCACTCTTGGTCCTCCTTAAAAGGTTATATTTTTAAGCCTATATACTTTTCAAACTGTTTAACGGTTTCCTCATTGCGTCGATAATAAGTCCATTGTCCGATTCGTTTCATTTCCACCAGACCGCTTTGCAATAGGATAGATAAATACTGGGAGGTAGTGGACTGTGATAGCCCTACTTTGCTGCGAATATCACTAACACAAACCCCGCCATCAAAGCCTTTTTCTTTGATGACATGGGCCTGCGGGGAAAAGTTATTATCAGGTTCTTTCAACATTTGCAGAATATTTACTCTTATTTGATTTGACAAAGCCTTGAAAATTTCAACTGCCTGTTCGTCATTTATCATATTTGATTCCCGATTCAACGGTGCCCGCCCCTTCCTAGTCTTATTAAAATCTATTTTGCTTGGAATGCGTATAAACTAATCGAACAAAAGGATATTGATAATTTGCGATATCTCTATATTATTCTCCTTTATACCCATAATCAAATTTTATGCTTTAGACAGGGCTAGGAAACGGCTTTAAAGGAACTACGCAAATAAGCTTAGATAACAGGTGGCAAAGAGATGAGGATTATTTTGCCCATCATTTAAATGGTTTGAATTGGTATATAGCTTTGAAAATCAAGACTTTAAAAGGATAGTTGAAGAAACTTCTGATGAAGATGATGTTATAGATGACGATATAATTGTTGCTTCGTTTGGGATCCTTGTAAACAACGTTTTGAAGCAGTCTTTATTGAGTCAAAGAGTAAACCCTCTCAGGATGATATTGTAAAATGGATTAACAAGTGTAGAAGTGCACAGGAATTTATAGAGGAAAGTGATGAGATTCCACATAAATTATGTGCTGGAACAGGGCAGGAAGACATGCAATGTTCAAAAAGTATTGACTTTCTGTACAAAATTATTAGCAGTAAGTATAAATGTGGAAGAATAATTTGAGGAGAGAATTACATCCCTAATACATCGATTACGTTAGATCAGTAAAAACATCGATGAACTTGAAGGTGTTAACTTTGAAAAAGGCAAATTACATGTCCATCGACTTGAAAAAGACGTTCCGGAAGATACAAAACAATATAGTGCCACCCTCTATAGCATGCTGCCACGAATAAAGCCTTTTAGAGGTAGCAAGTTGGACAGGGTTTGATGAACAATTTGTCCACGCATCCACCAATCGTCCACCAAAAGGGGAAAAAACAATTGCACTAGCAGCTCTTATGGCAATGGGTACCAACATCGGGTTAACCAAATTGGCTGATGCAACACCTGGTATCTCTTATCACCAAATGGCCAATGCATCTCAGTAGCGAATGCATGAGGATGCAATGAATAGAGCACAAGCTATTCTTGTAAACTTTCATCATCGTCGTTCATTAGTCTCATATTGGGGAAATGGAAGCACATCCTCCTCTGATGGTATGCGCGTGCAAGTAGAGGTTTCTTCCCTTAGTGCTGATCCTAATCCACATTATGGATCTGGCAAAGAAGCCACTATTTATCGATTCGTTAGCGATCAATATTCATCTTTCTATTCAAAAGTAATTAATACGAACGCTCGCGATGCAGTTCATGTTATCGATGGCCTTTTGCATCATGAGTCAAATTTATCAATTGAGGAGCATTCTACAGATACGGCTGGCTATAAAAATCAAATTATTGGATTGACCCATCTATTAGGATTTATTTTGCTCCAAGTCTATGGGATTTATCAGACTCAAAGCTGTATGTAATTGGAAAACCTAGCGATTTTCCAAAATCCGAAAATTTTCTACGCGGTCAAATAGATAGGAAGGTCATACGTGAAAATTACGATGATGTTCTACGTTTAGCGCATTCTATTCAAGAAGGGAAAGTGTCAGGTGCACTTATTATGGGTAAGCTAGGCTCTTATGCTCGACAGAACAAGGTTGCTAAAGCACTTAGGGAGATGGGAAGAATCGAAAAGACGATCTTTATCTTAGATTACATCTCAAGTGAATCGATCCGTCGGCGAATTCAACGGAGTTTAAATAAAGGAGATGCAATGAATGCTTTGGCAAGGGCCATTTTCTTCGGGGAAAATGGAGAATTGAGATAACGTGCTTTGCAGGATCAGTTGCAGCGTGCAAGCGCTTTAAATATCCTGATATATGCCATTATCGTTTTGGAATACGGTTTATCTAGGCAAGGCTACAGAACTACTCCGGAATAAAGGGGTGTTACGAGAAGATTTATTAAAAACATATTTCTCCATTAGGATGGGAGCATATCAACTTACTAGGTGAGTATCGCTCTAATCAAATGGGGGCTACGGTTACAACTTACCGTGTGAAAACCGGTTATTTTTTAAAAATTCTCCTTAACGTAATATCAGCGTTTTGTCGGTACTCCATTACGAAAATAATTCATAATTCGCCGATACGACTGTTGTTTTTCTTGGAAATCATAAATATTGTAAGATTGAGCCAATCGTTACATTGATAACGTTCGGACAGGTGAAGCAGTTCACTTTTTACTTTTTTCGGCCCACCGATGATCATCCGCTTCCGGTTTTCCAGCATCTGTTCTTTCTCCTTATCATTCCAGCTTTTCGCTTTTGCCTCTTCGATACTTGGCACCCGAATATCAAGACTTTTTTCCACATGCAGCAGCCAAACATCCTGGCTAATGGCAAGCTCTTCCACCTGTTCATCCGTTTCTCCACAGATAACGAAAATGGCAGAATGACTCAAATATCCTTGTCTAAATTTCGCTCGATATGTCTGATGAGCCTCTTTTCCACTGTTCGGGTTAATGAAATGACCGTATACATAGCCAATCCCCAGTTTCGCTGCAAGTTTAGCACTGTTTTCCCCAAAACCTAATGAGTATAAGTTCGGGGCGTCTTTTGTCCGTGGTACGGCACTAACATTTCCATCATTACTTAGGAATGTTATGAGGTCTGTCAATTTATCGGGATAGTCTGCTAGTTGATTCGGCTTGCCTTCGGCCAACAACGATCGAAACGTTTCATTTCCTCCAGGTGAACGTCCGACACCTGCCTCTATTCTTCCGGGAAAAAGTGATGTAATTGAAATAACTTGGTAGCCACCTTATATTCACTATACTGTGGAAGCAGGATTCCACCACTGCCAACCTTCAATTTGGCAGTCTTAGCTGCGACTGCAGCCATCATAATTTCAGGGGAACTTGATTCTAGTCCCCTCGTTGCATGATGTTCAGCAAACCAATAGCGTTCATACCCTAATTCTTCTACATATTGAGCCATTTCAATCGTGCGAGCAGTTGTCTATTCTGCAGTCACACCCCTTTGGTTGCGCTATCTGATCTAAACACCTAACATATTACCTACCTCTGCTTGCGCCTTTTCCACGAGCTGATCAACGTCTTTTTTAACTGACATATCCGCTTGGACAGCAATTACTTACACCTTGCCATTTTAACTCTGTAATTCACTTATTACTTCGTTTAATTTTTCCAGTCAACGTTCAGCCAAGACAACATTTGTTCCCTCCACGGCTAATTCCTTAGCAATAGTAGCCCCTATTCCAGTGCTGGGCACCAGTGATGATCGCTGTTTTTCCTTGTAGTCTGTTCATGACAATTTCCTCCTTTTAATCTTAACTTTTTCATTTAATAAATTGTTCTGCGATTAATCGATATGATTGATGCTTATCCTTTGATGAATAAGTGATAGTTACAATCATGATTTCATCTGCTAATACATGAGATTGAATTTCTAATATTTTACTTTTCACCTCATTAGGAGTACCTATAATCATTTTCTTTTTTATTCTTTCAATAGACTTTTGATTACGTTGATTTAATAGAATTTTTTTTGCCTCATCAACAGAAGGAACTCCTTTGTTTCCTTCCATACTCTCATTTTGTAGTTCCCAAACAATTGAACTTAAAGCAATTTCTTCTGCTTTTTGAGTAGTTTCTGCACATATTACTGATAAAGCCATAATGACGTATGGTTTTTGGCCTTTTTTTCTTGGTTGAAATGACTGACGATATTGTTGGACGATTTCTGCTCCGTTTTCATCACTCATAAATTGTCCAAAACTATAGGCTAAACCGTTTTCCGCCGCAAAATTTCCACTTTTTCTACTTGTACCTAACATCCATAGATCAGGACTAATTTGCGGTAACGGAGAAGCCTCTAATACGGTCCCTTCATTATCTATGTATTTAATTAATTCATTTACTAAATCAGGCATTTTATAGACATGTTGCAAATAGTTATCCGATAATGCATTTGATGCTTCAGCAGGACCACCCGGTGCCCTTCCAATCCCTACATCAATTCGATTAGGAAATAGAGTGGATAACATGTGATAGGTTTCTGCTACTTTATACGGCTTATAGTATGGCAATAAAACTGCTCCAGAGCCAATTCGTATATTTTTTGTATTTGCCCCAATATATCCTAACATTACCTCGGGAGCGGTGCATGCAAGCCCTGGCATTGCATGATGTTCAGCAATCCAATAACGTGAATATCCTAATGTCTCCCCTATGCGTGCGAGATTCATTGATTCCTGTAATGCTTCATTTGCCGTTTGATAAGTTGAAATGGGAGACTGGTCTAAAATGCTTAATTTCATAAGATGAAAATCCCCTTTTATATTATTCCGCTTCTTTCAAAGTCAGTTTATATTCACCAATTTGCCCTTTTTCGTATAGATTCGTAATTGATGTTGAATATTCTTGAATCGTTCCGCGGAACTCAAGATGTCTCTCGAGTACGATTACATCAAATGTTCCTTTGTATAATAACGTTGCTATGTCATGGTAGTCGTCACTTGTAACATAAAAAGTTAACGATATCTGAGTTTTACCTTCTATCTTTTTTTCATCATATTGTGTGATTTTAATTTTAGTATCATTTAGTTGGATTTCTGTAACCATTTCATCATCGTCCCTTTCTAAAAGATAACACATCCCTTATACATTTAACGTACTCTAACTTAGAAATGACGCCGTATGATATGATCTTTCTAGAATATCGTGACGAACGTAAACTTTCTACGTTCGTCACAACCATGTAAAAAGTTAATCAACCGTTAATACTCCCGTTAGCTGTAGTTTCAAGAATGTAACCAACTTACTTGTGATCCGCGCTTTTATTGAATTTGGTTTAGCGTAATCGATCAGGCATCATAATACTCAGGAAATCTACAACCCCATTCCCTATCATGAGTTCTTCTCTATCTTGATCAACTAGTACTCTTCTGATCGTATCTTCTTTTCCCTCCAGCACTTTACTTATCCAGCGAGGATCAATGATGAGAGAGCGCCCTACTGCTACTATTTCAGCGTTTGTCAATGTCTCCTCTGCATCCTATTTAGTACGAATATCACCAACACCAATTAAAGATACACGTCCATTTATTTTCTCATAAACATATTGCATAATAGATTTTTCTTTATAATCTTCAGATACAGATACTCGCTTAAAGTCACCCAATGATATATGCAAATAGTCTAACCTTTTATCAGCTAATTTATCAACAAGATAAAGGGTATCTGACATTTTTATTCCCAGGTTCTTCATATTCTTCTGGAGAAAAACGATATCCCACGATAAAATCTTGAACATTTGAATTATCCACGACCTCAGTAACAGAATCAACTAATTGGTTAATGAAATTAAATCGTTTCTCTATACTTCCTCCCCATTGGTCTTCACGACAGTTTGAGTGTGGAGAGAAAAATTGTTGGATTATATAGGTGTTTGCTCCATGAATTTCTACCCTATCAAATCCAGCTTTAATTGCACGTTCAGTCGCTTTTTTAAAGTCTTCGATTAAGTCGAATATTTCATCTTCAGTTAACGCTCTTAGAATTTCTGCATTCGGACGTTCGGCAGCGATGGCACTGGCAGAAACCGGTTGTACACCACGTAATACTCCTGAATCTGTCATTCTTCCTGCATGGAAAAGTTGTAAAATAGCTTTTGTTCCATTTCGTTTGATAGTTGATGATAATCGACTAAGGCTAGGAATAAATTGATCTGATGCAACGCTCAATTCACCTTCCCATCCTTTTCCGTTATCTTGAACATTTGCTGCCGCAGTGATGATTGCCCCCACTTCGCCCGTTCTTAACGAATAGTATTCCATTCATCTTGTGTTACTACCCCGTCATAAAAACTCATTTTCGTTGTCATTGGAGCAATCACTACTCGATTTTTCAACGTCAATCCTCTGCGAAAAGTTAAAAAACGCCATCCTTTCTGTATATTTTTACAAAAAGAATAGCGTTTTTTGGGTTATAGGGATAGATATTCATCTTAGCTTGATGGCGATGTAGTGGTACCCCTGTAAGTACGCACTTTATAATTAAATAGTATCAATTAAATTACATAGTGTAAGTATACTAACTACTGGGTCTTTGTATAATATTCCTAGAAACAAAAAATTTTCCCCCTCTGAGTTGACTCTCCTTCATTAAGCTAACCGTACACCACCATGGCTAGAGAATTGCACCAATGCCGGGTGCATGTGAAAAAGCCAAGGTCAGCGACTATACAAAAATCGCTAACCTTGGTTTTTAATAACTGATTATTAAATGTTGTGCTTTTCTCTACCTTAATTTGATACGTGACCATATCAAGGTAAAAAAAAGAGAAAACATCTTTGAATAAGAAAGAAGGGATAGTTTTTCTACTTGATATCCTCTTTTCTTTTTACTTGGCCCCCAACAATATTCTCCATATAATTTTTACCCCAATTATACATCGAATCAAGAATCGGCATCAGGCTTTCTCCTTGTTCTGTCAGAGAGTATTCCACTTTGGGAGGTACAATTGGATAAACTTCGCGATGAACAATAAGATCTTCTTCCAGCTCTTGGCTGGATTTAGTAAACATTCAAGAAGGTATTGAATTGGTTAAACAAGTGGAGGAATATGTTGATATCGTAGAAATCGGTACACCAGTGGTTATTAATGAAGGGCTTAGGGCTGTTAAAGAAATGAAAGAAGCTTTCCCTTCTTTGAAAGTATTAGCCGACCTAAAAATTATGGACGCAGCCGGTTTTGAAGTGATGAAAGCATCTGAAGCCGGCGCTGATATCATCACGATTCTTGGTGCAGCTGAAGATATGTCCATCAAAGGGGCTGTTGAAGAAGCTAGAAATCAAGGCAAAAAAATCCTTGTTGATATGATCGCTGTGAAAGATCTTGAAACTCGTGCTAAAGAAGTGGATGCATTTGGCGTCGACTACATCTGTGTGCACACTGGCTACGATCTTCAAGCTGTTGGAAAAAATTCTTTTGAGGACCTTCAAACCATTAAACGTGTTGTAAAAAATGCAAAAACTGCTGTAGCAGGCGGCATAAAATTAGATACACTTCCGGAAGTCATTAAAGCACAACCTGACCTTGTCATTGTTGGTGGAGGTATCACTGGACAAGCTGATATTAAAGGGACAGCTGCCCAAATACAAAAATTAGTAAAACAAGGCTAATATCCATCATGCAGACTTCTCAATATTTAGCTGAAATCATAAAAGAGCTAAATCGTTCAGTAGACTTAATAACTAACGAAGAAGCTGAAAAACTGGTTAATGGGATTCTTGAATCAAAGAAAGTTTTTGTAGCGGGTGCAGGAAGATCCGTGCTTATGGGTAAATCCTTTGCCATGCGAATGATGCACATGGAGATAGTAGCTATGCCTAAAAAATTTTAAAAGTCATCAGGTAACTGCATAACACTAGCTCCTTTTTATTTTTATAAAGGGGACCACCAGCAAAACGCAAATTTACAACGTTAAGGAAATACTAATATTAAAATGCCCAATTTCTCAGCATTAAATTGAGAAATTGGGCTTTTTTCCATACTGTAGATAATGCCTCGTTTGTGGAAGATCGATAAATTTGAACAAAAAAGTGATTATTTTTACATCTTTGGGTGAATCATATCATTTCACAGAAACTTTACCTTGAACTTCAATTTTAACATCAGCTTTTTTCAATATATTTCCAACATCGCACCCTTTATCTGCTGCTTCTGTCGCTCTTTGTGCAGATTGAATTTGTTCTTCAGTCGCGCCAGCAGATAAAACGATGTGAGGATAATGGATAATTTTAAACTCATTATCAGTTATACTTGCCTCAGAGTTCACTGTAAGTTCCGCCACAGGAAGTTTTCTGCTTTCAAGCACAAATGTTAGTGTTGCTGCATAACAAGTTGTTACAGAAGCAACGAGAACCTCTTTTGGATTTGCTCCGTTACCACTACCTCCTAATGATGTTGGAATAGCGATTTTTGTATCAAGATACTCCGCTTTAAGGGTTCCATTCCCTGTTACCCCACCATCCCAAATTGCATTCACATTTATTTTCATATCAGCCATAATTAACACTCCTTCAATATATTAATTGCATATATATCTTGCCTATTCACGTATGTTTTTACTCGATGGGTATCGCAAACACTTCGTTAAAAGACAAGAAGAACATTTTTTACGTTTTAATTTGTACCTACCAATCGGTACAAAAAATAGTTATTTACAAATCACATCGTCGATATTGACCAAAATTTAAATATTATTTTTAATCCTAAATTTCAACTCATGATCATTTTTTCTATGTTGTTAATGATTTTTTCACAAAAAGAACTTGCTACTTACTAAACCTTCTCGCAACATGAATTGGAAATCAGTCATTGTCATCGCGGGACTACAACCGATTAGGCTTTGCCGTCCAATTAGCAGTACTCCGTTATGCGGGAATAACTCGAAAAGGATATTAAATTTCCCCGATAAAAAAACTGTATGGAATAAATTCTACACAGTTTTTTTGAAATTCCTATTAGATTGTCAGCAACACCAACAATATTCCTTCATTAAAGTGAATTTTCAAATAATATCCAATGGCATTTTCCTAGTAGGTTTAGGAAATACTTGATCAATTCTACTGAGATCTTCTTCAGTAATCTCAATTGTTGCTGCTTCAGCATTTGCTAAAACATGTTCATATTGAACCGCTTTTGGAATAGAGATAACGTTATTCGAACGGATGGTCCAAGCAAGAGCGATTTGTAATGGTTGGACATTGTATTTGTCAGCAATATCATGAATAGCTGGATCGTTTAATAGCTGTCTTCTTAAAGAGCCTCCTTGAGCAAGGGGACTGTAGGCCATGATTGGCATGTTATGTTCACACTGCCATGGTAAGAGATCGAAGTCGATTCCTCTTGAACCTAAATGGTATAGCACTTGGTTTGCCACACAATTTTTTCCATTCGTAGTGTTCCATAGCTCTTCCATATCGACCGTGTCAAAATTAGAGACACCCCATCTTATAATTTTCCCTTCTTCACGTAGTTTTTCCATTCCTTCAATTGTATCCTCTAAAGGAACACGTCCTCTCCAGTGGAGAAGATATAAGTCCAAGTGGTCTGTTCCTAGTCGTTTTAAGCTGTTTTCACATGCTTTTGAAATCTTATCTAAACCTGCATGATGGGGATACACTTTTGAGACTAAAAAGACTTCATTTCTGCGTCCTTTAATGGCTTCGCCAACTAAGCGTTCAGAATCGCCATTTCCGTACATTTCAGCAGTGTCAATAAGTGTCATGCCCAATTCTACGCCGAGCTGCAAGGCTTTTATTTCTTTGTCTCTCACTTGGGGATTTTCCCCCATGTACCATGTTCCTTGTCCTAAACTAGGTAAAGAAGTGCCGTCAGGTAGGGTTACCACGTGTTTGGCTAATGCATTTTTAATTTCCGCTCTTTTCTTTTCATCCATTAGGCTCGACCCTTTCTTTTATGTATTTGGGTATCATAGAAGTAGAATGTTAACGTCTCTTAAACTACGCATATATTTAGAATTTCCGTAACCAACAAAGCCATTCTTTATTGCATGTTATGGACATTTCTGCTTCCGTCTGTGCAAAAAAACAAAAGAAAGTGAGGATGGTCTGTAAGTGTCTGACACTTTGAGTCAACCTCACCACTTCTATTCTAAATCAATTTATCAATCGACTTTGATATCAATGGATTAGATCAAATGAGCTCCTCCATCGATAAGAACCGATGTGCCAGTTGTAAACCCATTTTCCGCTAGGTAAACATAGGTTTCAGCTATATCTTTAGGTTTAGCAACACGTCCAACAGGTAATTTCTTAGCAATCCCATGGTACATAATTTGTCTTTCATCTTCTGGCATTCCGCCGTAAAGAGGAGTGTCAACGATACCAGGTGATACCGTGTTTACTCTGATAGGTGCCAGGTCTACTGAAAGTCCTCGTACTAATCCATCGATTGCTGAATTAATGGAAGCTAGAGTCGTTGCACCTTGAGGAGGACGCACACCATATACACCAGAAGTTAATGTAATAGAACTTTCATTATTCAAGTATGGAAGAGCAGCAAGAACCGAAATATACTGCCCCCAGAACTTACTATCAAAAGCCTCTCTTACTGTTGCAACAGGCAGTTCGCTAAAGTGACCCATTGCCCCTTCACCTGCAGTAACCACTAGGTGATCAAATTTTCCAACCTTCTTGAAAAAGCCAGCAACCTTTTCCTCGCTGCGAAAGTCGATTTCATAGCCCTCTGCGTTACCACCAAGCTTCACTTTTGCGTCAGATAATTTTGAAGCAGAACGGCTAGCAATAATGACTTGAGCGGATTCATCGATAAACGCCTTAGCAGCGGCTAAACCAATACCAGATGTACCTCCTAAAACAACCACTCTTTTTCCTTTTAATGACAACGCAATTCCTCCTTTATTCATACGTTTGTTTAACCAACTTACGGATTCTGATTAAAGAATCCGCAAGTTAAATATATTTATGTTTTTACATCACCATTGTTATTTAGCTAAAAGTTTTAGTGATTCACGATTGAATGCTGGAATATCTTTTGGTTCTCGACTTGTTACAATATTTTTGCTGATGACAACTTCTTCGTCTTTAAAATTTGCACCAGCATTTTTCAAATCGTTGCGAATGGATTTATAGCCAGTGATGTCAACACCTTTTAAAAGGTCTGTATCGATTAACACTTGTGGTCCATGACAAATGGCAAAAACAGGTTTTTCATCCCATTTTCTCGTTCAGCTATCACCCACTTTATCATCAGTGTGTCCTTTTTCAGTTCTTTTATAAGTTAAATCACGAGCTAATTTAGCCATTGTATTGCTCCTCCTGAAAAATTTTCAGTAGCCAATTTTTTCCCGCTTTTTCTAGAAAAACTATTATTTGAGCTCCATCAAAAAGTGTTTCTCCTGCAATTCTCTTATAAAAAGGAATGGTCTCAGATTTAGAAATTAGATTCACATGTCCATCACAATCATTTTCTAAACTATACTGACATGCGAAAGCCACAAGGTTATCCAAGCTTGTTTAGACTGCATAAAGGCATGTAATACCTGCTATGACGCCTGTTTAAACGAAGAAGATGTTAAAATGATGGTCCCATGTATTCGAATGGACCGAGAATGTGCTGATATTTGTGCATTTGCCGTAAAATCAATGGAAACCAATAGCCCATTTATACAACAAATCTGCCAAGTCTGTGCCGAAATTTGTGAAGCTTGTGGAAACGAATGCAAACAACATAACCATGAACACTGCCAAAAATGTGCAGAAGCATGCTTTACCTGTGCAGAAGCATGCCGCAAAATGATTACCTAATAATATTAAAGCCGACTATTTCTATTTAGAAGAAAATAGTCGGCTTTTTAATTCAGCTTATTCACATCTAGGTTTTTAGAAGCCTTCTTAATACCCCCACCGGTATCCTGTTTAGCTGTTTATTTTAAAATGACTCGCTTTCTTTGATCGCTGCCTAATTTAGGTGGGGAACTCACTATGTTTTTCCTGGTAAACTCATTATTCCCATCTGAGATCCGTATTCCCGACCGTACCTATCATATTCCCGTCTGGACATCTAGAAGCCTTCTTAAATACCCCCATTGGTATCTCGTTTAGCTTTTTTTTATGCTCACATCCCGTGAAGAATTACTACTTTTTCTTTTATTTTTCAGGATGTTTCACTTTTATTGAAACGACTTCTCCGCAGTCTAAACAAACGGTAAAGATTCTCTCAGAACCAATGGACAGTTTCTTATCCATAGGGCGAAGATTTACGAAATCCATTGCTTGTACAAATGAATTCCCTCCACAACTTTTACATTCCATTTCTAAATCAGTCATTTTTTATTCCTCCTTTTATCTCTCTTTTTACGTTTATTAGTGTAATAGGTTTCATGTCCTACTTACGTTTTCTAACATATTGACAGTTCCCGTTTGAAGTACTTTCATATAAACTTAAAGAATATGGATAATGGGAGGAAATTGCATGAGAAAATTTCTAAAGATTTGTGGCTTACTTGTAGTCATTCTTCTCGCTGGCGGTTTTGCGGGGTTTTATATCTGGTCGCAATTTACGTACGATGGTACGGATCAGTTAGAAGCACTTGTCCCAATTGATGAGATCGACGTGGTCGATAATTGGCTGGTACTCACCCCGAAGGAGAAAGCAAAAGGCGGGATTGTATTATATCCAGGTGCTAAAGTAGAACCTGCTGCCTATCGGTATTATGCACAAGGATTGGCTGATGCCGGCTATCTGGTTGTTATTCCACAAATGACATTTAATTTCGCTATCTTTAATCAAAATATTGCGGAGGATGTAATGGAGCAATACCCTGAGATAGATAATTGGTATGTAGAGGGTCATTCTCTTGGGGGTGTGGCTGCATCAGATTTTGCCTATACACATCAAGAAGAGATTAGAGGTGTTATTTTGCTCGGTTCCTATCCGGCTGATTCAACTGACTTCTCTGATACTGACATACCGATGCTTTCATTATTCGCCGAACATGATGGATTATCCACCCCAGAAAAAATTGAAGAAACGAAATCTTTATTATCTACCGATGTATTATTACATCAAATTGAAGGCGGTAATCATGCTGGTTTCGGGATGTATGGATCACAAAAAGGAGATAATGATGCTACAATCTCTGTAAAAGAACAACAGGATGAAATGATTAAAACGACTACGGATTGGCTCAATAAATATGATGAAGAATAACCCTTCCACTCCTGCAGAAGGGTTATTTTCACTTGGAGTATTGCTTTAACAGGCTGCTCCGTAAACTAGAAGATAAGGCATCCACTGCTAAAACTTTTTCAAGCTTTTCTTTATTCATTTTATCAAAGAACTTCACGTCATTTACCAACGAAACAGGTACTTGCTCTGCATGTGGTTCCAAAAGCACTAGGTTATCTTGTTGACATACGTTTCCTTCTTCTAAAACTCTAAATAGAAATCCAGTATAGCCAGTGTCTCTCATTCGTACAACCAAATCTGGGACCTCATATTTGGCTGCTAATTTATAGCAAGGATTCCTTGGTTCAGATACTTGGATAACTGCCCCTCCGAATGAAAAAATATCCCCAATGTGTGCACGTTCCTCAGTCAGCCCCACAACCGTTATATTTTCACCAAACAAGGCCGTTTCTTCCATTTTAGCTAAAATGCCATCCCAATACTCATAGTAATCATACGGATACAAACATAGTGCTTTATCTTCGCCTCCATGATCTTTAAAGGCCTGCTCATCACCTTTTAAGCCCATTTTCCCTAAAAAGACAGGCTCATTAATCGATTGTTTTCGAATAGCAGATTCAAAACTACGCTCCCCATAAGTATGTTTTTCAATCTTCCCTATGTTAAGTGACTTTACCTGGTAACTTAATTTCTCCATAAAATCCCCCTTCTCGTTTTATCTCCATTTTATCCTAAATAAACCAGATTTTCTATGGTCACAAATAAAACCTCTATACTATCAATTTAAATCAGCTAAATAGTTTTAAGGTGATTTCTTTAACTAAATACATATAAATCAAATTGGATCTCTGCTTGTACTGCACTTGAAAAATCTATAATGTTTTTCTTTAAATACATGGCTGGTTTTTCATCATTTTCTATTTGAATGACAATCATAAAAAGAAACTCTAAACGATATTTCTTTTTAAGTTGTTTTAATTCTTTTGTTTTTTCTTCAAGAGATTTTAGAATCTGACTCAACTGATCGTTAATATCGTAAGACTCTTGGTATCCAGTGCTTACAGTCCAATCCGTCTCTCTTCTCCGTCTAATGTAAGTCGATACAAGGTTAGGGGTAACGATAATATCCCCCTTGTTGTAAGTTTTTGTGGGTTCAATACCGAGAACATCTGTTACATTCTCCACAGGAAATTCATCCCCAAACGCACTAAAATTAGCCATTACTTTTGTTTTCGCCAAATTATTTCATCCCCTATTTATTTTCGATTTCATACTAATACTTCATTTCCTCTCTTTCTCCCTCTAACCTAAGTCTTTTCCGTACAAACAACCTTTATAAATATACCACTGGGTTTATGTACAACATCCTCGTTATAGATTTTATACCTCAATGACCATATAACTTTATATTTTCAGGGATAGTCAAGAATTGTAGTCACTTCTGATTTTATTCCGAAATTTTTTAGAGACCTAACTAGTTCTTTAGCTATACCAAGACCCTGTTTTTCTGGAATAACTGATAGTCTAATGAATAAGTATCATCCCGATTGGCTGATTACCGACATTTCTACAGTTTCTCCAAAGCACTTCTAGGTGGTACTGCATCCTTAAATGTTCCATAAAATTCGTGTACGATTGATCCCTCTCTCCTCAGCTTATTAGATCTCTACCTTATCCCCTCCTCATAGTAAATCATTCAGGTGTCAGAATATTCTATCTTCCACCTTTTTTACATAATCAGTCGGACTATGGAAAAAATGAACAGTATACATATATCGTATTTTTGAAAGTGGGTTTGTTATGCCTTTCCGCCGTTCCAATCAAAAAAATAGTCTTCATTCTAATCAACTTTCTTCTGATTTAAGCAAGAATATACATACATTCAAAAATGCTTTCGAGGATTGCTCAGATATCGTATATCGTCCGTTTTTGATTAATGGTGAACGAAAAGCTATGATGATTTATTTTGTAGGGATGGTTGACTTTGCAGAACTAGATACAAATGTTCTGTCACGATTAATGGAAAAGAATGAGTCAAAGGAAAGAAATGTGACGCAGTGGATACAAGAAAAATTATCTGTTGCCAAGGTAACGGAAGTGACACTCATTGACGAGTGCATCCAGGAGATTTCAACGGGAAGTACACTATTACTTGTCGATCAAGAACAAATTGGTGCGGCTATTCAACTTGTTGGATATGAGAAACGTTCGATAGAAGAGCCTTCTTCTGAGCAGGTGGTGAAAGGTCCGCGTGATGGCTTTACTGAAACCATCAGCGTAAATGTTGCTTTAATTAGACGAAGAATCAAAGATCCTAACTTAAAGATGAAAACGTTGAAAATCGGACGGAGCAGTCAAACAGATGTCTCCATGATGTATATAAAAGATCTTGCTAATGAAACATTAGTTGAAGAAGTCTATAACCGATTGAAACGCATTGATATCGATGGAGTCATAGAAACACAATATATAGAGGAGTTAATTGAAGATCACCCTACCTCTCCCTTTCCGCAGATTCTTAGCACAGAACGTCCTGATACGTGTGCTGCAAGTCTATTGGAAGGAAGAGTGATTATGCTTGTAGATGGAAGTCCCTTTGTGATGATTGCTCCAACTACGCTTTTATCACTACTTCAATCAAGCGAAGATTATTATCAGAGATATGTATTAGGTTCAGCGATTCGACTATTGCGTTTTTTATACGTTGGGATTTCTTTACTGCTCCCGTCGCTATATGTGGCTGTTTTAAGCTATCATCAAGAAATGCTGCCAACTAAATTGATTATAAGTATTTCGACATCTCGGGAAATCGTTCCATTCCCTGCCATTGTTGAAGCATTAATTATGGAAGTTACCTTTGAAGCTCTCCGTGAAGCTGGGGTTAGGCTGCCAAAACAGATTGGCTCAGCCGTCAGTATTGCCGGTGCATTGGTTATTGGTCAAGCAGCCATTCAGGCTGGGATCGTTTCACCCCCAATGGTGATGGTTGTAGCATTAACTGGAATCGCCTCCTTTACGATTCCTAGATATAACCTAGGAGCAACATTTAGACTATTACGTTTCCCGATGATTGTTCTCGCGGGTACTCTAGGAATTCTTGGAATCATGCTTGGGCTGCTCCTCATTCTTACTCATCTATGCACCTTAAGATCATTCGGGGTGCCGTATCTATCAGGCATGGCCCCTATGCAAAAAACAAGTATGAAGGATTTCCTCATTCGCGCACCATGGTGGATGCAGTCAACACGTCCCCATTTCACTGGGAAGTACAACAAATTCAGACAAGGACCTAATCAAAAACCAGGTCCCCAACAAGGTGGAGATTAACCTGAACAGATCGGAAAAAATATCGTCCTTTCAATTAGGGATATTAATTTACGCAGCTATAGCCGTTACGGCCATTCTATATTTACCCGCATCGAGCTATAGTTCTGCCGAACGAGATTTTTGGTTTTCTCCGATTATTTCTTCTCTATTTGGTATTCTTACCATCTTTTCCGTCACCAAATTAGGAAGCTATTATCCACATGATACCTTAATCCAATACAGTGGAAAGATCATCGGGAAAATAGCGGGGAAAATTTGGGGAGCCCTTTTCCTCATTTACACATTAAGTATAGCTATTCAAGTAACCTGGCAGTATGGTGAGTTTGTCAATGCATACTTTCTTCCTCGTACTCCTCGCGTTGTTGTACTTGGAAGTATGGCTTTCATTTGTGCCTATGCTATTCGTCAAGGTGTCGAGGTAATTGCAAGGCTTGCTCAGATTCTTACTCCAATTATTATTCTTGCATTCATTTTCGTATTTATCCTTCTTCTCCCAGACGTGGATTTAAATCATATTCAGCCCATCTTTGGTAACGGGCTGCTGCCGGCTATTAAAGGCTCATTTTTCTCCAATCTTTGGTTTGGTGAATTCATTGTCCTTGCTTTTTTTCTGCCTTCTCTAAAAGATCAGAAAAACATAAAAAAATGGTCATTTATTTCCTTACTGTTAGTCACAATGACCATGGTCTTGATGAATATTATTGCACTCCTTGCCTTAGGAAATTCAACGGGCGAGTTAAATGCCCCACTCATTAATGCCGTTCAGTATATCGATATCGGCAATTTCTTGTCCCATATCGAAGCGGTGGTTATGGCCTTTTGGATTGCCGGTGCGTTTATTAAAATAAATGTCTTCTATTATGTTCTTACAGTAGGCACTTCTCAATGGCTAAATCTTACTGACTATCGACCGATCGTGATTCCTATTTTATTTTTAAATGTATTGCTGGCCATTTGGTTCGTGCCAAATGTTTCTGCCTATCAGGTATTCATGCATACGATTGATGGAATAGTAGGTCCAATCATCTATACGTTTCTCCCCTTATTTCTCCTTTTTATCGCTTTTATAAGGAAAGGATGGTAAGACAGTCATGACAACCATACGGATTGTATTTATTTTAATGAGCTGTTTGCTGCTTACTGGATGCTGGGACCGAAATGAGCTAAATGAAATTGCTTTAGTAAGAGGAATCGGTATTGATATCTTGAATAATGGGCAAATAGAAGTAAGTGTTGAAATATCGGTTCCGAAAGCTCCAAGTGGAAGTGGAGGTGGAGGTGAAAGCGATGGAATGGCTCAAGGCAGTGGGGGTATTACACTACCCACCGTTCGAACAGGACGCGGTGTGACCATTCCAGATGCTTTAGAGAAACTTCAAGAAGTCATTCCTCGGAAAATTTTCTGGGGACACACAGAGGTTATTATTATCAATGAAAACCTTGCAAAGACTGGTCTGCGGGACAAAATGGATTATTTTATGAGGAATCCGCGCTTCCGTCTTCACGCATTTGTATTTGTTACAAAAGGTAAGGCCAAGGATATGTTAGGATTAGAGACTTCTCTTTACAGTCCTTCAGAAGTACTTACAGATTTTTCCGAAGAAAAAGTCATGTTACATGTTACATTAATAAATTTACTAGACATGCTTAATTCAGGAGATGCTGCTATTCCTATGATAAAAAAGGTTCCACCACAAAAGAAATCCAAACCTACCCAAACCATTCCGTTTATCAAAAGTTCAGCCGTTTTCAAAAATGATAAGATGGTAGGTACCATTAGTGACAAATTAACTAGGGGCGTGAAATGGATCCAAAATGATATAGAGGAAACCCAAGTGACTGTAAATTCCAAAAAAGGGGAAGGATATATTTCCATGACTCTTCTGCGGGCCGAGACGAAGCTTGAACCAGTCATTAAGAAGGATGGGAAATGGAAAATGATCATCAAGGCTCGTACAGATGACGATATTATCTTGAACGAAAGTCATTTAAACTTAAAGGACCCCCAAAATATCAAGATTGTTAAAAAAGCACTAGAAAAGAAGCTAACAGCACGTTTGCAACATGCCTTAGACAAAGTACAAAAGGATTATAAAGCAGACGTATTTGGATTTGGTGAAGCTTTTCACCGAAAATATCCAAAGCAATGGAAAGAATCAAAGGATCATTGGGATGAAATATACCCTAACCTAGAAGTGGAACTTGACATCCATGCTAACGTACTTAGAACCGGAGCGGGTTCAGCACATTAATGAGGTGAACGGATATGAAATGGGTATTTAGTATAGCAATCACATTCATGGTTGCTCTCATTGCCTTGTTTGAATGGCCCCAATTGAGAAAGAATAAAAAGAAGGAAAAGAAATTATTTTTTATTATCCTGGCAATCGATTGGCTTTTTGCAACTATTCTTCTTTTTTATCCAGACCTGCCCAGTCCCTATCTTAAGCTGATACCTTTAGCAGATTACATGGAAAATATACTGAAATGAAAAGGAATCTAACTACCCTCGTCGAATACTACTGAAGAATGTGTTATTTGAGGAGGATCCTTTTATGAAGAGACAGGCATGTACAGTAATGATTTTTACCATTGCCCTTTTAGCAGGCTGCAGAGAAGAGACAGATCACATTCCAGAAGTAGCAGGGACCACTACTTCACAAACAGACATAACGAAACGACTAGAACAACAAGTAGAGAGCCTGATTGAACAAAGAGATCAATCCATCCTCGTACAAGAAGCATTTGCTGAGACGAGTTCGCTTTCCTTTGATTTTATGACAGCTTTGAAAACTGCTGATGTTTCCCTGCTAAAATCCGTCATTTCTTCTGAATTTGAATATAAAATTACGGATGATCAGTGGTTATATAAATTAAGTGAAGAAATTGACGGCAAGTCTCACATTACGATTTATGATAAAAAGAAAGAAATTGATAGTTGGCATATAACGTACTACGGAGCACAGGATGACATAATAGGCAATAGCATTCGTGTATTCATCCAAGGAAATGACGAGTCAGGACCCCCTGCGATGATTAATTTAAACTTTAAACAGTTTGATGGTCAGTGGAAAATCATTGGGTTAAACACGGATGTTTAACTTCGAAAGAATCAGCTCAGATGTTATAGCTGTTCTTACAGATTTATAATTACATTTTCAACTGCTCATTTCTTAGAATACTCTCCCCTAACATCCCACATAAAGTCTCTCGACGAACTGTACCCCAATGATTAGACACTTAATCGAACAATTGGAGGTGCAGTTTTCTATGCCTAGATTTACATCATAAGGCGAACAATAGATAAATTTCATGTTGACTCTAACGTTACGTCATGTTTTATAGTTAGTAAGTGAAGGGAGTCGCGAGCAATGAAAGTAAAAAAAGTATCACAGTTAACTGGTATCAGTGTACGTACACTTCATTATTATGACGACATTGGCTTGCTTACACCGGATAATACGACCGAGGCTGGATACCGGCTTTATTCGGAAGATAATTTGGCAACGTTGCAGCAAATATTGTTCTTTCGTGAACTCGACTTTCCTTTAAAACAGATAAAGGAGCTGCTGACAAGTCCTACGTTTGACAGGCAGAAAGCCTTTGAATTACAGCGTAAAATGCTCATCAGAAAACGTATACATCTTGATGGGATGATCCAAACCATTGAGAAGACAATCCAAAATGGAAAGGGTGAATTAGTAATGACAAACGAAGAGAAGTTTGAAGGCTTTGATTTTAGCAAAAACCCCTACGAACAAGAAGCCAGGGAGCGTTGGGGTGACAAAGCAGTAGATGAAGCGAATAAAAAAGGACCGGAACTAAGAGAAAAAATGAACGAAATTTACATTAAACTAGCAGGTCTTCGCCATTTACCCCCAGAATCACCTCAAGCACAAGCGGGAATTGAACAATGGTTCACTTATTTGAATCAAATGGGCACATACTCATTAGCGGCCTTCGCAAGTTTAGGACAAATGTACGTAGATGACGAACGATTTAAGAAGAATATCGATCAGTTCGGCGAGGGGCTGGCGGAGTTTATGCGTGATGCTATGAAGATGTATGCTAAATTAAATAATGGTAAGTAGAACTTTGGAAGACTCCCTATCCATTGAGCTCACACGAAATTAAACTAACTAAAAAACCCAATTTCTCAATTTGAAGACTGAGAAATTGGGTATATCTTTAATTTCGGATTAGATAATCGAATGCACCTAAGGCAGCAGTCGCACCGGATCCCATGGAAATAATAATCTGTTTATATGCACTGTTCGTACAGTCGCCTGCAGCAAACACTCCAGGTAAGTTTGTAGCTCCACGTTTGTCTACAACGATTTCACCACGTTCACGTTCAATCGTTTCACCTAACCAATCGGTATTTGGTACAAGACCGATTTGAACAAACACACCCTGCAACTCAATATGACTGGCTTCTCCTGTATCGCGGTCAACGTACGTAATCCCATTAACTTTGTCAGTACCAGTAATTTCTTTGGTTTGAGCATTCTTTATGACAGTTACATTAGGCAGACTGTAAAGCCGATCCTGCAGGACAGAGTCTGCTTTCAGCTCTGACGAATATTCAAGAACTGTTACATGTTTCACAATGCCTGCTAGATCAATCGCTGCCTCAATACCAGAATTACCGCCGCCAATAACGGCGACGTGTTTTCCTGCGAACAATGGACCGTCACAATGAGGACAGTAGGCTACCCCTTTGTTCTTGAATTCTGCTTCGCCAGGTACACCAACATTGCGCCAGCGGGCACCTGTTGAAAGGATGACTGCTTTACTCTTTAAAACAGCCCCGTTTTCAAGTTCAATTTCAATCAATTCTTTCTTTTCTAATCTTTTAGCACGCTGTAAATTCATGATATCAATGTCATACTCTTTCACATGTTCCTCAAGAGTTGCTGCGAGCTTAGGACCTTCAGTATAATTCATACTGATAAAGTTCTCAATACCCATGGTGTCCATGATTTGACCGCCAAAGCGTTCAGCCACAATACCTGTACGAATACCTTTACGTGCTGCATAGATTGCTGCACTCGCACCGGCTGGACCTCCCCCAACGACAAGCATATCGAATGGTTCTTTATTCGCCAGCTCTGAGGCATCAGGAGTACTACCTATTTTGGCAAGCATTTCTTCAAGTGTCATGCGTCCACTTCCAAAAGATTCCCCATTTAGGAAAACCGTAGGTACTGCCATTATATTTTTGCTTTCCACTTCTTCTTTGAAAGCTGCACCGTCAATCATGGTATGTGTTATGCCAGGATTCAGTATGCTCATCAAGTTCAGTGCCTGTACAACATCAGGACAATTGTGGCAAGTCAGACTAATATACGATTCAAAGTGATAGTCGCCTTTAATACTTTTCACTTGATCTATTACTTTTTGGTCAACCTTTGGAGCTCTTCCGCTAACCTGCAGCAGAGATAATACTAATGAAGTAAATTCATGTCCCAAAGGGATACCAGCAAACGTTACCCCGGTGTCTTCGCCGATACGATTCACACTAAAACTTGGTGTTCTTTGTAATTCTGTTTTCTCTATCTTGATTTTGGATGACATAGATGCTAATTCGCCTACTAGTTCTAGCATTTCAGAAGATACATTATCTGAGCCTGCACTAACTTTTAGGAGCACTTCGCCTTCCAAAAGTTCAAGATATTGAGCTAATTGCCCTTTTATATCTGTATCTAACATTATATCGCGCTCCTTAAATCTTTCCTACAAGATCGAGGCTCGGCTTAAGTGTACCAGAACCTTCTTTCCATTTTGCTGGGCAAACTTCACCCGGATTATTACGAACATATTGAGCTGCTTTAATTTTATCAACAAGCGTACTTGCATCACGGCCAATGCCATCTGCATTAATTTCAACTGTTTGGATGATACCATCTGGATCGATGATAAACGTACCACGATCAGCAAGACCTTCCTCTTCAATTAAAACATCAAAGTTACGACAAAGTGTATGTGATGGATCCCCGATCATCGTATACGTAACTTTACCAATTGCATCTGAAGTATCGTGCCATGCTTTATGTGTAAAATGAGTATCAGCTGAAACAGAATATACTTCCGCTCCAAGTGATTTCAATGTTTCGTAATTATCTTGTAAATCTTCAAGCTCTGTTGGGCAGACGTATGTAAAGTCTGCTGGATAAAAACAAACTACACTCCATTGACCTTTAAAGTTGGCTTCTGTAACTTCAACAAATTCACCATTTTTGAAAGCTTGTGATTTAAACGGTAGTATTTCTTTTCCTATTAATGACATAAGTAAGTTCCTCCTAGATGTTTGTGATGGATAATTAAAACAATAATTAATTATAATAATTATAATTATGTTCTTATTATTATATAAAAAATTGTTATTTGTCAATAATATTAAACTACACCATTCATTTTTAAATATTCATTCCAGATCAATCGAAATAATGAATGATTTTAAGGTAGTACCTTTGAACCAAGTAAAAGATTACAGTTATATTGGCGCAACGCCCTTGCCTTGTCCCCCGATAAACACACTAAACTCTTCTTAAAAACACTATGCACTTATAACATTATTGGCAGATACCGTCTGTCTTTAATTATCCGTTTTTCGAATCCTAATCCGCTTCGAAATGGTTCTTCGTATCGTCAACTTCTCAAATTATCGACACAACTGATAATCACATAAGATGGAAAAAGCTGAACATCAAAAG
>NZ_AJTN02000230.1 GCF_000305495.1 Peribacillus psychrosaccharolyticus ATCC 23296 | reverse complement strand
CACTGTTATTTAATCTGTCTCTGTCCTAGTTATCGGACATCTCTACCCGATTCTAAAGCTTCAATACTATATCCGTTATTTTAGTATACGATACAGATAAAATGAATAGCTATATAAACTGGATAAAAATACAAGATTATTCGATAATTCCCCATTAAGGCGCATCTCTTGGAACTAATCAGTCATTTTTAATAAGGCTTCTCGTCCAGTCATTCCTTTAGTAATCCCTAATTTTTCTGCTTCAGTCGTGACTGCTTCAAGGGGTGCCTCAAGCAAGTCATCAATAGAAGTGACCCCCACTGCCCTGCCCGCTATGATTTTTCGATGATTCAATTTAGTATTCAACTGGTGAACATCGAGTGCACCGCACATAATATAACCACTTTTAGAAGTGATCATAATAAGTGTTGTCTTTGGAAGATAGATGGTGATTCCAACAAATGTGCTCTCTTCAATCGTTAGTGGTCGATAATCAATCATAAATATCCGCTCCTTTCCTTCTTACCCATACTGTATGAAGGAATGGAGCTTTAAGTGCCCAGATTTAATCTGTTTTAAGTTTCCATGCCAAGATATCCCGTAAAAACTCTGGCATCAAGTATTCCTTATGTTGAGATCGTTGAAGATGGGGAAAGAAATACCCAAACGTAAACATATCAGGAAGGACTAGTTTATACTGCTTCTCTGGATTCAGTTTTTCTCCATCAATTAGAATATACTTGACCAGTCCATTGTTCGTTTTAATAAAGTCAATCTTATCGTACACCATGTTCCCCATGATTTTCCCTCTAAAACCGAAACCCTTTACCGGCATATGCGGCCATTCAGGATTTAACGATTGCATGATAATTTCTTTTAACTGGCTTCCGCTTAATGACACTACACATGGATTAATCGGATGTGGAAGTATACGGTGAAGATCCGCCTTTGTCACCTTCCCCTTTGGCAATCCTTCTAAAAGAAGGCCAGCATTTAAAAACGCACAATCCGCGGAACTCCATTCCCTTAAAGCCTTGCATAATATGTCTGGTAAAATTGAAGGAGTAAACCATTGGGTTTCTAAAGCTTCTGGCAAGGTAGCTACGACTTCTTGAAGTGCCTGGCTGCCAACATCAAGGAGAGATTGTTCCCACTTGGATTCGCCTTCTATCTCATTAAATTCATTTGTGTCATATAACCAGGCTTTTTTATCAGTAACCTCTCCGATTTCGTTTACTGTCAACTCCACATGTCCTACATAAAATCCGTACTTTCCTGCCCCGCAGAGCAAAGATTGATTAACCACTTTTCCATGATGCAAGATATGGTGTGTATGTGCACCGAGAATCACGTCTACCACTGGAAAGTCCGCAGCAATTCGTTCATCATCATGGATTCCTAAGTGTGAAAGCAACACTATTATGTCTGCTTTCGATTTCAGAGCGCTTAGTTGTTGTTCTAATTCTATAAAAGGCTCACTAACTTTCCATCCAAGTGCTGAATATAATTTTTGAAAATTCGCGGTTAAACCAAGCATTGCAATTCTTGTTCCGCTGGTTGTCGTATGTATTTCATATGGCAATGCCCATTTAGGACGTTCGCCGTTTTGTTGATAGATATTCGCAGCCAGTACTTTAAAATCTGCCTTCTCATAAAGAGAATCCAAATCCTCATATGTCATAGTAATTCCTTCATTGTTTCCAATTGTCACATACTGATATCCAGCCTCGTTTAAAAGTTCAATATTGCCTTTCCCATGCGTTCCTTCCGTATATGGATGCCATCTATCTACATGATCACCTATATCGAGAATCAAACATTCTTCTCCCGTTTCAACATGCAGTTGTTGTCTGCTCCGCAAAAAGGCCTCAATACGCGGCCATTTTTCAAAATGACTATGAAGATCATTTGTATGATATATGTGAATCGCTTCTGACATCGTTCGTCATCTCCTATCCTGTTATTCCATTGATTATTAGGCGGAGACCAATGATGATGAGCACAGCCTTTAATAATAATGCTAATGTTTTACCTGTTAAACGTGAATTAATCATAACACCGAGTTTTGCTCCAAACCAAGCACCTGGAATAAGTGCCAGTACATACGGCCAAATGACATTTCCTAGATAAATATGTGTAATGGAATTTGTGATCGATGAAAGAAATACCATAAACATGGACGTAGCAACTGCCACATGCGGTGGGAAGAAAAACAGCAGCATCATAGCTGGAACCATCAAAGAACCTCCGCCTATTCCAAACAACCCGGAACAGAAACCAACACCAAAAGAAAGGATAACAGCTAGTATTGGATGATAGCCATAAGTATATGCTTGCCCATCTTGATAGATGGTTTTTGTTATCTTATGCTTTCCTTCCTTAAAAACGACCGGTTTTAGTTGATCCTTTACTAAGAGTACCAGTGAAATTAAAATCACAAAGCTGCCAAAATAAAGAGAAAAGGCATCTATCTGCAGGCTTTTGTTCGCAAATGCACCAATGATTCCACCAGGGCCGCTGCCTGCAAAGAATATCAATCCAGCTTTATAGTCAGCTGTTTTCTTTTTTAGGTAAGCAAGTGTTGACGAAAGTCCCGTAAAGATCATAATAACTGTCGATATGCCCACTGCACGCTGCGGCGTTAAACTTCCAAGAAGGTCCGTTGAGCCAGCAAGAAAAAGCAGCGCAGGCACAATGATAATCCCGCCTCCAAGTCCGACCAATGCCCCAATAATCCCGGCGATTAACCCAATTGCAGCTAATACCATCCATACCATTTACAATCCGCCCCATCCCATTCTAAAAGAAATCGAGCTGTTTTGGTGCCAGCCCCTCATACTCTATATTTAATAATTCTATCATTTCCTTTGCATTGCCAGCAGCATCTCCACCAGAATTATTATTAAACAGCACAAATATGTCCTTGCTCTGCTTTTCCAACATTCTCAAACGTGTTACCCACTCCTGCAGCTCCACGCGATTGTATTTATAAAGATAACGGACTTCCCGCCAATTTCCTGAGGAAGGCTTTTTCCATCCATAGACATTTCGACCGTGAAAACGGACAAGTGTCTTTTCTTGATTGGTCGCTTGAAGGACAAGTGGTACAGAACCTTCTCCAGACTGTGGTTCATCACATATAGCATGGATCCAGCTCTCTCGTTCCATAAAATCCAGCGTTTGTTCACGTCTCTTTCCTGTAAACCAACTCTGGTTGCGAAATTCTAAACTAACTGGTACATTGTCCATTTCAGCTCGACACCATCTCAGATATTCAACATTTTCACGAGTGCAGTCAAACCAAGGTGGAAATTGAAAAAGGACCATAGCGAGCTTTCCAGCTGATTGATATGGTGCTAAAGAGGCATGAAATGCATCAAACATTTCCTTTCTACTTTGAAATGGAATTTCTCCACGGGTATGAGTAGTCATCCCTTGATAGGCCTTTACAACAAATTGAAATCCTTGGGGTGTATCTGCAACCCACTTCTTCGAATTCCTTTCTGGCTGTACAGCATAAAAAGAAGCATCCACTTCAACGGTTGGAAAATGCGAACCATATTCAAGGAGCTTATTCCGGGGTGACAGCTTGTCCCCATATAACCGATCATGATCTCCCCAGCCTGTTACACCAATGTAAATCATTAAGTATCACCTCTACATTTAAAAAAGTCTCTCCTCATTATATAACCCAAAAACGAAACCATAAAGCCTCCGAAACTGATTTTACCCATTACGATATGGTGGTGAGGAGTTTGTTCTGGCACTGAAAGGTACTTTGATGGAAGCCGAAAAGTTAGCTAATCAGCTGCGCAGACATATAGAAACACAACCTCTACTCGCGACTGAAGGGGAGATTTCTGTTACTTTGAGCAGTGGTGTAGCTGAGGCAAGTAAAAAAACAGAAGAAACTCTGTATGAGCTTTTGCATAAGGCTGATGAAGCACTTTATTCAGCAAAGCGCAATGGACGTAATCAAGTTCATGCCTATTCCCTTCAAACATAAAAGAAGACGAACTCAGGAGAGTTCGTCTTCTTTTCAATGCTAATTATCCGATAGAACCTTCCATTTCAAACTTGATAAGGCGGTTCATTTCTACTGCATATTCCATTGGCAATTCTTTTGTGAATGGTTCGATGAAGCCCATTACAATCATTTCTGTTGCTTCTTGCTGAGAAATCCCGCGGCTCATCAGATAGAACAATTGCTCTTCTGATACTTTGGAAACCTTAGCTTCATGTTCAAGAGAAATATTATCATTCAGGATTTCATTATATGGAATCGTATCTGATGTTGATAGATTATCCATAATTAACGTATCACATTCAATATTTGAACGGGCACCGTCGGCTTTACGTCCGAAATGGACGATTCCACGGTACGTTACTTTACCACCCTGTTTAGATATTGATTTTGAAACGATTGTAGAAGACGTATTTGGCGCAAGATGCGTCATTTTTGCTCCTGCATCTTGATGTTGTCCTTTACCAGCAATCGCGATGGATAACGTCATACCACGTGCACCTTCACCTTTAAGGATGACAGCAGGATATTTCATTGTCAGTTTAGAACCGATGTTTCCATCAATCCATTCCATTGTCGCATTTGCATCACATACAGCCCGTTTAGTAACAAGGTTGTATACGTTATTTGCCCAGTTTTGAATGGTTGTATAACGGCAATATGCGTCTTTTTTGATGATGATTTCAACAACTGCACTATGAAGAGAGTTAGTTGTATAAACAGGAGCTGTACAACCTTCTACATAGTGGACACTTGCGCCTTCATCTACAATAATCAGCGTACGTTCGAATTGTCCCATATTCTCAGAGTTAATTCGGAAATAGGCTTGAAGCGGCGTATCTACTTTTATACCCTTAGGCACGTAGATGAAAGAGCCTCCAGACCAAACAGCAGAATTCAAAGCAGCGAACTTATTATCTGTTGGAGGAATCGTTTTACCGAAATGCTCACGGAATAGATCTTCATTTTCTCTTAAAGCAGAATCAGTATCTTTAAATACGATTCCCATATCTTCAAGTTCTTTCTTCATGCTGTGGTATACCACTTCTGATTCATATTGAGCAGAAACTCCAGCTAAATACTTTTGTTCTGCTTCAGGAATTCCTAATTTATCAAATGTCTGCTTAATTTCATCAGGAACCTCATCCCATGATTTTTCTGATTTCTCAGATGGCTTCACGTAATAAGTAATTTCATCAAAGTTTAAGCTGTTTAAGTCTCCACCCCATTGAGGCATAGGCATTCTATAGAAATGCTCCAATGATTTCAAGCGGAAATCTAACATCCATTGTGGTTCACTTTTCATACGTGAAATTTCTTCGACGATTTCTTTAGTTAATCCACGTTTCGAACGGAATATGGATACATCTTTGTCTGCAAAGCCATATTTATAATCACCGATTTCAGGCATTTTCTTTGCCATAGCGCTATTCATCCCTTTCAATGAAGGCTGTGGTCTTTACACATGTCCACAGCCTGCTCATTTATCTTACTGTTCCTTTAAACCCTTTTCCATCGCTTTCCAAGCTAAGGTAGCACATTTAATTCGTGCTGGGAATTTAGAAACCCCTTGTAATGCTTCAATATCTCCAAGATCGAGACTATCGTCATACTCTTTTCCCTGAATCATTTCCGAAAATGTTTTCGATATGTTCAGAGCCGTCTCAATATCTTTACCCTTTACGGCCTGCGTCATCATAGAAGCAGAACTCATAGAAATAGAGCAGCCATCACCGTCAAACTTAGTGTCTACTACGATTCCATTTTCAACCTTCATCGTTAAACGAATTCGGTCGCCGCAGGTTGGATTATTCATATCTATGGTCAAGTTACCATCATTAAGAATCCCTTTATTACGGGGTTTTTTATAGTGATCCATAATGACCTGTCGGTAGAGTGTATCTAAGTTATTAAAAGACATTACTGAAATACTCCTTTGTTTTGACAAGCCCATCTACAAGCTTATCAACATCTTCCTCCGTATTGTAGAGGTAAAAGCTGGCACGCGCAGTGGAAGAAACATTCAGCCACTTCATTAATGGCTGTGCACAGTGGTGTCCTGCCCGAACAGCGATTCCTTCTGCATCCAATACGGTTGCAACGTCATGCGGGTGAACCTCATCAAGATTAAAGGTAATAACTCCCGCACGTTTTTCAGGATCAACTGGTCCAAATATAGTCAGACCTTCCACTGCAGACATTTTTTTCATTGCGTATGCTGTCAGTTTATGTTCATGAGCTTCAATATTTTCCATACCGATTTCTTCAAGGAAATCAATAGCTGCACCAAGGCCGATTGCGCCTGCAATAATAGGGGTTCCACCTTCGAACTTCCACGGAAGCTCTTTCCAGGTAGAATCCTGCAAGCCGACAAAGTCAATCATTTCACCGCCAAATTCTACCGGTTCCATGTTTTCTAAGAGTTCTTTTTTACCGTATAAAACACCTATTCCAGTTGGTCCAACCATTTTATGGCTTGAAAAAGCAAAGAAGTCACAATCCAAATCACGAACATCTACCTTTAAATGCGGTGTACTTTGTGCACCGTCAACCACCATAACTGCACCATGCTCATGAGCTATTTCGGCTATTTCTTTTACTGGATTAATCACGCCAAGTACGTTCGACACTTGCATAATGGAAACAATTTTTGTGGAATCGGTTATGGTTGCTCTAACATCATCCAACGAGATCGTTCCGTCCTCTTTAAGAGGCAAATACTTAAGTGTCGCACCTGTTTGCTTTGCAATTTGCTGCCAAGGAATAATATTACTATGATGTTCCATATAGGAGATCACAATTTCATCGCCAGCAGAAAGGTTGGCGCCTCCATAGCTTCTTGCTACCATATTTAGAGATGCAGTTGTTCCCTTTGTGAAAATAATTTCTTCCGTCGAGGCTGCATTTATGAATTTTCTTACCTTTTCACGTGCCCCTTCATACGCATCCGTAGCTTTTGTTCCAAGAGTATGGACTCCCCGGTGTACATTGGAATTGTACCCCCGGTAATATTCTTCAATGGTTTCAATCACAGAAGCTGGTTTTTGTGATGTAGCCGCACTATCTAGATATACCAGCTGATGTCCGTTCACTTCTTGATTTAATATTGGGAATAGCTTACGAATTTCGTATGGGTTCATTATCTAACTTTCCTTTCGATTACCTCAGCCAATTGTTTCTTAACGCCTTCAACAGGCAATTGATTAACAACAGGTGCAAGGAATCCAGTAATAACTAAGCGTTCAGCGTCTTGCTTAGTAATACCGCGGCTCATTAAATAATAAAGCTGCAATGGATCAACGCGACCAACAGACGCAGCATGGCCGGCAGTAACATCATCTTCATCAATAAGAAGAATCGGGTTCGCATCACCGCGTGCTTTTTCACTAAGGATTAAGACACGTGACTCTTGCTCAGCGTTAGCTTTAGATGCACCATGTTCAATTTTACCAATTCCATTGAAAATAATGGTCGAATTGTCTTTTACAACACCGTGCTTCAAGATATAACCTTCAGAGCGTAATCCGTGATGAATAATTTGAGTCGTGAAGTTTTGTTTTTGCTCTCCACGGCCAACAACAACGCTTTTCGTATCCCCGAATGAACCATCACCCATTAGGTAGGTAGTGTTATCAGAAATAGTATGACCATCATTCATCAGACCAAGCGCCCACTCAATACGTGCATCACGGCCAGCTACACCACGGCGGTTTACATAAGTCGTAAAACCAGCTGATAATGTATCAACAGCTCCGAAAGCAACATGAGCATTTGCATTGGCAATGACTTCAGTAATAATATTTGCAACACCTTGATTAGATTCTACAGTTGAAATGTAGTTTTCTACATACGTTACATGACTATTATCTTCAGCAACAATTAAGACGTGATTGAAGAGTGTTGTATCCGGGTTATCTTGAATGAAGATAGCTTGGATTGGCTGTTTCACTTCAACATTTTTCGGAACATACAGGAACGCTCCACCATTTACTAATGCTGCATGAAGTGCTGCAAGACGATGTTCATCAGCCTTTACACCAGATTTCATGAAGTACTTTTCAACTAAATCACTGTGTTCACGGGCAGCTGTAAATAAATCTGTGAAAATGACACCTTGTGCTTTTAATTCCTCAGAAAGACTGAAAAATGCAGGCGTATTATTCCGTTGAATATATAAATTGTTATTTTCCTCTAAATTAATAAGTGGTTTTACCGCTTCAGGAAGTTCTTCAAATGAAGCATATGCTTCACTTTTCACGACATGCGAACTAAAGTTAGTGAAATTCCACTTATCGATCTTCGTTTTATCAGGTTTAGGCATTGGAATAGCATCAAGTCCATCAAATGCTTGATTGCGTTTTTCAGTAAGCCAAGCCGGTTCATTATTTTGTTGTGAGTAAGTGTTGATATACTCTTTTTCAACTGATAGTTTTGTTACGGTAGTCATGGCAAATCCTCCTACTTACGCTTCTTGGCCAACAGTTTCGTCTTCGATGCCCAGTTCTTGTTTAATCCAGTCATATCCTTCAGATTCTAAGCGTGCAGCAAGCTCAGGACCGCCAGATTTAACGACACGTCCTTGCATCATAACGTGTACGAAATCAGGAGTTATATAATTTAACAGACGTTGGTAATGTGTAATGATTAAGCAGCCGAAATCTTCTCCGCGCATTTCATTAATACCTTTAGAAACAACTTTAAGCGCATCAATATCTAGACCAGAGTCAATTTCATCAAGAATAGCAATTTTCGGTTGAATCATCATTAATTGAAGAATCTCGTTACGTTTTTTCTCTCCGCCTGAGAATCCTTCATTAAGATAACGTTGTGACATATCTTCAGACATTTCAAGGAATTCCATTTGTTTATCCATTTGACGGATAAATTTCATCAATGAAATTTCGTCGCCTTCTTCACGACGTGCATTAATAGCAGAACGAAGGAATTCAGCATTTGTAACCCCGCTGATTTCACTTGGATATTGCATAGCAAGGAACAATCCTACACGTGCACGTTCATCCACTTCCATATCCAATACATCTTCGCCGTCAAACGAAATACTTCCGCTTGTTACTTCGTATTTAGGATGGCCCATAATTGCAGCAGAAAGTGTTGATTTACCTGTACCATTTGGTCCCATGATTGCGTGGATTTCTCCACCTTTTACTTCAAGGTTTACACCTTTTAAAATTTCTTTGCCTTCGATAGAGACATGAAGATCCTTAATTGTTAAAGTTGAAGCTGACATATGAATACCTCCGTGATCTATATTCCTATTTTATAGCGATAAGCTATTTTCTCTCTTTATAAAAGTTATTCTCACTTTATTCTCATTACAATTTTATAACAAATCAAATCTGTAAGCAACCATTACGGTATACTTTCTACTACCGTCATAGTATTAACCTTATACCCTCTATACATATTGTGTCCATAAAACCGGCTTTTCTTTCGTTAAACCCTTACATTTAGCGATTTAACTACATAGCTTACACTGTAATATAAATTAGCACGGATTTTAAAATAATTTTAGGCAAAATAAAAAACCTGCCTCTTTGGTCAGATAAATGCTGCCGCATCGAAGAAGGCAGCATTAACTCAGCTTATCCTTCACCCATTAGGCATATTATCTTCCATTAAAGGCAGATTCTTTGTTTTGTTATTTATTTTAAGAATGAAGTTTCCTGCGAAGTTCATTAACGATCATATTGCTTGCTTCATAATCTCTCTCTCTTTGTTTCTCGACTTGGATCCGGACATCTAACCTCCTGCCGTACTCACTATAGCCTACGCCATGTGATTGTTGCATCGCCTTTTCCATTTCGCTGGTTACGTTAAAATCTAGAGAGTTGATAATGAATCAATCCTTTCTGGTTTTGTAGTTCTAATCTTAGCATGCTTTTAAATGATTACTCAAAGGTCATATACCCTCTCTACCATTCACTAAACATGATATGACTTAATAACAGCCAGCATATAAGGTATAGATGAATAATCCCTCTTAATCGCTGGCTCTTAAGCAGTAAGTGTCTAACGTAATAAATCATCCAATGCTTCTTGAACAAGTGTAACTCCTTGGCTAAGTGCGGCACCGCCTCCAAATGCACCAGTTACTCCAACTGCTTCCATGATTTCTGTTTCGGATGCTCCATTATCAATACAGCCCTTTAAATGATAAATAATACAATATTCATCCTGTGCGTATAGACTGATTCCTAAAGCTATTAATTGTTTTCCCTTTTGAGTAATTTGCCCTTCCTTAAAACAAGCTTTCGCAAAATCATTGTAGGGGCCTGCAATTTCCGGCATCTTTTCAGTAAAAATCCCCATTCCATGTTTGAATTCATAAAGCGCTGCTTCAGTCGGATTAACTGGTTCGGTTGTCATTAGTAACATCTCCTTATCCATCGTTTTTCTCTAGTATGGTCAGATGCTCAACTGATATACCAAACAGAAAAAAACAAAGAGGCTGCTCCAAGGAGCAGCCTCAACTCATCTATTTATTCAGAAACAGGTACAACCGCACCTTCATATTCTTCTAATATGAAGTCTTGAATTTCTTTCGAATGCAGTACTTCTACAAGTGCTTTAATCGCCTTGCTGTTTTCATCGCCTTTTCTTACAGCAATTACATTCACATATGGTGAATTTTCATCTTCAATAGCAATGGAATCTTTAAGGGGATTCAAGTCTGCGTCAATTGCGTAATTGGAATTGATCATAACCGCATCGCCTTCTTTATTATTATATACCTGAGGCAATAATGCTGCCTCAATATCGGTTTTGAACGTAATTTTTTTCGGATTATCCGTAATATCTTTGACAGTAGCCGTCGTTTTATCGATGCCTTCTTTAAGTGTCAATAATCCCTTAGCTTCAAGCAATGATAACGCACGACCATGATCAGCAACCGAACTGCTCATAATTATTTCAGCACCATTTGGAAGTTCGTCTAGAGACTTGTACTTTTGTGAGTAAATTCCGATTGGTTCAATATGGATACCGCCGGCATTTACAAAGTCATATCCATTTTCAGCAATTTGCGCTTCTAAATAAGGAATATGTTGAAAATAGTTCGCATCCAGGTCTTTTTGCTCTAATGCTTTGTTCGGTAAAACATAATCTTGGAACGTTTCAATTTTTAGCTCGACTCCTTTTTCTTTAAGAAGAGGTTGAGCTTTTTCAAGTATTTCCGCATGTGGTACGTTAGAGGCACCTACCACTAGTTCTACTGAATCTTTACCGTTTCCGCCTTTATCTGAATCGCCATTGCCGCATGCAGCAAGCGCGAATGATAGAACGAGAATTAATGCAAAACTGACTATCTTTTTCATGAATTCATCTCCTAATTATCGTTTGTCTAATTTCGTTGTGAAAAAGTCACCAATGATCTGAATAATAAACACAATTAATAAAATGATAATCGTAGCGATTAGCGTAACATCATTTTGACCTCTCTGATAACCATCCAGATATGCAAGGTTACCGAGACCGCCTGCTCCAATTACCCCAGCCATCGCTGTATACCCAACAAGTGCAATTGCAGTAACCGTGATACCGGATATAAGGGCTGGTAAGGACTCTGGAATCAACACTTTCCAAATAATCGTATTGATTGTTGCTCCCATTGACCGTGAAGCTTCTATAACACCCTTGTCAATTTCACGTAATCCTATTTCGACCATCCTCGCATAAAAAGGAGCTGCACCGATTATTAACGCAGGAAGAGCTGCATTTTCACCAATCATTGAACCCATAACGGCCCTGGTAAATGGAATGAGAAGGACAATTAAGATGATAAATGGAATGGATCTGAATATATTTACAAATGCGCTAATGACCACATTAACAGGACGGTTTTCCCATATGTTTCCCTTTGATGTCAAAAATAACACCAGGCCAAGGACAATTCCTAATATGAAAGTTGCTACAATCGATATTCCTGTCATATAAAGTGTTTCGTACGTTGCTTCTATCATTTCTTCCCAATCAACGTTAGGTAATAACTCTTCAATCATGTGAAATCACCTCCACGCCGACCTGCTGCTCTTTGATATATTGTATGGCCTGGTCCATTTCTGCCTGAGCACCATCGATATGAATAAACAACGTACCGTATGATCCATGTTGTGTTTGCGAAATTCTCCCTTGAACAATATTGACATCCAGCTTGAATGAACGAACTAGCTGAGTAATTAATGGACTCTCGGTCGATTCTCCGACAAATGTCAGCTGAATAACCCTGCCTTCTGGGAAGCGTTCCAATAAATGCTCAATTGTTTCCTTCGTTTCTTCCGGCTCGGTTACTTGTTGAACAAATCTCTTCGTAATCGGTTGAGCAGGATTACGGAAGACATCCAGAACAGGACCTTGTTCAACCACTTGCCCGCTTTCCATAACGGCAACACGGTGGCAAATCTTCCGAATGACATGCATTTCATGGGTAATCAAAACAATCGTCAAACCCAATCGCTTATTGATATCAACCAGAAGTTCGAGAATCGAGTCAGTAGTCTGCGGGTCGAGGGCTGAAGTTGCCTCATCACAAAGAAGTACTTTGGGATTGTTCGCGAGTGCTCTAGCAATTCCAACCCTTTGCTTCTGTCCACCGCTTAACTGAGAAGGATACGCGTCTTCTCTGCCTTCGAGACCGACCAGCTTAATCAATTCATTTACTCTTTTTTTCGCTTCAGTTTTCGAAACACCGGCAATTTCCAGAGGAAAAGCAATATTATCAGAAACCGTTCGAGACCAGAGCAGATTAAAATGTTGAAAAATCATGCTGATTTCTTGTCGAGCTTTTCTAAGTTCTGTACCTTTGATTTTAGATATTTCCCGTCCTGCCACCATTACTGAGCCATCCGTTGGTGTTTCTAAACCATTCAACATCCGAATTAACGTGCTTTTGCCTGCTCCGCTATATCCAATGATTCCGAAAATTTCACCTTGATCTATCTTCATGCTGACATTATCGACAGCTTTTATTAAACCACCTTGTGCCAAGCCCGTTCGAAAGGACTTACTTATTTGTGATAATGTTATCAATAATCTCACCTCTTTATTCAATACATTCTATGAACTTAGTAAACTTCCTCTCAAGAAAAGCCTTCACATATATCGTTTCTCATTTCACGCTAAACATGTATTAAACCCTCAGCTAAGAAACAAAAAAACCTTTCCGCAAGAGCAGAAAGGCTGGCTAAGAAACTAACCGTCCTCTCATCTCCCAAAGCATCATTGCTTTGTGTGAATTGGCACCTTTCCAAGGTATTCCTTGTCGGTTGCCGGGCTTCAAAGGGCACATCCCTCAGCCTCTCTTGATAAGAGTAAAACGTATATGTGATTGAAGGTTTCCCTTCGTTAAAAGTCCATAATAATTATTATAAAACAATATCATGAATAAAGAGATGGTGTCAATCAATAACATCTAGTGTCCAGATGATATTAAATGGTTTTAACTGAGGTACTCGTAATCCCTGTTGCTTTTCCAATACCTTCTTCGAGCGCCTCAATTAAATCTTCAACGTTTTCAATGCCGACCGATAGGCGTACGAGGTCAGCACTAACCCCTGATTTTAGTAATTCCTTATCATTTAATTGTTGATGAGTTGTACTTGCTGGATGAATAATTAAACTCTTAGCATCGCCTACATTGGCAACATGTGACCATAACTCGATGGAGTTAATCAATTTCGCTCCTGCATCACGGCCGCCATTAATTCCAAAGATGATAATGGACCCTGCACCCTTTGGCAAATATTTATCAACGAGTTTTTTATCAGGATGATTATCATTACCTGGATAAGTTACCCAACTGACAGCGGGATGGTTTTCCAGATAGGTTACAATTTCTTTCGTATTGGCTAGATGCTCCTTCATTCTCACATGAAGAGTTTCTAATCCTAGCGTAAATTGGTACGCACTTTGTGCACTCAATGTCGGACCAAAATCACGAAGCAATTGCACACGTGCCTTTGTTATGAACGCAGCCGGACCCACTGCTTCACTGAAAACAATCCCGCCGTAGCTCGGATCAGGTTCCGTAAAGCCAGGAAAATTGGGCGAATTCCAGTCAAAGTTTCCACCGTCAACAATAATACCGCCCAATGTCGTCCCGTTACCAAGCAGCCATTTAGTTGCCGAATGGATCACAATATCAGCTCCGAATTCAATCGGACGGCATAGATAAGGTGTTGCAAAGGTATTATCAATAATCAACGGTATACCATTTTCATGAGCAATGTCAGCAATGGTCTCAATATCTAATACAGTTAAACTTGGATTACCAATGGTTTCTCCAAAAATCGCCTTAGTTTTCGGCGTAATTGCTTTTCTAAAGTTTTCTGGGTCCTCAGGTGAAACAAAGTGAACCTTTATCCCATACTTAGGCAGTGTATTGGCAAATAAATTGTATGTTCCTCCATAAAGGGTTGAAGCTGCTACAATTTCGTCCCCTGCTCCAGCTAGATTGAGGATGGCTAAGGAAATAGCAGCCATTCCACTTGCAACCGCAAGAGAGCCAATCCCTCCTTCTAGCAGTGCAACCCTTTCCTCAAATACTGTCACAGTTGGATTATGAATCCTTGTATATATATAGCCCGCTTCCTTTAATCCAAATAAATTGGCGGCATGCTCTGTGTCTTTAAATAAATAGGCATTACTTTGATGAATAGGCAGAGAACGTGCTCCTGTTTCATCCGTCTGTAATCCTCCATGAATACTCACTGTTTCAAACCGATAACTTTTTTCTTCTGACATTGTCTCATCTCTCCCTTATTAATCTTATTCTTGATATATAAGCTTTTGAAGGATTTGTAAGAACAAAAAAACCTCATCTGATTTAAGAAGAAGTTTTTAGGAACTCTCCTTATCTTTCAGAGCTTATACTCTGCTGGAATTAGCACCGTGTATTAAAAACATACCGGTTGCCGGGTTTCAAAGGGCCAGTCCCTCCACCTCTCTTGATAAGAACATATTTAATTATCAGATTATTACCTTGTAGGAAATATATCACGAGCAGAAGACTACGTCAATATTAAATTCAGAATTTTCCACCTTTATAACCATTTTTATATCTCTTCATGCCCAAAAGTTCTTTTGGCACCTGTATAAAAGCATATTTTGCCCGTAAATAGTAAGCCGGTTTTTCCATAACTCCTCACTAAGGCCTCATTTATCCTATTTGGATATTCCTACCAATTATTCATTTTCCATTTGCACTGATTTTCAAGACAAAATATGACAAAGTTTTCTTTGAACAGTTCGCTATTATTAAAGCAGCATCAGTGTCCTTCATACTGTCCGACTATGCAAAGGGAGGGTAGCTGAATAATAGAACGGACTCATTTTGTTCTTTGACATTCGAATAGGGGGAAGGAAATTTGCCAAAAAAACGAGAAAGAAAATGGTTGGCTTTATTATTTTCGATTTTGCTGTTCACATCCCTGATTATTCCGACAAACTCCACCATTGCTTCGACAAGTACACTTCATACCTCTGCAAAAGATAGTGTTTTAGGAAAAGAACAAAAGAAGATTGCTCCTACAGTCCTTTCACAATTTAAAGAAAATAAAGAAGTTACCTTCCTAATTAAATTCAAAGAACAAGTGGATACCAACAAAGTATCTACCAAAGCTGCTGCTATAGCCAAAACACAAAAACTATCAGCTAACCAATCAAAACTACTTAAACGCTCTACTCTTGTATCCGAGCTTCGGTCTACTGCACTAGAAACACAGGTAAATGTTAAAGACTATTTAGACAAACAGGAAAAAGCAGGTCATGCAAAGGATCTTCAATCCTTTTATATCGTCAATGCGATGGCGGTAACAGCATCCAAGGACGTAATGGAGCAGCTTGCTGTTTACCCTGAGGTAGCTAAAATCCTGCCAAATGAAGTCAGACAGTTAATTCAACCAGATAGTAAAACCAAAATATCTAATGCAGTGAACGGCTCTACTGCTGTAAAAAGCAAAGCCGATACGTCTGCCATAGAGTGGAATATCGATAAAATCGGTACACCAGCTGTATGGGACATGGGGATCGATGGAGCAGGAACCGTAATCGCCTCTATCGATACAGGTGTTCAATGGAATCACCCTGCATTAAAAACGAAATACCGTGGGTATAATCCTGCAAACCCAAACACCGCTGACCATGAATACAATTGGTTGGATGCGGTGGGTGGACAGGCTTCACCCTATGATGATTTAGGACATGGAACACATACCATCGGAACCATGGTTGGATCTGAAGAAAATGGATCCAATCAAATCGGTGTTGCTCCCGGAGCAAAATATATTGCTGTTAAAGCCTTTTCTGCAAGCGGCGGTTCTGATATTGATTTATTAGAAGCTGGTGAATGGGTTCTTGCACCAAAAGATGCTGCTGGAAATCCACATCCTGAAAAGGCACCGGATGTAGTAAACAATTCATGGGGCGGGGGTGCTGGTCTTGATGAGTGGTACCGTCCAATGGTTCAAGCATGGAAATCAGCTGAAATATTCCCTGAATTTTCTGCTGGAAATACAACCCTGACTAATCCCGGTGGTGCAGGTTCTATTGCCAACCCGGCAAACTATCCAGAATCCTTTGCAACAGCGGCCACAGATCTAAATAATCAAATTGCCAGCTTTTCCTTACGTGGACCTTCACCCTATGGAGAAATCAAACCAGATATTTCTGCACCAGGAGTGAATATTCGTTCATCTGTTCCTGGAGGTACGTATGAAGGCGGTTGGAATGGCACGTCAATGGCTGGTCCTCACGTGACAGCTGTAGCTGCGCTGCTTCGACAAGTTAATGCGAGTTTAACCGTTGATGAGCTCGAGGAAATCCTCCTTACAACGGCCACTCCCTTAACGGATGCTGCTTATTCGACAACACCAAATAATGCATATGGCCATGGCTTAGTAAATGCATTTGATGCGGTTTCCTCAATTGTAAGCGGACTTGGAAAAATCGAGGGAAGAGTTTCGAAAGACGGCGATGACACAGAACCAGCTGTTATCCATCACCAAGGTCCTGACAGTTCGTATAAGAATATGGATCTAACTCTAACAGCTGAGGTAACTGATAATATCAGTGTTTCAGAAGTCCATGTGAAGTATCAAAAAGCAGATAATACTTGGGCGGAAGTAAAAGCGGATCGAGTAAGCGGTGATTTCAAATCAGGCACCTACGAAGCAACGATTCCAGCTTCAGCATTAACAGAAGATTCCATTGTCTATAAATGGACAGCTACGGACTTTGGCGGATCTGTTACTACAACTGAAAATGATACTGTCGAATTGATTCCTGGAATCAGCGTCGGCTACACGGAGGATTTTGAACAAAATCCTGTAGGTTGGACTAAATTCGGCACGAACAATGACTGGGATTGGGGTATCCCAACCAGCGGACCTGGTTCGGCTTCTTCCGGAGAGAAGGTCTACGCTACAAACCTTGCCGGAAATTATTCAAACAGCGCCAATATGAGCTTAAAAATGCCTCCAATTGATTTACCGGAAGGTTCAAGCTATTTACAATTTAAGCATTGGTATGAGCTTGAAAGAAACTATGACTTTGCTCATGTATTCATCTCAACAGATGGAATCAATTATGTTCAAGCAGCGCGATTCAATGATAAATCGACTACTTGGATTGATGGTGAAGTAAACCTAAGTGAATATGCCGGCCAACGAGTCTATATTGCTTTTAATGTCACGACAGATGCTTCCATCCCTAAACCTGGCTGGTATATCGATGATGTTAAACTGAGCAATACGTCTCTGCTTCCAACTACAAAAGCAAAAGCAGGAATTAGTTTAGGCAACAATGATTCTTCCGTTTCAGCTAAACCCGCAGTTGACCCGGATAAAATTAAACCAATCTTTGAAAAAGCCAAACAAGAACCTGAAAAAGAACAACCTGTTCCTGTACTTCTTCCTCTACAAGCTCAAGTAAGTGTACTTGAGACTGGAAGATCTGTGTACACAAACCCTCAAGATGGTACCTACCAATTAACACATGCAACAGGGTCATTTACGTTACAAGCAGAAACATACGGCTACCGTTCACAGACAAAAACCGTGACAGTCGAACAAGACGCTGTCTCAACAGCTAACTTTACCCTTCAAGAAATACCTAAAGGGACGGTTAATGGTACGATAACAAACAAAATCACGGGTGAACCAGTATCAGGTGCAACGATTTACTTGGTTGAAGATGCTGCAATCCAGCCCGTAGTAACGAATTCAAATGGTGAGTATTCGATAACGGCTTACGAAGGAGATTACACGTTAAAAGTTGTAGCACCTTCCTATTATGGAAGCGAAGCTGCCGTTACTCTTTCAGAAGGTAATACGGCCACTAAAGATTTCGAGCTTAAACCGTTCATTGGGTATCCTGATGAAATAAAGTATGATGATGGCACAGCAGAAAATGCTCGTTCATTCAATGCAGCCGGAAATAGCTGGGCGGTAAAAATGTCACTGGCTAATGGTAATAAAACGGCCAATGTGACAGGTGCTCTCTTCCGTTTCTGGGATACGACATGGCCATTACCAGGTGGAACCGAATTTGAAGTCTCCGTCTACGATGCAACAGGTACAGACGGATCACCAGGCAAAAAACTTGCCGGACCATTTACCGAAACAGCATTACGGAATGGTCAATGGACACATGTTGATTTAAGTACACACGGAATTATGGTTGAAGGCGACTTCTTCGTCGTTTACACTCAAACAAAAGCGAATCCTAACTCTCCAGGACTCGCAACAGATGAAGATGGTCCGAATGCAAAACGCAGCTGGCAGGGAGTCAGCGGTGCATGGTCACTTTCTCCTGAAGAAGAAGGAAATTACATGATTCGTGCAACCGTGGATTATGAAGTAAAAGAACCTGTCATTACTTCTCCAAAAGACGGCACTTATACGAATCAAAAAGAAGTAACGATTGAAGGTACCTCCGCACCAACAACAGCTGTCGACATCTTTAATAAAGGTGAAAAAATAGCTACTGCTAATTCGACAGACAGTGGAACCTTCACAGTTCCTGTTACCCTAACTAACGGAGAAAACATTTTGACTGCTAAGGCACGGACAGACAAAGGCTCCACTGAAGCATCTGCTCCTGTCAAAATTATCTTGGATACACTTAAGCCAGAACTAGAAATCACATCACCTGTGAACGGCTCTAAGTCGAATCGCGAAACGGTTACAGTTACGGGTAAGGTTACTGATGAAAACCTTGATTGGGTTAAAGTGAATGGTCAAAAAGCAGCAATCAAAGATCAGACCTTCACTTATCGCCTTGTTCTCGATGAAGGCATCAATACAATCAAAGTTATTGCACAAGATAAAGCAAGCAATAAAATCACGAAAACAATCTCAATTGATGTAAAATACACAGCTCCTGAGATTTCAACGTTAGTACCGAATGCAGATAAAATCCTAAAAAACGGTGAATCAGTCAAAATAGAATTTGACAGCGAACCAGGCTTAACCGCCGACTTCACTATTTTGATGCCGCTGACAAATGCAGGTGGGGTTGCAAACGCAACAGACTTGCCAATGAAGGAAACCTCCTCAGGTCATTACGTCGGCTACTATACGGCCACAACGAATGTAAAGGCACCTGGCGCAGTTATTGAAGTGAAAATAGCTGACAGCTACGGAAATGTAACCATCAAACGCGCCGAAGGTAAGCTTTGGATTAACGCAAAAAAAGAATAAGCATACCGCCGCATACCCGTTACTAAACTGGGTATGCGGTTTTTTTAACTTTATAGTGAAGTGTCGACGCTGCTGAATATGAGGTTGAAATGACTTCGGGCCGAATCGGAGTATTCGAGTATTCAATAGCTGAGGTTTCTAGGCTATCCCCCTCCCATTCAGCGTGTTTTGTCCAGAATGCGTCATCAAATAAGAAAAAAACTTTTAAAATCAAACGAAAAAGAGAAAGTTACTCTATTTTTAAAAGCTAAAACCTAAAAAGCTGAAAATGAAGTTTACTCTATTAAGGAAATTGAGATCATTCAGCTTCGGGCCGAATAAAACCCGGTTTGGGCCGAATCATCTTGAGTTTGGGCCGAATAACTCCTAATTTGGGCAGAATCAGAGTATTCGAGTCTTCAATCGATGAGGTTTTGAAGACAATCCCCCTCCCATTCAGCGTGTTTTGTACAGAATGCGTCATCAAAAGGACAAAAAGACTTTTAAAATCCAAAACGAAAAAGAGAAAGTTACTCTATTTTTAAAAGCTAAAACCAAGGGAAGTTTGCTCAATTGAGGAAATCTAGATCATTCAGCTTCGGGCAGAATCAGAGTATTCGAGTCTTCAATCAATGAGGTTTCGAAGACAATCCCCCGCCCATTCAGCGTGTTTTGTCCAGAATCGTTAATTATATAAAAAAATCCTTATCTTCTAGGAGACAAGGATCAAGCGTTCAAAGTTTTTAATTCTTCATATAGATATGGTACTGATTGAAAGGCGTAGATTTTCTTAGTTAGTGTTCCATTTTTGAATAACATCAGGCATGGGACACTTTCTACTTCGTATTGATGGGCAACCTTCTGCATAAAGTTTAGGTTCATCTTCCCGCATTCCAATTCTTGCAGTAGTTCTAATGATACATTCATCATTTTAGAAGCGACCATACAGGTGCCGCACATCGGGGTGTATAAGTATAAACAAAACGTTCGTTTCCACTGAATGGCTAGGTTCAATTCAGTCTCCGTCCACTCTTTCATGTAATCCAGTCATCCTCTTTTCACTTCTATTTTTCCTGCTGATAATACGTCAGCCAAATGGTGTAAAGGTGCATCTGCAACTTGACGATACACTCGATCAATATATAAATGCGAAGCATTCGGCATTTCACGCAGCAATTTTTTGCGCAGCTTCTCACCTGATTCATCAGCATCGACAAGAATGTAGACATCCTTATCTGTCAGCTCATCAACCAGTTCATCAAGCCGTGTGATAGATATGGTCCCATTTGTACAGATAATTTCCAGCTTCTCGTTAAGAATTTGTGTGACTTTTCGTTTATCCGTCACTCCTTCAACAATTAACACTTTATCTGAGCATTCGTTTTCCAATACAAATCACCTGTTTCTTCATGATTGTGTAAATAAAAAAACAGAGAAGGGCAATGCCCCTCCCCACCTGCACACATAACTTAACCTTCGTTTGTCATTTCGTCGTATTGTTCCGCAGTCATCAAGTTTTCAATTTCACTTTTGTCTGCCGGCTCAATAACGACCATCCATGCTTTTTCATATGGGGATTCATTAACGAACTCAGGGTTATCATTTAATTCTTCATTAATAGCAATGATTTTGCCGCTGATCGGTGCATACAATTCAGAGACTGTTTTAACAGATTCAACGCTGCCAAATGGTTCATTAGCTTTTAATTCAGCGCCTACTTCCGGAAGCTCAACAAAAACGATATCACCTAGTTCAGCCTGAGCGAACTGTGTGATTCCAACTCTTGCCGTTTCACCTTCTGTTTGTACCCATTCATGCTCTTTTGAATAACGAAATTCCTTTGGTGCTGCCATTATGAATTCCCCCCTATATTATGTAGACTAGAGCCTTATCAGCCCCAGGTCTTCGCGTACTCTTCTTCTTTAAAGCCTACTGTTACTTTATTCCCATCTGATACAATAGGTCTTTTTATCAACATGCCATCTGTAGCTAGTATATCAAGCATTTCAACTTCAGTTGCATCCTTCAGCTTGTCCTTCAAACCAAGTTCCCGGTATTTCTGGCCGCTGGTATTAAAGAATTTCTTTAACTCTAAACCACTTGTTCGATACAGCTCTTCCAATTGCGATCTGGATGGCGGATTTTCGAGCAAATGAATCGCTTCATATTCCAACCCCTGCTGATCAAGCCATTTTTTTGCATTACGGCAAGTACTGCATTTAGGATACCAATAAAATGATAGAGACATTTTTTCACCACCTACAAATAGAATACCCGTTTTTTCTTTTCAATACAAAAAATCAGCTGTATAAACAGCGTTGACTCTATGTTCTATCATACTAAAAAAATACCGTGGTGTATCTAAACAAATTAAAAAAAGAAGTACCCCCGCAGGGATACTCCTTTTGAGATTTAATGATTAGAGGACAAATTTTTCAGCATCAATAATTTTAACTGCTGCTTCACGTTTCTTCGCAATTACATTGATTGGGTTATGACGAGTTAATTTACGGAATGAAGAAAGCATGATCCGTAATGTATCGCCTGTTTCAACAGCAATCAATGTTTCTTTCGCATGCTGTTCAATTTGGTTAAATGCTTCTTGAACAAAAATTTCTGTGTAAAGAACTTTTTGTTGGTTCTTTTCAAGTCCAGTTGCAGCGATTGCTTTTTCTGTCCGCAGTACAGCCGATTCTGCAGCATAGGCTAGTGAAACAATATCAGCAATATTCACAAGAACTTCTTGCTCTTTATCTAGTTCTTTGCCATACTTTTGTGCAGCTAATCCAGCTGCTAAGATACCAATTTTTTTGGCGTTGCTGACAAGCATTTTCTCTTGTGATAATGGCTCATCACCAGGTTCTTCAGGCATCATCATCATTAATTCCTCTTGAAGAGCTTGTGCCTTCTGGAATAATGGAAGCTCGCCTTTAAGCGCTTTTTTCAGGTATGTTCCAGGAACGAGTAAACGGTTAATTTCATTTGTTCCTTCAAAAATACGATTAATTCTTGAATCACGGTAGGCTCTCTCAATCTCATATTCTTGCATGAAGCCGTATCCGCCATGAAGCTGAACGCCTTCGTCAACCACATAATCAAGGACTTCAGAAGCGAAGAATTTATTGAGTGAACACTCAATTGCATATTCAGCAATCGACTTAGCTACTTCTTTACCATCTTTGATTTCATCAGCAGAAAGCTGGCTCATTCTTTGCTCAAACAGACCCACGGTACGGTAAACGGAGCTTTCCGCTGCATAGATTTTAGAAGCCATTGTAGCCAGTTTTTCTTTTGTTAGATTGAAAGAAGAGATTGGCGTTTTGAACTGTTGACGCTGGTTTGTATATCCAGCTGCAAGTTCAAATGCACGCTTCGCTCCGCCTACTACACCTACACCTAACTTATAACGACCGATATTTAAAATATTAAAGGCAATCACATGGCCTCTGCCTGCTTCTCCAAGTAGGTTCTCAACCGGCACCTGTGCATCTTCTAGGATTAATGTCCGTGTAGAAGAGCTCTTAATGCCCATTTTCTTTTCTTCAGCACCCGTTGAAACACCTGAGAAACTACGTTCAACGATAAAAGCTGAAAACTTATCGCCATCAATTTTTGCATACACAACAAATACATCTGCAAAGCCAGCGTTAGTGATCCATTGTTTTTCACCATTCAACACGTAATGCGTACCTTCTGCATTAAGTTTAGCCGTTGTTTTTGCTCCTAACGCATCTGATCCCGAGCTTGGCTCAGTCAGTGCATAGGCAGCAAGCAGTTCACCGCTTGCAAGAGCCGGTAAGTATTTTTGCTTTTGCTCCTCGTTGCCGAATAGGACGATTGGCAGTGAACCAATCCCCACATGGGCACCATGAGTAATACCGAAACCGCCGGCGCGCGCCATTTTTTCAGCAATTAGTGCTGAACTGATTTTATCAAGTCCAAGTCCGCCGTATTCTTCAGGTACATCTGCTCCAAGCAATCCAAGTTCTCCAGCTTGCTTTAGAAGCTCCACTGAATTTTCAAATTCGTGGTTTTCTAATTTTTCTACCTTAGGAAGAACTTTGTTAAGAACAAAATCCTCAGTTGTTTTCGCAATCATTTTTTGCTCATCTGAATAGTCTTCTGGCGTAAACATTTGTTCATACGTAATATCTTCTAATAAAAAGGCTCCACCTTTGAGCAGGTTTTCAGTTTGATTAGACATATATAATGACCTCCTGAATTTTATTATTTAAGCTAACAGTTCAAATACTCCAGCAGCACCCATACCGCCGCCGATACACATAGTCACAATCCCAAATTGAGTGTTTCTGCGTTTCATTTCATGCAATAGACTCAATGTTAACTTCGCACCAGTACAGCCAAGCGGATGGCCAAGTGCAATAGCGCCGCCGTTCACATTAACGATCTCTTCATTCAAGCCAAGTTTACGAATGATCTGGATGGATTGAGAAGCAAAGGCTTCGTTCAGTTCAAAAAGACCAATATCAGATAGTTCTAGGCCAGCCAATTTAAGCGCCTTCGGAATAGCTGCCACAGGACCAATTCCCATAATTTCCGGAGGTACTCCCGCTACTGCAAATGAGCGGAATCTGCCCATCGCTTGAAGTCCAAGTGATGACGCTTTTTCACTGTCCATAACCATAACCGCGGCAGCTCCATCACTCGTCTGTGATGAGTTACCAGCCGTAACCGATCCAGTAACAGAGAATGCTGGTCGTAATTTCCCCAAAATTTGAGAAGTAGTTCCCTCGCGGACACCTTCATCTTGTGAGAATTGAAACGTTTTTTCTTGTAATCGATTATCTTTTCCCACAGACCGAAGCGTTACATCAACTGGTACGATTTCATCAGCGAACTTTCCTTCAGCGATGGCTTTAGCCGCTTTTTGATGACTGCGTACAGCAAAAGTATCCTGATCTTCACGAGAAATACCAAACTGTCTAGCTACTTCCTCTGCTGTGTGCCCCATTCCCATATAATATTCTGGTGCCGTTTCAGCAAGCACACGGTTCGGACGAGTGACATGGCCCATCATTGGGACAAGACTCATTGATTCTGCTCCGCCTGCAAGAACTGTATCACTTTGTCCAAGCATAATCCGTTCTGCACCGTAAGCTATACTTTGTAATCCGCTTGAACAATATCGGTTAATGGTAATGGCCGGTACATCGTGCTTAAGACCAGCTAACGCACCGATATTTCTTGCCATATTCAGCCCTTGCTCAGCTTCAGGCATAGCGCATCCAATGATCAGGTCATCAATTGTACCTTCATAATTTCCCGCACGCTTCAACGTTTCTTTTACAACAAGAGCCCCTAGGTCATCTGGACGGACATTGGCAAGTGAACCTTTTTTTGCCTTGCCCACCGGAGTCCTTGCTCCAGCTACTATTACCGCTTCTCTCATGAGGATCCCCCTTAAATTTTCTAGTAAGCTAGTGATTTTAGTTACGTAACGGCTTCCCTTTAACAAGCATATTTTGCATCCGCTGCTGCGACTTTGGCATTTGGATTAAGCTTAGGAACGCTTCTTTTTCTAGGTTAAGAATATACTGCTCATCAACTTCTGTTCCAAACGGAACCAAGCCTCCAGCCAGTACAAAAGCTAATTTCTTCGCGATCACCATATCATGGTCAGAAATGAAACCTGTTAATCTCATAGATTCTGCTCCTAATAGAAGAGCGGCATAACCTGTTTCACCAACTACTGGAATCTTGGTTTTAGCTGGTGCTGTATATCCCTCTTCATAGAGAGCAAGAGCAGCCTGTTTAGCATCATGAATTAGGTGGTCAGGATTAATACTGATTCCATCGGCAAAATTCAAGAAGTTATTTTCGCGTGCTTCTTCACCAGAAGTGGATACCTTCGCGGTTGCAATCGATTCAAAGACGTTATTCGCGACTTTTTGAAGATCGAACTCAACATTCTTTGGCATGCTTTTCAGTGTTTTAACATAAAGCTCTTTTGCTCCGCCGCCTCCTGGAATTAAACCGACACCCGCTTCGACAAGTCCCATATATGTTTCAGTTGATGCCTGGATTTTTGCAGCAGGCAAGCAAACTTCTGCACCACCGCCAAGTGTCATATTAAATGGGGCAGCAACAACTGGACGTGAGCTATATTTAATTTTCAGCATTGCTTTATGGAATTGAGTGATGACCATATCCAGTTCAAAGATATTATCATCCTGTGCTTCCATGAGCATCATCGCGATATTCGCGCCAACACAGAAGTTCTTCCCTTGGTTCCCGATCACAAGCCCTTTATAATTTGCTTCCACTTCATCAATGGATTGATTAATCATTTGAATGATATCCATGCCAATTGCATTATTAGGTGAAGTGAATTCTAAAAGTGCTATGCCGTCGCCAATATCAATTAGACTTGCACCACTATTTTTCTTAATGACACCTTTTTGTTTTTTATTTGTTTTAAATTGATAACTTTTGGATTTTCCTGCAATGGTTTGTATTCACCATTGTTATAGTAAGAAACAACACCATCTTCTTCCTTATAGAAAGAAGTGAAGCCATTTGCCAACATTTCAGTCACCCATTGGGGAACCTTTTTACCTTCTTGCTCAAGGCGGGAAACGGATTTTTCTAGACCAATGCTATCCCATGTTTCAAATGGACCTGTTGACCATCCAAAGCCCCACTTCATCGCCTGATCGATAGAAACGATATCATCAGCAATTTCTCCCGTAAGTTCTGCTGAATAGAGAAGAGCCGGAGTTAAAATGTCCCATAAAAGCTGACCAGCACGATCTTCACTATATACAAGCGCTTTCATTTTGTTGCCAAGGCCTTTTGCTTGTTTCGCCATCTCAACGGATGGAGCTTTTAATTTTTTCCTTGCAACATATTCTAATGTTTCTGGATCTAATTCAAGAATTTCTTTTCCTTTTTTAAGGAAGAATCCTTGACCAGATTTACTGCCGTACCAACCATTATCCAGCATTTTAGTTACGAAATCCGGCAAAGTGAATACGTCTTTTTCTTCGCCGTCAACTTGGTCATACACGTTTTTCGCAACATGTGCAAAGGTATCTAGTCCGACCACATCAAGTGTACGGAATGTTGCACTTTTTGCTCTGCCAATCAGCGGGCCTGTTATTGAGTCCACTTCACCGACACTGTAACCGCCTTTCAGCATTTCTCTAACAGTTACAAGCAACCCATACGTACCAATTCGATTGGCAATGAAGTTTGGTGTGTCTTTCGCTTCTACTACCCCTTTACCAAGAACATCTTCACCAAACTGTTTCATAAAAGTAAGAACGTTTGGATCGGTTGCTTTCGTTGGAATGACTTCAAGCAGTTTCAAATAGCGCGGTGGATTAAAGAAATGTGTGCCTAAGAAATTTTTCTGGAAGTCTTCAGAACGTCCTTCTGCCATGGCCTCAATTGAAATACCAGATGTATTGGAGCTGATGATGCTGCCTGGTTTTCGGAATTGATCAACCTTAGTGAAAACATCCTTCTTAACTGCAAGATTTTCAACCACAACTTCTATAACCCAATCCACTTCACTTAATCGTTGTAAATCATCTTCAAAATTTCCCGCCTCGATAAGCGCAAGGTGTTTTTTTGAGGTAAGTGGAGCTGGTTTTTGTTTAAGCAGCTTTGTAATCGCTGATTGACTAAAGCGATTACGTACTTGTTTATCATTAATAGTAAGTCCTTTTTTCTTTTCATCCTCTGATAGTTCACGAGGTACGATATCCAATAATAAAGTTGGAATGCCAATGTTCGCAAGGTGTGCAGCAATCCCTGATCCCATAACTCCCGACCCTAAAACAGCAGCCTTTCGTATTTGTCGAACCAAGTTTAAATCCCCCTTACATAATGTATTGAATGAATGCTCATTCATTTTTATTTCAAAAAAATATCAACAATTTATTCCTATTACAAATATAAAATATTCCAGAAGATTTCGCAATCAAAAGTAACCAAAAAATGTTTATTTTTTTACATTTATTTCTTTAAGCAGAATCTGAGTAAATAATCCCGCATTAGAAAAAATAATAAAGGCGGAGGTGAATACAAGATGAAACGTAAACGAAATCCCTCAAAAGGTGCGGTCAGCGCTGCAAGTGTTAAGGGAAACGCTGGACCGGGTGAACAACAGGAAAAAAACAAAGTAAACAGTCAAAACAATCAATATAAAAAATAAGCTGAACGGAACCAAGTCTCATGAACGCTTGGTTCCGTATTAATCTTTATTTAAACATTCCTTTCAGAACAAATGCTACATTTGCCGGTCTTTCCGCAAGCCGCCGCATGAAGTAACCATACCAATCCGTTCCATATGGAACGTAGACTCGCATTTTATACCCTTCAGCAGCAAGCTCAAGCTGCCGTTCATTTCGAATCCCAAACAGCATCTGAAATTCAAATTGATTATACGGAATATTATATTCCTTTACTAACTGTTTAGTGTATTCAATGATCGCATCATCATGCGTAGCAATGGCCGTATAATTTCCATTTTCTAAATGCATCCGAATAATGTTTTTATAGTTTTCATCGACATTCTTCTTTTCTAGGAAAGCCACATCAGGTGATTCTTTGTATGCACCCTTAACAAGACGAAGATTAGGTTGATACTCATTTAATTCTCGAATATCTTGTTCTGTGCGGTAAAGATAAGCTTGGATTACGGTACCGATATTGTCATATTCCCTTTTTAACTTCTTAAAAATTTCGATTGTCTTACCGCATCGTTCGTAATCTTCCATATCAATTGTAATAAACACATTATGTTCTTGCGCTTTATCAAGAATTCTTCGCATGTTATTCATGACAACGTTTTCATTCAAGTCCAGACCCATTGACGTTAATTTTAAAGAAAGCTGTGAGTTGAGACCCCGTTTACCAATCTCTTCAATCGCAATGAGACAATTATCAGCCATTTCATTCGCTTCTTTTTCGTTATCCACAAATTCACCTAGGTAATCTATCGTTACAGCTAACCCTTGATCATTTAAATCCTTAATCGCTTCTGCCGCAAAATCGATTGTTTCTCCAGCCACAAACCGTTTTGCTCCAAAGCGCAGTCCATATCTTTTAGCCAATTTTGTCATACCTCTATTTTTCGATAAAAACAGAAAAAAATCTCTCATTGCTTTCTCCATATTGCTGCCTCCTGTATCCCTCCCTTTTATCAAGCAAGGGGAAAACTATCGTAAGATTATATTACCATTTATTTAATATATTGGATATATAATTTAAATCTTCAAAATTATTTATTTTGAATAGTTTTTTTGGACAGGGGGAAGGTAAGAAAGTTCGTTTAATTGAAAAGGAGGATACAAATGCAGAACCAATCATTTGAACAGTCCAATCAGCAGCAAACACAAAGCACGATGGCACAACCTCCAAAGGTCATAACATCTAAGGATGCTCTCTATATTACAGACATGCTTTCATGGAATTTGTTAGCACTTAAAAAGGCCTATTTCTACGCAACGCAGTGCACGGACCCTCAGCTTGTCACAGCCATAAATGAATGTGGACAAATGCACCAAAGACATTACGAAAAAATTCTCTCACACCTGGATCCTGGTCAACAACAACTACAATAGTCAGAGGAGGCTTTCCTATGAATAATCAAAACCAAAATAAAGTTCAGAATCCAGAAACACCAGTACCTAAAACGCCGCAAATGAACGAGCGGGATTTTATCAATGATCTTTTAAGCACGGAAAAGTACATGAAAAGTTCCTATGATACGGCGATTAATGAAGCAAGCCATCAAGAGTTATATCAAGACATTCTTTCTATCTATAATGAAACAGCTGATATGCAGCGGAATTTATACAATCTAATGTTCCAAAAAGGCTGGTACAGTCTCGAAAAAGCCGAGACACAGAAAATAAGCCAATCACATCAACAATTTACTGACTACGAAAACCAATTTCCTTATTCTCTTCATTAATAAGAAAAGGAGGCATTACGCCTCCTTCATTATTATTCAGCTGGTTTATTGCGGTGAGCATCATTCAATTGCTTAATCTCCGCAATAAGCTGTATCATTTCTTGTTTGCCGTCTGGATAGATGTGATTCCAATGCTTGACCAGTGCAGGCATGGTTTTTGAAATTTGAGTATATAACGCATAATAACGAACTTTTTCCTTTAGTTCTTCCTCGCCGCTTCCAAGCAATAGCTCTGAATATTTTTCAAGCAGTGCTTCAAACTGTTCTGTAAACTGTTCAGTCATCTAATTCCTCCTTTACCTGCCTCAATTATTTAATAGTATGAATGATTGACTAGAATTAGCAAGCCTGACGCCTGTTCCGCTTCGCTTCATATAACTGATTATCCGCTGATTGCACATACTTCTCTACATTCTCCATGTCCTGAGGAACAAAAGTAGTTGCTCCAGTACTTACGGTAACATAGGCACGGTCAGTCGACACTGAATGTGGTATTTTCAAATCTTCTACCGCTTGCTCTAACATGGCTGCCAGCTTCTTGCTTGTATGAACATCCGTATTAGGAAGGATGACCGCAAACTCTTCACCGCCATAACGGAATACTTTTCCTAAATCATGGACCGTTTTCTCCAAGATTTTCGCTATTTTTTTAAGACAGATATCTCCTTCGATATGACCGTATGTATCATTAAACTTCTTAAAATAATCAATATCAAGCATAATCAACGTCATTGGCTTTTTTTGTTTACGCATGTCCTCCCATATGTCATGTAAATAATCCTCGAAATAACGCCGGTTTGGAATTCCAGTTAACCCATCTGTTAAGGATAGGTGCTTCAAGTAATTATTACGGTTTTGCATTTCATTTCTATATTGAAGTAAGAAAGATACTTCTGTAAAAACGATAACTACTTCATCTATTCGGCTCTTCTTCGAGAGAACTGGATTTGTGTGCACAAGAAGCCATTTCTCTTGACCGTTGGTTTTATGCTTTAAACCAATCATTTGGTTTTGCATGGGCTGCTTATTCCTTAGCGTTACAACAGAGGGTCGTTCTTCCTGTGCTATAGGTAAACCATACTCATCTATAAGCGCCCAAAGGTCCATCGTTTCAGAAGAATCAGCAAACAGAATTTCTTTCCCTTTTTCATTAATTGTCGTCATCTTTCCTTTATGATTAAAGGTTGCGGTTCCAAAGTGAATAAGGTTATTCTGTTGGTTTGCCTTAATCCTCTCCGTTTTATATAAATGGCTTACACTGCATCCATATATCACCCCAACGATTAACAGGTAGACAAGATGTATGTTGAATAACAGCCCCATCATAATAATAACTAGTAAACAACTATGGCTTTTTTTTAAGTTGGTATGCATGCTCTAGTCCCCCGGGTTAAGTTTCTATGTTTCCTATTCCCTTTATACCAGGACTAAAAACCTATATATTCAGTTTTTACCTTTTCCACCCTTAAATACACCTAAAAAATGCCTGTTGTTAATGACCTAAATACTAGGTATTAACAACAAGCAGCTTTTTCTAACTATTAGATGAAAACATGTATTTCTTATAATGATAGCGGATGCTGAAGATCAGTCCCATTGCCATCATATTCCCCATTAGAGAACTTCCTCCATAACTGATAAATGGAAGAGGAATACCCGTAATCGGCAAAACGCCAATCGTCATTCCGATATTTTGGAAGACGTGGAAAGTAACCATACTAATCACACCGACACAGAGATATGTATAATAACGATTTTTCGTATACATGCCAGTTTTGGTTAAATGATATATTAATAAGAAAAATAAACTAATCAAAATACTTGAACCAACGAAACCAAATTCTTCGCCAATCACACTGAAGATAAAATCGGAATGGCTTTCCGGAAGGTAGACTTCACGAGAACCGATACCTTTACCTGTCGTTTGACCTGAACCAATTGCCAGCAGTGACTTAGTCAGCTGAAAGCCTGTTGTACTCGAGTAGTTATACGGATCAAGCCAAGAGTAAATCCTGCCGAACTGATATTCCTTTACACCCAAATATTTTTCTAGGAAGGCTGGCTGTTTCAATACTAAATATAAAATCAATGATCCAATTGAAGCAACCGCTGATACAATCGGTAAAAGGATTTTCCAGGATATACCTGAAATAAACATCATCCCCAGCATGATGGCTAAAAACACCATTGATGTCCCAAGGTCAGGCTGCTGCATAACGAGTGCAAGTGGAACCATTGTAACAATCCCTAATTTAATCAACAGCCACAAATCTGATTTTATTGTTTTTATGATGAATTTAGGATGATGACTAGAGATCGTTTTAGCCAATCCCATGATGAGAAAGACCTTCATAAACTCCGACGGCTGAATAGAGCCAATTGCCGGAATGATGAACCAACTCTTTGCCCCATTTCGAACTGGTACGATACTTTCTGGTGCAACAATAAGTAAAAGTAACAAGAATAGTCCAAAACCGTAAGCATACCAGGAAATTTTCAGTAATTGATCGGAATCTAAAGTAATTACCGCTGCGATAATGCCCACACCAACGGCATACCAGAATATTTGTTTTACTAGAAAATTTTCAGTATATTGCCCTGTTGTCATTGCACTGTAAATGGCGATACAACTAGACATACATAATAGAAATAAGATAAAAACTAAGGTGTAGTCGATGCGATTTGAAAATCTATTTTGCTGTTCCATTTTAAATCTCCCCTAACAATGCAGCACTACTTAAAGCCATTTATCCATTATACTTTATCCAAGCAAAATCTCAACTATATCGAAGGATGGATAATATTTCATATTGCGCATTGAGGAATCCATATTTTTACTTTTCGTTTTCTTTTTTTAACTTTAATGCTCCATAAGCAAGCAGCAATTCTACACTGCAAAGCAAGATTAGCAGACCTATTCCCATCAAAATCTCCATACTGATTCCCTCCCTATCGCTTTACATAAGTGTAAAGGCTGAAACGCATTTCACAGCAAGAGGGAATTACAGATTCATAAACTGTACAAACTAGGCGCTGATCCTAAAATTTGCACTGAAACTGGTTTCATAGGATAAAGTAAGGAAAAGCCAAAATAAGCAGGTGAATAATGACTAACATTAAACAAATAGCAAAGCTCGCAGGCGTGTCCGTTACAACTGTTTCACGGGTTTTAAATGAACACCCTTATGTAAACGAAGCAAAGAGGTCAGCTGTTAAGGAAGCCATTGAGCAGTTACACTATACTAGAAACAGCAACGCAGTCCATCTTGCAAAGGGGAAGACATTTCTTATCGGAGTCATTACGCCCTATACGAATCACCCCTACTTCGGAGCGATCATTGAAGGGATTTCTAAACAAGCCAATGCAGCCGGTTATCATCTAGTTATTTTTCATACAAATTATCAACGGCATAAAGAAATACAGGCTCTTGATATGCTCAGAACAAAACAATTAGATAGTATCATCATTTGTTCAAGGGTGGTCGAGATGAAAATTCTCCGTGCATATAAAGGGTACGGACCCATCATTCTATGTGAAGATACTATGCAAACTGAGTTTCCTTCTGTATGCATTGACCATTATGCAGCAGTAACCTGCGCATTTGATCATTTAATTAAGAATAATTATTCTAAAATTGGATTAGTCTTAGGAAGAATGATTGGACGTAACAGTCATCAGCGTTTAAAGGCTTATCACGAATCAGTCGAAAAGTATCAACTGGACGCGAGAAAAGAGTGGCTGATCGACGGTATCTATAACATGACAGATGGCGGTGAGGTGTTTCATAGATGGGATGAACTTGTTGAAAAACCAGATGCCCTTATTATTTCTAATGATGAAGCAGCAGCGGGTTTCATCTTACAAGCGAAGCAATCCGGAAAGGATGTTCCCGGAAATCTTGGTATTATTGGTTTTAATAATGACAGCGTTGCAGAAATGCTCGGCATAACAACCGTTTCACTGCCTCTAGAGCAGATTGGAAAAACCGCCTTTGACCTTAGTCAACTAGAAAAAGAACCGGCACAAATCAAGCTCGAATTCCGTCTGATTAAACGCAATACCGTATAAATAAGATTGCTTCCATATTTATTCATTGCACTCTGCTTTAAAGTCATTTATAATTTTAACATAATTAATTTAATACTTCCTCATTAACCGATGAGTTAGAGGCTGCAGCTTATAAAAGTATGACGGACGAGATTCAATGAAAATTTTTGACTCCCTCAGAAAGGATAAGTTGCCGAAGTTTGGGTATAACATTGTATACCCACGCTGGCGATGTTTTCAAATAGGAACATCTCTGTCACGTTTTGTAACGTGGGGTGCTATCTTCGGAAGGATAAACGGACTGTAAACAGCCGTCGATCTTTTTCGACTGCTGTTTTTTTGTGCCTTTTTTCTTCTATATATTAAAGGAGTGTTAGTTCAGTGAAGAATTCACAATCATCAAACGGTCAACTACAACGTGGACTGAAAGCACGGCATTTAACAATGATCTCTTTAGGCGGAACTATTGGTACTGGGCTTTTCCTTGCCAGTGGTGGGGCCATTCATACGGCTGGACCAGGCGGAGCATTGGTCGCATATGCAGCCATTGGACTTATGGTTTACTTTTTAATGACTGGTCTAGCTGAAATGGCAGCGTTCATGCCTGTCACTGGTTCATTCAGGGTTTATGCTTCACGATTTATTGATCCTTCCTTCGGATTTGCGATTGGATGGAATTATTGGTATAACTGGGCAGTCACCATTGCAGCTGAGCTTGCTGCAGTTGTTTTGATTATGAAATTCTGGTTTCCAGACAGCCCATCTCTTCTTTGGAGCGCGCTTGCTTTAGTTATAATGTTTTTGTTTAATTACATGTCTGTAAAAGGATTCGGTGAAGCAGAATATTGGTTTGCTCTTATTAAAGTCATAACCGTTATCATCTTCTTAATTACCGGTATATTAATCATTTTCGGAATCATGGGTGGAGAAACAATTGGTTTCTCTAACTTTACAATTGATGATGCACCATTTAACGGTGGATTCTTCACCATTCTTGGTATCTTTATGGTGGCTGGCTTCTCATTCCAAGGAACAGAACTTCTAGGAATTGCTGCTGGAGAAAGTGAGAATCCAGAAAAAACAATCCCTAAGGCCATCAACTCCGTTTTCTGGAGAATTATTTTATTTTATATTTTAGCGATCTTTATCATCGGAATGATTATTCCTTATACAGATGCTCGTCTTCTCAGTGAAAATGTAGCGGTTAGTCCTTTCACACTCGTGTTTGAACGAGCAGGACTTGCCTTCGCTGCTTCCTTAATGAACGCTGTTATCTTAACATCTGTTCTTTCTGCTGGTAACTCTGGAATGTATGCATCAACTCGGATGCTTTGGGACCTTGCACGGGACGGTAAAGCCCCTAAGTTCCTCGGGAAACTAGATAAGAGAGGCGTTCCAGTTAATGCATTAATTATGACAAGCCTTGTTGGTACCCTTGCCTTTTCTACTACCTTCTTTGGTGATGGTGTGGTATACGTCTGGCTCCTAAATGCTTCTGGTATGGCCGGGTTTGTCACATGGGTAGGTATAGCTATTGCCCATTATCGTTTTAGAAAAGCCTATGTAGCCCAAGGAAGAGATTTAAACGATCTTCCTTATCGTTCAAAGCTATTCCCAATTGGTCCTTTATTCGCTCTAGGCGTCTGTCTCGTTGTTATATTCGGACAGAACTACGAAGCCTTTACCGGCGGTTCAATTGACTGGTTAGGAGCAATCAGTGCGTATATAGGCCTACCTTTATTCTTTGTACTTTGGTTAGGCTATAAATTCATTAAAAAAACAAAAATAATTCCGTTAGAAGAATGTGACTTTACTACAGAAGAAGAAAAATAATAATATGTAAAAAAAAGAGGCGACTGCCATTGCAGTCTGCCTCTTTTAGCTTGTTCTCTAATAAGCTCGTGGGAAAATCCTTTTTACTACAGAGCTGAATTCTTCATACATACCTGAGATTGGTTTTCCATTCCTCACATCATTTGCATATTGATCCATTCGCTTCACAAAGTTAGGACTGGTAGAAATATAAACATGTCTGACTGTACGGTCAGCCTCTCTAACTCTTTTGGCTATCCTCTGCTTTACGTCATTAGAAAAATGCGTCTGTTTATGATCTGTAAGCTGTGCGGCAACATAGGCCTGATCACCAACCACGATTACCGTTGACCGTTTGATTTCTTTCAAATCATTCAGGCTTTTAGAGATGTCTTCTGACAGGCGCATATCTTTTCCGTTTTTATTGTCTCTTACTCCCGTATCATTTGTATTAACATTTCTCGGCGTTATATAATCTCCGTTTTTAACCTGATTTACATTAGGTGAGTTGGGGTTGTCTCGATTATTCATCCCTACATCCGTGTTCTGATTATCATTATTGGCTGAACATCCTCCAATAAATATTGCCAAAACACTACTAGCTATAATTGCGGCAGGTTTCCTCATCATTCTCACTCCTCTACGTTGATACAGTTATTATCCGCCGTATCAATTGATTTATTCATATGGAGTAAAAATGATCATGCCTTAATTAGAAGAGGTAACTTTCAACCCTATAATTCCAACCAATATACATCCAACAAAAATTAAACGAGAAGCACTTCTTGGTTCATTAAAAAGAATGATTCCCATGATCACCGCACCCAATGCGCCAATACCAGTCCAAATTGCGTAAGCAGTTCCGATTGGAAGCGTCTTAATTGCTGCTGAGAGAAAATAAAAACTAATAACCATTCCTATGATTGTTACAACCGTTGGCCATAACTTAGTGAATCCTTCTGTATACTTTAGGCTGATAGCCCAAACCACCTCAAAGATTCCTGCAATAATTAAAAAAATCCACGCCATATTCTTTTCTCCTCCTTCGTTAATCACGCTGAACATTGCTTAAGGTCACAAAAAGCCCGGGAGGTATCCATAGATATCTCCCGGGCTTTTATCCCTCCGTGTACGCAAATTCGCGCGTTTCTCTCGGACCAGACCAGACCTTAACCTGCGGAACCCTAGAAACCTTGTTGGTTATTCTATTTTAAGCCTGATCGTTTTCTAGCACTGACCGCAGGATTTTTGACGTTCATTCCTTTAACAGCGTACCATACTTGTTTGAATGACGCAGGAACAGCTTTTACAGAATCCATTGTATATTGAACTGATTCTTTTTTCAACTGTACATCATCAGCAATAGCCTGCTGTGTCTGAGTCAAATGAGTGGTTTCTTCCTTAAGCAATTCCATCCTTCCTTGCAATCTAACCGACGTTTCATTAAGGCTTTTTAGGGCTGGTTTCATATCTTTATATGTCTTAAAGGCCCGAAAAGCAAGATAAGCTAAGGAAAAAATCACAATTACTAAACTTAGGTAGACTATAAACATTCCGTATCCTCCTCCATTTAAATGGTCATTACCCTACTTTACCCTTTCCACACTATAAATAACAACTATCTATTTGTACTTACTGAATTTCGACTCATTTACTCCTAAGATAACCAAATTTTCTATGACTAAAACCAACATACTGGGTAAAACTAGACCCATCATTGAAATAAAGGAGGCAGAATGGATGGATATCAGTCTCGTTTGGAGAACAGGATTTATTATTCTTGCAGTCATGTTCTTGTTAAAGGAGGCAAAAAACAAGTCTTTAGTTCGAATTACCATTTCTCAAGCTATTGTGTTAATTGCCACTGTTATTCTTCTCATCCACCCTTTAACCAGCGGTAATGCGTGGATAACATTTGCTACATCCTACTTAATCATTATGGTCTTATAAATTAAAAACCCTAACCTTAACCGGTTAGGGTTTTTAAAAACTGCCGCTGCCGAGTTTATCTCGACAGCCTGATATTTTCTATTTTTCCGAAACTGTTTCTTCTTCGTTATTCGTGTACTCGTAATTTGCTGGATCGATCGGTTTAAAGCCATTTGGAGTATAGAAACGAAGCAAGTCTCCATTTACTACTTTATCCGAAAGCTCAAGCATAGTTTGTGCCATTTTTTGATCTTGAATGATTTCTTCATTTTCTTCAACTAGCTCACCGGTATTTGTATCATAGTTTTTGCCTTTTAAGACCGTATAGTTAGGAGTGATAAAATCACCATTACGGAATGGGACAACTTCACGGTGCTCTTTTGATAATAGATCTGAACCGAATTGAACATAATCTTTAGTATCAACACCTAATAAGTGAAGCATCGTTGGCATTAAATCAATCTGTCCGCCATATTGATGCATATCGCCGCCTTCAACACCAGGAACATGAATTAATAGCGGTACACGCTGTAATTGCGTATTTTCAAATTTATTAACTTCTTTACCAAGTACTTGAGACATGGCTGCATTATGGTTATCAGAAATACCATAGTGATCACCATACATAATAATTACCGAATTATCATATAGTCCAGACTCTTTCAGGTAATTAAAGAATTGTTCCAATGCCTCATCTGCATATCTTGCAGTTTGGAAGTAATTATCTACCGATGAATCACCGGTTGTATGTTTCTCAATCGTTGCTTCTTCTTGATCCAGTGGATATGGGAAGTGATTAGACAAGCTGATAAACTTGGCATAGAATGGCTGTTCCAGTGATTCAATCAACGGAATAGATTCTTCAAAGAACGGTTTGTCTTTTAATCCGTAGTTCATCACGTCATCTTCATTCATATCATAGTAACTAGCGTCAAAAAATTGATTGAAGCCAAGCGCTTTATACATTTTGTCCCGATTCCAGAAACTTTTATAGTTACCATGGAATACAGCTGATGTGTATCCTTTTTGCCCTAAAATAGCTGGAGCAGACTGGAAAGTATTCTGAGACTGTGTTGTAAATGCTGCTCCCTGCGGCAGACCAAACAGTGAGTTCTCTAACATAAACTCTGCGTCAGCCGTTTTACCTTGACCTGTTTGGTGGAAGAAGTTATCAAAATACATAAAGTCCTTGCTGTCAGAAAGTGAATTTAAGAAAGGCGTTACTTCTTCGCCGTTTAATTTATAGTCAATGATAAAATTCTGAATGGATTCAAGATGAAGATAAATAATGTTTTTTCCTTCAGCTTTTCCAAAGTATTCTGGGTTTGGTGAGGCTGTAGTAGCCTTCGTATAGTTCACTACCTCAGCAATATCTGAACTGTTAGCTGTTGCACGCTGAGCATATGTTTTTGTATTTTGAATTGCATCATATACCGTATAATTGTACATACCTAAATACTTAACAATATAGTTTCGGTCAAACGTTTTTTTAAGGAGCTGCGGACGATCCTGCTCCGCCAAGCCTAAATTGACTGAAAAAATAGCAACCGCGCAGGCAAAGATCACTGCTACCTTACGGCGATTCATTCTTCCTGTTTCAACTTTTACTGTTTTAAACAAGTAAAGCCCTAATAAAATTACTGTATCAAGGAAATACATAAAGTCATAAGGATTCATAAGTGCTGTAATACTTTGTCCAAGATCTCCCGCATTTTTTGTTTGGGTTAGGGTAGGAAGCGTTATGAAATCACTGAAAAAGCGATAATACATAATGTTTGCATATAAAAGGAAAGACATAACAAAGTTTAATCCAATAATCCATTTATATGCTTTTTTCCCTCTAGCTAAAAGCGCAAGCCCAAAGATAAACATGGCTGAACTAACTGGGTTAATAAACAGCAGGAATTCCTGCATCTTACTTTCAATTCCTAAGTTAAATTCAACACGATATCCAATATATGTCTTAATCCAGAAAAGTACAACCGCAATTAAGAAGAAACCAATAAGCTTATGTCGCAATAAAGATTGGCCCTTTTTTAATTTGTTCATATAACTTTTTCACCTCTATTAATCTAGTAGTTAGATTTAATGGTCATTCAAAAAATAAAAAGCCCTCAAAACAGCATTAGAGAGACTTTGCACATAAAGTAAATAGTATCACTCTTGGTGAAGATGTCAAGAAAAATACATTTTTTTACAATTCGTATATTCGTTCAGTTGTCATTAAGCGTAAAAGGACAAATCTACTGCTTGCCTTAATCATCTTATGAAAAGTTTTACATAAAAATAACAAATTAATGCTACGACATTTATATTACCACTTTCACGTTTAATTTTCCACTTTATCTATTTATCATTAATGAGTATATGGACTCCCTGCATCCCAGCTGCAAACTTATGATAAGTTGATATACCAAGCTTTGTACACCTATTTTAAACCTTTTCTTCACTTTTTCAATATGTAATTATGCCTAATTAAAACCATTTATTTACATTAGATTGTAATACACAGCATTTATTACGCGACCATTAAACCTTCGTAAACTTCTAGATTCAAGACAATCGTTGATAATCGTTTTCCAGACGTGTCGGTGATATAATGATGGTTGACCATACTAAGCTAAAGGATGAGATCAGTGATGCCAACATTCCTTTCTAAGATATTTTCAAGCAAAAAGAAATTAAAAGTGGAGTTCTGCCAAAACAATTTGGATCAATTCGTTGATGAACAATCATTTCCTCGATATGAAGAATTTTTTTCATCAAATCGTGTTGAATATAAAGAATACGAATGCCTAAGCGAGTGTAAAACCTGTAAACAATCACCCTATGCTAAGGTTGACGGACAGATACTAACTGCCGATACGGCGTTTGAATTATTAGAAAAGCTAAAAGCTCATTCACAATAAAAACACCCCCTATCACAGCTAAGGGGTGTTTTTGGTCTGTACTAATTCAACCATTTCTCCAGATGGACCTTCGACAAAGAGTGTTTTCCAGCCATTTTCTAAAGAAAAGGGTCCTTCAAAGGCTGTGCCATTTTGTACTGCCCAGGCTTGTTCCTTTAAATCCGTTACCTCCAAACAAAGATGGGGATTGGCGGCAGCGATCTCTGTTTTTTGAACAATTAATTCTAAAGTGAAATTTTCGAGTGTTAAGAAACAGAGTTCCTCCCCCATTAAAACCATTCTGTCTTTCATCTGAAAACCCAACTGTTCGTAAAATCGTCTGGATTTCTCGATATTATTAGTTTCTATACCGATATGATGAACCTTCATCTCTGACACCTTCCCTATACAATAAAGTTGATATCACCAAACTCATGCCATAAATACTTTTCCCGTATTGCCTCACCATATGCATCAAACAAGATTTCGGGTTTAATAAATGCTGTAAGCATATCTAAGTGGCTTGCTTCTGGTTCATGAAATCCAGTAATAATTCCATCGACTATTTTCAATGGAAAAGCAGCGTCAATATAAAGCGCTGTCTCTCCAGAGAAAATGCCTGTTGATACTGCTGACTCAAGTGCTCGGACTACAGTGGTACCTACTGCAATAACTCTGCCTCCTGTAGCTTTTGTTTTCAATACTGCAGCCATAGTTTCTTTGGGAATGTCGTACCTCTCTATATTGTCTTCAGGGGAGAGTTGATCATTATCGTTCAAATAGGAAAGTCCCGTATGAAGCTGCAGATAAGAAAGCTGTATTCCTCTCTTCTGCAAATCCAGCAGCATCTCCCAGCTAAATGCTCTTCCAGCTGAAGCCAATTCCACAGAGCCTGGAACCGTTCCATATACATTCTGATAATAATGCAGGTCCCATGACTTTTCGATATATTCATAGCGAATGGGTTCACCTAAGCTATAAACATGCTGAATAAGAGACAACCCGCTAATTGAAAAGCTAAGGACGAGTAATGGCGAGTCACGTTTTATGTCTGTTACAACGGCAGATAGTTCGTCGGAAAAATGGAGGCAATCGCCAATTTTCACATTGGCTGATAGTACTAAAGCTTCCCAACTTGTTTCACTTAAGCTGCGAGCCAATCGCACCTCTATTTCTTGACTAGTATTATCGATGGTCGCCTGTAGAGCAGCTGGGATGGTCCGACTGTTATTCAACACGATCATGTCACCTGGTTTTACATAATCAGCTAAATGATTAAAAGAATCATGAATCACTTTTCCTGTTTTTCTATCTATTGTCATCATTCGAACATGATCTCTTCTGATTCCGCGTCGTTCAGGGGGAAACGCTGCGTGAAGTTCGTGCGGCAGGATAAAAGATTGCGTGTTAATCTGCATAGCTTTTCCGCCCTTCTCTGAACTCGACTGCCTCTAGTCGTTGTCCGTTTATTGTCAGTGCCTTCTCTGAGGCAAGAAAGAGAAAGACGTCACATACATCAGCCGGATGATTTATAGGGTACGTACAATCTGGAACTGCCAATGCATGCATGTCAGTATCCATTTCCCCTGGATCTACCATGTTGATAATGACCCCCGTACCACTCACTTCATCTGCCCAGGTTTGCGTCAATCCTTCTATAGCAAACTTTGAAATTCCATAAGCACCCCATCCAGCATAACCAGTGTTCCCTGCTTCTGAGGTAACATTGATAATAGATCCTCTGCCTTTCTGAAGCATACTTGGAAGAATACGTTTGGTCATTAAAAAGGGACTGACCGTATTTATCCTTACAACCTCCTGATAATCATCTTCAGGATAATCAACTAAATATGGCATTGGACTCGGTCCTAGAACCGAAGCATTATTAATTAAAACATCCACCCTGCCAAATTCTTTTTCAATACACACCGCAAATTTCTCCACATCTCTTCCTATAGAAAGGTCCCCAGCTACGGCTAGAACAATCGCCCCTAATTTCTCCGCTTCAGTTTTAACCTGGAGCAGTAACTCCTCGTTCCGTGCACACAGTGCCAAACACGCTCCCTGTTTTGCAAAAGCTAGAGCGAGCTCTCTCCCTAATCCTTTTGAGGCACCCGTGATAATCACCACTTGGTTAGATATTGTTTCCATACATGTTTCCCCTTTCCACTTGCTGACTTATACATTTATCTTACGCGCAGGAAGAGGCAGCAGCATCGCCAATTAGATGGAAGATTCACTACAACTTTAGTCGTATGTGGTTTTTCTCCAGCAAAAAAGGGAACATATATAGAAAAAAGCTGGAGGTGCCTATGGATAGTCATAGTCTTCGTTTTAAAGATGATGGGATCATACCTAACAACCCCAATCTACCCGTTCTTATTTACAAACATGCATTTGGAAAAGGAAATGAGATAGAAGAAAAATTCAGCAAAAACAATTGGAGAAACAGCTGGGAAGGAGGAATTTTTGATTATCACCATTTTCATAGCAATACTCATGAAGTCCTTGGTGTGATGCAGGGCACAGCAACCATTATGCTTGGCGGTGAACAAGGACAGTCTATAGAAGTAAAAACAGGTGACGTAATTATCCTCCCAGCAGGTACTGGACATAAATGTATCCTAGCGAGTCCTGATTTCTTGGTTCTCGGCGCCTATCCAAATGGGATGAACTACAATTTAAAAACCGGTGAATCTGAAAATGACTCCGAGTTGATTTTGGAAATAAAGCAAGTGCCCTTGCCAGATGCTGACCCCGTATTCGGAAAAAATGGTCCCTTATTATCAGAATGGTTGAAAGAATAAAAAGAAAGACTGTAGACAAACTCGGGTGGAAATCGAGTTTGTCTACAGTCTTCTTTAATTTTTAAAATCGGCTGTTGATTTCCGTTCCAGGCGTTTCGCTTTCCGCGGTCGGGCGGTGAGCCGCATCAATGCTTACGCTCCTGCGGGATCTCACATGTCCCGCTGTTCCCGCAGGAGTCTTCACGCCAACACTCCAATCAACGGTCTTTCTACATTTAATTTGGATTTTAGTCCGACGTTCAAATGAAAACACGTGCTACCCAAGAGCAGATTTAGGTGGAGATCAATTCAAAACAGGGGAATTACGAAGAAAACTCTTTCCGACAAATCCGTTCGAACAGGAAGAATCAAAGATTATTAAGTAGAACACAAGTAATCCTGAAAGCAGATACAATGTACTTATTAGAGACTTAGTTGCCTTGATAAGCAGGGAAAATTCCATGAAATGTGTTTAAAACGCCAAAAGAAGTCCGAGCTCCTCATAAGGAGCTCGGACTTCTTTTAACTTGCGTTGTCTTCTGGAATGATTTTATCTTTATAATCTTGTAGTTCATCTAATGACTTATCTTTCTCAATTCGGTGCATTTCCAGTACTTCTTCAGTAGGAGGAATAATCAAGCTGACCACGACTATCGTCAATCCTGAAATTACTGCTCCAGAGAATGCAGGCATATGCCATAGTTCAGAAAGGAGACCCAGGAAGCCTGTTGAATCTGAAACAGTTCCTGGAACTGAAAATACGGAAGTAAGAATATAATATGCCAGTCCAACGGTAATACTTGCCCAAACCGCCGGTGTACTTACACGTTTCCAAAACGGTCCTAATACTAATGGCCAGAATAATGTAACAAAAACAATATCCCATGCCAAGTAAGCCAGATCAATTACCTTTTGGAAGCCAAGTGATAGAATCAATCCAAGTGTTGCACAGACTACGATAACCAACCTTGAAAAGAGCAGCAATTTTTTTGGATCTGGATTTGGATTGATAAAATCAAGATAAATATTTTTGGTTATAATGCCTGAGGATGCCACATAACAAGCTGCTAATGTCGACATTCCCATAGCCGCCATTGCTGTTAGGAAGATTCCTGAAACAATCGGCGGGAAGTAACCTTGAGCAAAAGCGAGCATTAATGTTTCTGGATTTGCACTATCTGGGAAAATCATTTTGAATGATTCACCAAGCATTCCCGGAATCCAGCTGATTGCAATGACTACCGAACCAGCAATAATCATGCTTAAGTAGGCAACTCTCGGATTTTTAGCTGCGGCGACTCTTTGTCCCAAATCAGCCGCTGGAATATCCCCAAGAGCCAAAATCAAGTAGAGCGACCAAAAGCCTGCTCCCCCTTTTTCAAAGAGGTGACTAACATTCCACCAATTCGGATTAAAGATAAACTCATCATATTGAAAGAACACGACCAGTGCGATACCAAGAATGCCGGCAATCGCAAAGATTCCTTGGACAATCTCTGTATAAGCTACTGCCCATAACCCGCCCACTACAGAATACACTACGGTTAGTGAAACGAATAAAATAGCTGCCGGTACAAAATCTATCGTAAAAATGGCTTGAATAATATAAGTACCACCGACGGTCAATGCTCCTGCATTGAACAATCCAAAAGCAATGGCCATTAAGCTGCCTGTATAGGCTCCCAGTTTTTTAGATCCATATCGTAAGCCATAATAATCGGCGATGGTCCATCCTTTCAATCTTCTTAGCGGCTTTGTCCAGATTAATGCACCAAGAATCATACAAGTCCCAAGACCAGCCATTGTAGCTGTACCTTCAAATCCACCATCTGTATAACCAGAACCTACAGCTGCAAAGAAGAATGGTGCAGCAAGCAAAGCTGCAATCAGACTGCCCGTTACAACGTATAGCGGCATACTCCATCCTGCCACAATCAGGTCTTCTGCTGTTTTTATCCGTTGATACCCTTTGAATCCTATATAATAAATAAATACTAGATAAAGACAAAATATTACGATTGCACTCACTATTGAACCCTCCACTGTTTATTAACCATTCATAACTACTCCGCCATTCGGACTGATAATTTGTCCTGCGAAGAAATTAGCTTGCTCCGATGCTATGAAGAGGATGGTCTGGGCAATCTCCTCAGGCTTTGCCAAACGTTGTAATGGGTACTTACTCGCTTCTTCTTCAATGTAATTTTCACCAAACGCTTCTAGTATATCTGTCAGCGTGCCGCTTGGCGCTACAGCATTTACATTAATCTCAGGAGCTAATTCCCTCGCAAGTGCTTTTGTAAAGGCATTGATTCCGCCTTTCGCTGCTGAGTAATGGGTAAAGTCCTCACACCCAAGGCTTCCTAAATCTGATGAGATGTTGATGATTTTGCCGCTTCCTTGAACCTTCATCCGCTTGGCCGCTTCTCTCGCGTTATAAAAAGTACCGTATAGATGCACCTTAATCATCCTGTCCCACATATGATCGGACATCTCGATAATAGGCGACTCCTGCGCAAATCCTGCATTGTTGACAAGAATATCTACACTTCCCAATTGCTCATCCATATAGGTGAACATCTCGGAAACTTGTTTAGAATCTGAGACATCTGCTCGATATTTAAAGGCTTTTACACCATAAGTCTCAGCCTTTTCCCGAACTTCCTCTGCCTCTTCATCACTTCCTATGTAGTTGATTAAAACATTTGCCCCCGCTTCGGCAAAGGCAAGCACCGCTGCTTTACCAATGCCTTTACTTGAGCCGGTTACTAAAACTGTCTTCTTACTAAAGTTCATAGCTCCCCCTGCTTTCTTAAATTTTGAAATGGCCAATTAATATTTGTAATTCTTCGGCTGTTTTTCCTAATGAATCAGAAGTTGCCTTAATCTCTTCCATTGATATCAGCTGTTCACGACTGGCTTCGGAAACATTGGTAGAAAATTTCGCTGTATTCTCCGCAGTGACCTTCATTTCATTAACCGATGCTGCGACCTCTTCAGAAGAAGCAGATATTTCTTCAGATGCGGCAGATACTTCCTGAATTTGCAGGGCAACTTTTTCTGTCGATTCAAAAATCCGTTCAAAAATGGAACCGGCCTCGTTCGTTAGAGTCAATCCTGCTTCCACATCTTTTTCACCTTTATCCATGACTTGAATGGAGTATGACGAATCAGTTTGGATGACGCGAATTAGCTCGGTAATCTGTACGGCAGAATTTGATGATTGTTCTGCCAGTTTCCTTACTTCATCAGCTACTACAGCAAACCCTTTACCATGTTCACCTGCACGAGCTGCTTCAATGGCTGCATTAAGAGCAAGTAAGTTCGTTTGATCAGCAATTTCAGATATGATTTTGACAAAACTGCTGATTTTCGCTGTATTGTCATTCAATTTGCCTATGACATGTCCGATTTGATGGACCGATTCATGGATATTTTGCATCTGATCAATTAGTCGGTGCACAATTTCATTTCCTAATTGTGCCTCATTCGATGTATGAACGGAAGATTCTGATACGATCAAGGATGAACCGGCAATTTTCTGTATTCCATATGCAGTTTCTTCAATCGCAGCGACACTTTCCTCAGTTGTCTGTAAGGTAGTTTCATTCCCAACTGCCACTTTCGTAATATCTTCAGACACTTTCATCGAATAGTCATACGTTTCTGAAGCATTTGCAGATAGTTCTTCCGCTGAAGCAGCTAGATAGCTTGATGTATCATGAATATTAGTGATTAAACTATGCAAGCTCGAGACCATTTCTTGCACAGAATGCGAAAGCTTGCCAACTTCATCATCGGTATTAACTGCTTTTATCGTAGCCGTTAAATCACCCTTCGCGACACTATCAGCTACTTCCACTACGAAGCCAAGCGGTTTCAAAAGACGTCTTAATACAAAATGGATCACAACCAGAATCACAATTAACCCCAATATCCCTATGACTACCTGATTAATAATCGATTTTTTTACAATATTGTTAATATAATCAGCCGAATAATCGATCCCAATGACAGCAATAACCTGTCCGTTATTTTCGATTGGAGTAAATACTGTTCTCCAGGATCCAAACGTATCCTCGAAAATATCAGTCACCTCTGATTTACCTGATTCCATTGCTTTTTGAGCCGTTTTTAAATGAATGGGAGCAATATCCTCAAATACTTCACCTGCTTTATAAATCTCATTTAAATTACTTGTATAGCCTATCGGCGTGACTTTATCTCCATCAACACTCCAGATATAACTCCAGCTCATAATTCCCTGCTCTTCTTGAATTGAATCAAGGTCACCTTGTACTTTTTTAAAGGTTGCATTTGTTGTACTCGATGACTTGCTTAAAATTTCTATCGCAGTCGAGTTTAATGTTTTTTCTGTTAATAAACCTACACTTGTCAATTCTTGTTTTAAATCTTCTTGAAGCCTTGATTTCAACATATATATACTCGTAGTTGAAAGGATCACTGTTAGTAAACATACGGTAACTAACACGATGATCATGATTTTATAGCGTAACGATTTTTTCTTAAACACCTTATTTCCTCCTTCTAGTGATGTACTGAGATGATGTAAACTAATTTTGAACAAGACACATGATCACTAAAAGTACTGTATATAATCCAGGCTGCCAGCAAAATAAAAAAAAGCACCAGAATAAGGTGCAGTGTATAAAACCATGGTAACTTGTACGGCAACCCGGCTGCCCTAGCACTATGCTGTAGGCCCGTGGCTTTGCGTCTCCACTTTTCAATGGATTTGCTATTTACACAATACATTTATGAAGTAATCTTTGTTTCTTAAAAACGAAGAGCACATTTTTTATTATATCGGCAATTTTAATAAGACTTTCACTCTTTTTTTTAACATTATAGGTCTATTCCCTCTGTTTATTTCATTTTTTTGTCACATTTCCCCTGAGTAAGGTCCATAAAATGATAAAAATACTCAGTGCTAATCCTTCCATCGATAGAATATACCAAGGATAGGGACCAAGTAGATCCAAGACACTCCCACTACCTGGCTTCTCCCGCAAAAACATATAGTTTCCACCGAGTTGATTATTTATCAACCATATAAAAGGCAGGAGAATATTTAAGGTAAGCATGGTTCCTCCAATTCCTCTTAGCGTAGGCCGATAACCTTTTACCCAAGTAAAATAGAGAGCCGTTATAATAATGCCTATATGTGTATAAAAAAAGTGAAAGTACCGAAAATGCGGAAAGCTCCAATTCATTACAGGAGTCAGCATGGCTTGAACAGCACCGCCAATTCCAGCATATAAGACAAACTGGTATAAATAGCGGTTCCCCGTCCATAACAGTACGATTGTCACCATAAGGCTAAGACTGCACAACTCTAGAGGCAGAGATTGTCTTAAATGCCATTGCTCCGTCGTAAAGAGCCACATGTGGTATAACCCTTCTATAATTAGCAGGGTGACAGCAAAGATTCTTTCTAACCACAGATATCTTGTCGTATTTACACTACGACCTTTTAATATGAGGAGACCTATTATGAGTAGTCCCAATGCAACTAGAGCCAATTTATGGTCCGCAGACCAAAAGATAAACTGATGGTAATCATCATCCCCTATAAATCTATCCATCTCATCTTCTTCCCCTCTAACCATATATGTAAATTAATGACAGATAAAAGCTTTTGTATCAAGTGTTTTTTCGTATATTAGCCTTGAAATGGGAATATACATATCCGTGACGTCTCTTATAAAAGGAGTGATCGGATGCAGCATGTCCAGCCAGAGATAAACCGTCTTACGGCTATTCTTCAGAACAGCCAAGGAAAAGATGGCTCATGGCATGACCCATTCGAAACGAATATTGTAGTCGATGCCTATATGATTATTTTACTAAGAGTTCTAGAGATCGATGACGAGAAGTTAATACAATCATTGGTCAAACGAATTGAAAGCAAACGCGATCCGAGCGGGGTATGGAAACTCTTTGCAGATGAAAAGGAAGGAAATCTTTCTCTCACCACAGAAGCCTACTATGCGCTTCTTTATTCAGGGTTAAAGAAAAAAGAAGATCCGGATATGAGAAAAGCTAGGCGATTTATCCATGAAAAAGGCGGACTCAAACAGACAAAGATGTTTACAAGATTAATGCTAACGGTCACAGGTCAATATAAATGGCCATTACTTTTTCCCATTCCCATAGAAGCTGTTTTGCTTCCGCCGACTTTCTTTGTCAATATGTTTGATATTTCCATCTATGCACGAGTTCATTTTATGCCGCTCGTCCTGCTCGGGGAAAAGAAATTTCAGGTAAAAGGTGTTAATGCGCCAGATTTGAGTGATTTACATCAAAGCAGAAGTTCTGATCCCGAGTGGGAGGAGATGCGTTCCAACGATTATCGTTCTCTATTTTCGAGACTTCAAACCAGTACAGCTGCCTTAATTGGTCTGCCTTCTAAGCTGAAATCACTTGCTGTTGATTCAATTGAACAATATATGTTAAACCGTCTTGAACCAGACGGAACACTCTATAATTATTTTAGCTCTACTTTTTTTATGATTATCGCGTTCCTTTCCCTTGGCTATTCAAAAAAGGATCCGGTAATTATTAAGGCAGTCGAAGGACTAATAGCAATGGCTTCTAATATTGATGGTCAGGTGCATATTCAACATACAACCGCAAACGTTTGGAATACAGCATTAATCAGCTACGCCTTACAGGAATCTGGTCTTTCTTCTTCAACACCGTCGATCAAAAAAGCAACTGCCTATTTACGTAAGAAACAGCATGTAAAATATGGGGATTGGGTCATTCATAATCCAGATATTGCACCCGGAGGCTGGGGATTTTCCGATTTAAATACCATAAATCCTGATGTAGACGATACGAGTGCTTCACTGCGTGCACTCCACCCTGTCTTTGTCTCAAGTCCTGCTCATCACGACTCCTGGGAGCGAGGCGTCACATTTCTTCTTTCTATGCAAAATGACGATGGCGGCTTTCCCGCCTTCGAGAAAAATGTCGACAATCAATTATTAAGCATGCTCCCTGTCGAAGAAGCAAAATATATTTTAACAGATCCTTCTACACCTGATTTAACAGGCAGAGCTTTAGAATTTCTAAGTAAGTATGCGGGCCTCCAAATGCCAAATCGATCGATAAAAAAGGCTGCAGATTGGCTGCTTCTTCATCAGGAAGAGAATGGTTCATGGTATGGAAGATGGGGTGTTTGTTATATTTATGGCACCTGGGCAGCCTTAACTGGTTTAGCCGCTTCGGGTCATTCCACAAATTCTGCAATCAGCAGGGCCGTCAAATGGCTTAAAAGTATCCAAAACCAAGATGGAGGATGGGGAGAATCTTGCTACAGTGATATCACAAAAAAGTATGTACCGCTTGGAACTAGTTCATTAACTCAAACCGCATGGGCACTAGATGCTCTCATCGCAGTGTCAGCCAAGCCAAGCGCCTCCATAGAAAAAGGGATTGCCTACCTGATCCGTGAAGGCAAGAAAAATGATTGGACTACTTCCTATCCAGCTGGACAAGGACTAGCAAACTTCCTTTATATCCATTACCATAGCTACCAGAACATCTTCACGCTGCTTACACTTGCCCATTACCGGGAAAAATACCTCAATAGCTCAAATAACTAGTTTTCTATTTGAAAAAGCTCTCCTTAATGAATAGAGAGCTTTTTTAGATACAGTACCATGAGTCTAAAAATTTCGACGCATATCTATTTCGAAAGCTTACTATTAATCATGTCCCAGTACTGTTCATCTTGATTGTGGCCTAATCTCCAGATACCAATTCCTTTTAGGTTTTCTGCGTTCACTACGTCTAATTTATAGGAAAGACTTTGCGCATTTTCAAACCAAACAATATGTCGAACACCCTTACCGTCTTTATAAGTAAAATTCGGTGTTTTTGTCACGCGGTCAAAAACAATCTTTGCTTTATATTTTTTTGCTAGCTTCATTGATTCCTCATAGCTTCTTGAAACAGTTTTCCCTTTTGTACTCCAGTCATACCCATAAGAACCAATACCAAGCAGGATTTTATCAGCTGGAACAACCGTTTTAGTGTAGGCTATGACTTTCTTCACCCAACCAATGGAAGCAACTGAACCCGGTAAGCTAGATTTATAGTGTTCATCATAGGTCATGATTAATAGGTAATCGACATACTTTGCGACGGCTTTATAGTCATAAGCATAGTTCCAAGTCAGCAGAGGGTGATCAGCTGTTTTAGGCTGCAATGACACCGATAGACTATACCCTTTAAGTTTTAAGGCTTCAGCTAATTCCTTTATCAGCTTCGTATATACGTTTCGATCTGAACCTTGTACATTCTCAATATCAATATTGACGCCTTTGTAGTGATCTTTTATAAGAATAGCCAGTGTATTCTTAACAAATCTCGTTCGATTTGTTTTACTGTTTAGTAGTTTATGAGCATTTTTTCGATTAAACTCATTACCAATCATCAGCATCGCGTTCAAGTTTCTTTCATTAGCTAAAGTAATTTGCTCCTTTGCTGAAGTACCACGAATAGTTCCTAACCCATCTACAACATGTGTTGCCACAGCTATAGAAGTCAGCGTTTCAGATTGGTTATTCATAACTTTATACGAACTAACATCTGACTTATTGTATTTCACTGTAAATCCCAGTACCTCTTTCTTCACTGTTTGAGCCTCAGCATAAGAAAAAGTACCAAATAATACGCTAACCATGAGGAATAACGTAATCATTTTTCGTAATAATCGATATTTCAATTGTATTTCCTCCAAGTCTCATTTACTCCCAGACAATCTCTAATTTATCTGCATAAAAGCTTAATGCCTTTCGATATCGTTTTATTTCCTCATCATTGGTTGTATCTACTAACTGGTTAATCAGAATCTCCATTGCCTGATGATGTACGTTACTATTAAAAAGTGTAAGTGCATAAAACACATGAATGGCCCGATTATCCGGAAATAGTTTAAGTGCCTTCTCCAGTGTCTCTTTCGAGTTCGCATACTCTCCAATTGCTCGGTATGTACTTCCAAGTCCCAAAAAAGCTGCTTGAAAGTCTTGGTTGGGTAAGCCAAGCTCAATTGCTTTTTGATAATATGGAACAGCTTGTCGTTCCATTCCTCTAACGTCAAAACTCCAGGCGCATTGGTAAGCAATCTCTGCATCCTCGGGATATGTCTCTGCCAATTCGATCAGCATTTCGTTTGATTTCACGTAATTCTGCTGCTTTCTCAGTTCTATTGCCTCTGTCAACTTATTCATAATCTCCTCCTATCTTTGAACCCAAATAGCTTTAGTATAGGCAATATTCATTCCTGCTCGCTGCATATTTCGCTGACTGGCAGAGCCAAATTGGGCTTGTCCAATTATGTAATGACACCCAAGACTGCTTGCTAGTTTAAAACGCTCTGCAAGCAACGCGCGTTGGACTCCTCTATTCCGAGCCTCAGGGACAGTTACTGCCGCTGCTAAATCCGCACATTTACCATTTGTATATAACACAGCAACTCCGGCCAACTCCCCCTCTACCATGGCTGCCAAAACCCTCCAGTTCTTCAGACCATTAAGAACCTGATTATTCCTTGCAATATCCTCCTTAAGAAAGGAAGGCATGCCAAATCCCCGAACGTAAATGTCACCAAAACTGTCAAACTCGTGATCTTCCAATTTCCGAATCATTATCGTTTCGGGAACAGCAGCTTGGTTCGCGTTTGTCGAGCCATACAAAAGCGTATGAAAGTTCGACTGATAAAAACCTCTTTCTGTTAAAGAGGTACACACTTCCGATGACGTGTTTGTCGGTGTTAATTCAAATCGGCAAGGGATCTCTTTTCTTTAAAAAAATCAAGGATATGATCCAGAAAAGGAATAGCCTCCGTACTCAAACCCTTTACCGTATTAAAAGCAGGACCAGGTATATGTTTAACAGAGAAAGCACGAGCACCGCCAAAATCGCGAATATCAACACACATAGAGTTATCTTTAATACTTTGAACAGCCATAAGCCTTGATGTCAGTGAATCAATTTCTGCTTTTTCAAATTTCAATGCCAAATCCTTTGTAAGAACACACATGATCTCTTCCTCCCGATTATTTTTATCGTTCAGACTCACACCTTCTAACAAACCTTAATATGTTAAATGAGAGGTGATTGGATACAAATGAATACCATTAGCTTATGTATGATTGTTAAAAATGAGGAGCAGTCATTACCTAAATGCTTAGAATCTGTTAAAGATGTCGTGGACGAAATCATTATAATTGATACCGGCTCAACAGACCGGACTAAAGAATTAGCCAAAACATTTACCGACAAAATTTATGATTTCGAATGGATTAATGATTTTGGGGCAGCTCGTAACTATTCCTTTTCTAAGGCCACAAAAGATTTCATCCTGTGGCTCGATGCTGATGATGTATTTACCGATGAAAACCGAGAAAAACTGCGAACGCTGAAAAAGACACTGTCCTTAGATATTGATGCTGTTTCTATGCTCTATCACCTGACGTTCAATGAAGATGGAAGTCCAAGCTTTAGTTCTAGGCGAAATAGGTTAGTTAAACGCGAAAATAATTTTAAATGGATTGGTTTTGTTCATGAATATCTTGAGGTAGCAGGAAACATCATTCCCTCCGATATCGCCGTAGTCCACCAAAAGGAGCGTCATGCCAGCAATCGGAATCTTCTTATTTATGAAAAAGCATTAGAGTCAGGGCAACCTTTTTCACCAAGAGACAAATATTATTATGCAAATGAATGTAATGACAATCGAAAATATGAAAAGGCAATTTATTGGTATCAATACTTTTTAGAGGAGGGTCTAGGGTGGTCTGAAGATAATATTCAGGCATGTGGAAAATTAGCTGATTGTTATCTTAATCTCAAAAGGTATCCCGAAGCAATGGACATCTGTCAAAAAAGCTTTCTCTATGATGCACCAAGAGGAGAAATTTGCTGCAGATTGGGCTTTTTGTACTTAGAGCAAAATGATTTGGTAAAAGCTATTTCATGGTATAAGCTGGCAACTGTCGTAGAAATACCAGAAAAAAGTCCTTTTATCAACCGTTCATGTTACACATGGCTCCCGAATTTACAGCTCTGCTTATGTTACTCAAGACTTGGACATCAGGAAATTGCCAGGAGTTATAACGAAAAAGCAGCCGAATTTCTCCCGAACAATTCACAAATACAGTATAACCAAGAATTCTTCAAACGGTATTTTGGGGAATAACTACAGCCCCGCCATAAATTAAAAGGTTACGGCGGGGAATCTTACTTTCCTAAAAAATCTTGTAAAGCGGCTTTGTTTTTTTCTATATCTAAATCCAGGACAAGTCCTGCCCCTGGATATCGTTTGTCTTGATACGTTCCGTCTTGAGGAATTCTAAGCGTTTGAAGATTTCGATTTTCATTAGAAAGAAACGCAGTTCCGATTGATAATAATAAAGACCGTTCGATATTGGTGGAAATGTATGGTTGAATGGTTCCAATCATAGTCGGTAACTTCATTACCCCCTTAATACTAACCACTTCATTCGTCAGCTGTTTAATAACCTTCTGCTGACGTTCCACTCGTCCAAAGTCCCCTTCTGCATCATGACGATATCTAACATAACCGAGTAATTCTTTTCCGTGCAGTTCTTGTAAACCAGGCTTTAGTTTTACGCCAATATTTTTTGACATAGCTTTTTCTACATTAATTTCTATTCCATTAGGAAAAGCTGCATCAATCATCTTTGTAAATCCTTTAAAATCAATTAAGGCATAATATTGTAAATCAATAGCAAAATTCTCGTATATCGTCTGTCTCAGCAGTTCCGTCCCGCCATAAGTAAAGGCCGAGTTTAGTTTATGTTTTTTATATCCAGGTATTTCAACATAACTATCCCGCATAAGAGAGACAAGTTTAGACTTCTTCGTTTCTGGATCATACTGAGCAATCATAATGGTATCCGTCCGAGAAACCTCTTCACCTTCTCTAGCATCAACTCCCAGCAGAAGAACATTCACTTTCCCAAGAGGATTTTCAACTCCATTAAACTCAATTTCTTCCGTTGGAACAGCCGTATCTGTATCCGTTTCTGCTTTTTTTAAGGCCTGAGAATATTCATAATATAAATAGGAGGCTGCCCCCAGTAAAACAAGCAAGAAAACAAGAAACACAGATACTATAATCTTTCGTCTTTTACTTTTCCTTTTACCATTTTTAGAACTCTGTCTGCTGCCCGCCATATTTTCCGTCCTTTTCTATTTCAGCTCTTTCTACATAATCTATCAAATATATCCAATAAATACAATATGTGAAAAAAACACCCAAAAAAAAGACCTGTCAAAATGACAGGTCCATTCTTACTTGCTATTAGGGATTAGTTGACCATAAGCCCGCTGACTTCATAAGGATCCGAGGATGAAGTTTTAACTGTGCAACCATTACCTCAGCAAGATCTTCTGGCTGCATAACTTTATCTGGATTACCATCTGTCAGGTTCGTATCAATTGCTAAATCAGTAGCTACTGTACTTGGTGTTAAGGCGCTAACACGAATATTATGCTTCCTTACTTCGAGCATAAGCGATTCAGTTAATCCTAAAACACCAAATTTAGAAGCACTATACGCACTTGTAACAGGTGCTCCTTTTTGTCCAGCAGTTGAAGAAATATTAATTATATCTCCAGATTTCTGCTCAATCATCTCTGGTAAGACAGCTCTTGTTACATAATAGGTTCCCATTAGGTTTACCTGAACGATATTCTCAAATTCTTCTGGAGATAGTTCAAGAAAGCTGCCGAACTTTCCGATTCCTGCATTGTTAATCAGAATATCAATTGCTCCTAATTCCGCTTTAATCTGATCAACCGCTTCAATGACTTCAGCATTATTAGCAACGTTAGCCGCTGCAATGGCAACCTTTACGCCAAATGGCTTTAGTTCTGCCGCAACTTTTTCAAGATTTTCTATTGTCCGGCCAACAAGTCCAACATTAATGCCTTCTTTTGCAAAAGCGATAGCTGTTGCACGACCAATTCCCCGTCCAGCTCCTGTAATCAGTGCTGTTTTTCCTTGAATTTCTTGCATACGATCACTCCTTCTAATCTACTGTTTCTTAATGATAAGATTATATCCCTGCATGGAAAAGGATTCAATATTTCCGCCTTGAAGCATACGTCTATTTAAACCATCCCTTTTCCTGTGATCGTTTAATGGCTTCAATTCGGTTGCTTACATCTAGTTTATCAAGAATGATGGAAATATAATTACGAACCGTTCCATTGGTAAGATATAAATTACTGGCAATTTCCTTTGTGTTCTTTCCATCAGCTATCAGTTGGAGAACCTGCTTTTCCCGATCTGTTAGTGGATTAACCTCCTCGTAGGCAACATCCATCAACTCAGGTGCATATATTCTTCTTCCATTGATAATCATTCGAATTGAAGCCGCCAGCTCCTCACTCGGACTATCCTTTAATAAATACCCGCCTACTTCAGCTTTACGAGCACGTTCAAAATAACCTGAACGGGCAAAAGTTGTAAGAATTAGAACTTTACACGAACTATTCTTTAACGCTTCTGCCACATCGATGCCATTTTTTATCGGCATTTCAATATCCGTAATGCAAATATCTGGTTGATGCTCTCTTACCAACTCTAGAGCTTCTTCGCCATTTTTTGCTTTTCCGACCACTTCCATATCCTCCTCTAAATCAAGAAGTGCACCCATCGCTCCAAGCAGCATCTGCTGATCTTCCGCAATTACGATTCGAATCACATTTTCCCCTCCTATACTGTTCGAGATTGCATAATAACATTTGGAACCGTAATGTTAATCGTTGCACCATCCTGCGTTTGAATATCAAGATTTCCATTCACAAATTCCAAGCGCTCTTTCATTCCTAATAGTCCGTTTCCTTTCGTTAACTTGACCTTATTAGATAGCCCAACACCATTATCTACAATTTTCAAATGCACCTCTTTTGAAGATTGATTAATAATTAACGTACAACAAGACGCTTGGCTATGTTTCACAATATTGGTTACAGCTTCTTTCAAACACATGCTTAATACATTTTCGACCAATAAAGGCGTATTTTCTAAGTGAACATTCCCCTTCATTTGAAAATCAATGCTTGCTGCTTGTAAAATTTGTTTAACATGAATGACTTCTTCTTCTAGACGAGTCCCGCGCATGTCAGAAACCATCTCACGTACCTCTTTCAAGGCAGCTCTTGCCGTCTGTCGAATATCATTAATTTCATCTTGAGCAGCATCCACATTTCTCGAGAGCAGCTTACCCGCCAAGTCACTCTTTAACCCTATGAGTGAAAGCTTTTGACCAAGTGTATCATGAAGATCACGTGCAATCCTTTGACGCTCCTCAAGCTTGACCAATTCCGAAATACGCTTATTAACATCTTCTAATTTTTCTTCCAGTAACTCGTGTTTATTGCGATTGTATGTAGTAAAAGGCAGCAAAATCACCGCAAAAACACTAATCAGAATAAACGGAGACTGTGTAAAAAAAATCGGGTTTTTCGTTAGAAAACCAATATTAATCGTAACAATTACACTGACTAAATTGATCGAATACAACGTGAAAAAACCAATCTTATTACGAATATTCCCAATAAAGAAGGCTAAAAACAGCGAAAAGTAAATATATCCAAACAAACTAGTCATCGCAATACTAATTACGATCTGAAAGCTGACCCAAACATAAACCGGCCACCCCTTCGACACATAAGAAAGACCATATGAAGTAAAAAATAAAATGACTAATAAAATACCATAAATCGTTTCAAGTACCGAAGACGACTTAAAAATAAAATAAAAAGGAAGAATACAAAAAATCAGCCATACATAAGGACTCAGGCCCGTTCTCTTCGGAAAAATATGAAACCAATTTGCCATAATAACTCCCTTCAATAGTAACGAATAGATAACATATAGCCATCATGTTTATCAAACGGGGAATTTGAACGGAGGTATTCCTGTCTCAGAAACGCTTATTCCCGTGTGGTTATGAGGTAATCCCGTCTCGAATAGGCTTAATCCCGTCTGAGCAGGTGTTATTCCCGCCTCGTTGCATTAAAATACCCCAAAGGGTATAGTGATTTTTCCTTTGTGAGCTGAACGGGGGAATTCTGCTTTTCTTATTGTCTAGCTCTTCCCCCAACTCACTTTGGAAAAGATGAGTGCCCTCAAAAGGCAAAAAACGCCTTTCGGGTCCCTCCCTTTTTCCTTTGTGAGCTGAACGGGGGCTTCTGCTTTTCTTGTTTAAATTTATCAAAAAACCATTCAGGTGTAAATTGAATGGTTTTTGGGTGGTTATTTATTTTCTTGGATGTGCGAGGCTGTATTGTTTTGTCTCATCTCTGCTTTGGCTTCGCTGATCCTTGATTTGATTTCCTTGAAGCTGACGAATGTTTTATTTTCGCCATCCCATAAGCGGAAGCGAAGGGCTCTTAGACTTGAACTGATCGTTATGGTTGTTGCATCCTGAAGCGGCGGTGATGCTTCGTGAACTTTTTCAAGATTGTAGTTGGGTACTTTGGGACTTAGATGATGAACGTGATGGAAGCCAATATTTCCTGTAATCCATTGTAATACTTTTGGAAGTTTATAATAGGAACTGCCATCGATTGCGGCTTTGAGGTAATCCCACTGTTCTTCGTCCTCAAAGTACGAGTCTTCAAACTGGTGTTGAACATAAAACAACCAAATTCCAAGTGACCCTGCGATAAATACAATAGGCGCTTGAACTAATAGAAAGTCCTGCCATCCAATTGTCCAGGCTAATAATCCGTAAATTACAAGTACGGATAGGTTAATAAAATACGTGTTCATACGTTCTTTTCCTCTTGCACCTTTACGGTTTAAGCGATTACTTATTAAAAAGAGATAAAATGGTCCAATTCCAAACATGACGATTGGATTTCGATACATTCGATAGACAAGACGCTGCCAAAAAGAAGAAGCGATATATTCGTCAACGGTTAAGATCCAGATATCACCTGTTCCTCTTTTGTTCAAATTGCTGCTGGTAGCATGATGAATGGAATGCTCACGTTTCCACTTTTCATATGGAAAAAGGGTGATGATTCCAGAAATAGTACCCAAGACTTTATTCCATTTTTTACTTTTCAAGAACGATTGATGACAGCAATCATGGAAAATGATAAAGACCCTGATTACAAATCCTGCTGTAATGACGGCGCAAATAAGGGTCAACCAATAAGAAACAGCTAAACTTAGATACGCTGCATACCAAGATAAGAAAAAGGGTGGAATTGTATTGATTAATTGTTTGATACTATCTTTGATACTAGATCCTTCAAAAGGTGCAACCGTTTTTCTTAATGCCAATTGTTTTTGTTTACTCATGTCTTCCTCCTCAATCGCAAGTTCAGCTGGTGACTTCTTTTACCTTATATAACCTTAATATCCACATAAAGTTATATTGTGTAATTATTTTATTTTTTACTCTCAAAAATAACAAAAAAAATGTAGACAAACTCGGGTGGAAATCGAGTTTGTCTACAGTCTTCTTTTTATTTTTATAATGCGGTTGTTGATTTCCATTCCAGGCGTTTCGCTTTCCGCGGGCGGGCGGTGAGCCGCATCAATGCTTACGCTCCTGCGGGGTCTCACCTGTCCCGCTGTTCCCGCAGGAATCTTCACGCCAATACTTCAATCAACGGTCTTTCTAAATTTAATTTGGATTTTAGTCCGACGCTCAAATGGAACACGTGCTACCTAGAGCAGATTTAGAAGGAGGTCCATTCATATCGGGGGAATTTCGAAAAAAACTCTTTCCGACATATCAATTCGAACAGGAAGAATCAAAGATTATTCAAGTGATCCTGAAAGCAGATAGAATTAAAAGAGGGAAAACAGTACTATTAGAGACTTAGTTGCCTTGATAAGCAGGGAAAATTCCATGAAACGTGTTAAAATGCCAAAAGAGGTACGGAATGAACCATTCCGCACCTCTTTTGGCTACAAACTGAAATCCCGATTTTTACATCGGGATTTTTCGAAAAGTAAAGATATTAGTCAATCCATGTTGTAAACGAGTTTATATCTGGTTTGTTCGCTTCGCGCCGTTCCATATCTGGGTAGCCTAAGTAAACAAAAGCAAGAATTTCACCCTTCTCCGATAACCCGAAGAATTCAGCAACCTTTTTATGGTAGCAAATATTCCCTGTTCTCCACACAGCCCCTAATCCAAAAGAGTGGGCAGCAAGCAGCATATTTTGCACAGCACTATTTACCGCAGCATGTTCCTCAGCTAAAAGAACATTTTCCTTATCACTCGGCTCTACACCAACTGCAATGACTACTGGTGCTCTTAATGGATTTTTGCTTGATTTATCTACTTTGACTGCCAATTCATCTGCAGGCAATCCTTCATTTTCTGCATGTGTAATTTCTCCTAGAACCTTACCTAGCTTATTTCTTCCTTCACCCGTCATGACGAAAAAACGCCAAGGATTGGTCCGACGATGATTAGGTGCATGAATCCCAGCCGTTAAAATTTGTTCAATCATTTCAACTGGTACCTGATCAGGCTTAACCTTACCAATACTTCTTCTTGTTAAAATCGCTTCCATGGCTTCCATTCAATCTCCTCCAATATTTCTCAACTTTAATTCCCTTCATAGTACCACCTATATAAGCTGAGCAGAAAGTATTTCTATTTCATCTATTACAAATCTCAAGAAAAGGACAATCTATAGTAAAATATATCCTGTTTTTAATTCCCATTTAATGTTATTGTATGACAATAAATGACAAAAATCAAAGGGTGGTTACTTAGTGCAAAGAAATATACCTGTCTACCGGATTCTGATTTTTAGTTCCCTATTCTTACTGTTTTTTTATCCTTCTGATATTCATGCGAAAGGAACACAGGAAAGATATCAAAAAAATGAACTGCCGCTCGGAAATCCGAACTTAAATGAAAAATGGGTTATTCAAAAACTCTCACCAGGGTTAACTTATACGAAAATCGAACGAGGTCATGCATCTAATCAATATACGGTCGAAGTTGGTTTTTTTGACAATCAGGCGGCCGCTCAGGACCTGCTGCATAAACTAGCAAATAACGACTTCACCTTCTCCATTCTCCCTATTCAAAACGATCCATTCAATGACATTCCTGAAGACATTATCGGATATAGTGTCCGCTCAGGAAATTATACAAATGAAGCAGATGCTGAATTAATCAACAAACAGCTATCAGCAAAAGGTTTTTCAGGGAAGATTATTTATAATGGCTTTGATGGATCAAGTACTGAAACAACCGGTCCTTGGATGGTACATATTTTAGAAATTGAACAAAAAGCGGCAAGCCACTTACTTACTACATTAGCGAATGGACAAGTTAATGGAAAAGAAACAGTCTCAAGTATGGCTGCACGTTCAAATGCAATCGCTGCCATAAATGGAGGTTACTTCGTAACAAAAAATAGTGATGGAACACCTGGCGACCTAGCCGGCATTTCCATCATCAACGGTGAATTACTTAGTGAAAGCATAAATCACCGTTCAGGATTCAGTTTATCTGAACGAAAAACAGATGTTTCTGTATTATCTACTCAAGTACAAATAAAATCCTCTGATGGTTTTCAACGAGACGTGGATGGAATGAACCGCGTTAGTGGTTTGATTAGATCCTGCGGCAACCTGGCTAATCCTTTACCAACGCACGACGTAACCTGCCGTTCAGATAGTGAACTCATTCTTTATAAGCCGATTTTTGATACTGTCACTCCGGTAGGAAATGGTGTTGAGGTTGTTTTAAATGAACAAGGAGAGGTAATTGTGCAGGATGAGTTTCAAGGTCATATCATTCCTCGAAATGGATCAGTACTTAGTGGGACCGGAGAAGCGGCAGCGTGGCTGAGGACCCATGCTGCTGTTGGGATGAAAGTAATGACGCAGACACATATTCAGTCTGACCATCAAACTTTATCACTCACACCAAAGACTTCAGTCGTAAATGGCGGCCCGTTGCTGTTGAAAAACAATCAATTTTTCATCGACGCTGATCGAGAAGGCTTCAATTGGAGTCATGACTTCTTCTACCGTTTTGGAATTAATCGTAATCCGCGAACCCTAGCAGGAAGTAAACCAGATGGAACCATTCTTCTAGTCGCTGTAGATGGCCGAAATCCACAAATCAGTGTCGGACTCAGTTTCCAAGAGAGCGCCATGTTAATGAAATCACTCGGTGCAAAAGATGCACTCAATTTAGATGGCGGCGGTTCAACCACGATGGTCATTAATGGGAGCATCGTTAATCATCCTTCCGATTCAACTGGGGAACGACCTGTTGGAGATGCCCTTTTGTTTACTAACTAGATGAGAAAGAGACCACGAGGAAACTCGATGGTCTCTTTCATCAGCTTAATCGTTTCACGTGATTTATGATAAAACCACTTTTTGGCAAACTAGGGATGCGAATGAGGTTATATGTTAAATCTTGCTCAGGTACTTCATATGTGATCTGCTTAGTTAGAAATTCAAGACTTGCTTTCATTATGTTAATGGTTGCCCATTCACCGGCACAGCGATGTCCTCTGTCATAATCGCCGCCGCCTTGAGGAATAAAACTGAACGGACTTTCCTTCCAATCAGCAAATCGATCTGGCTGGAAATTTTCAGGATGGTCCCATATTGAAGGATCGTGATTGGTGCCATACAGGTCAAGCAAGACTAAAGTCCCTTTTTTAAATTCGTAATCGTTCCAGGTGAAACTTTCTTTTACCTTTGCACCCAAGAACGGAGCAAACGGATAATATCGCCGAACTTCTTGTACAAACATCAAACCATATCGTCCATGATCTGTTTTTAATTTTGTTTGAATATCTGGATTATCATGCAGCGCCAATGCTCCGAATGTTATAAACCTTCCTACCGCTATAATCGGACGCAAAATGTTGATTAATTCAACCGCTGCCGTTTGTGTATCCAATAACTTTCCATCTTGATTCTTATGAAAAGCAATAACAGCCGCTGCTGTTTCAGCGTTAGGTGTGATGCTTCCTTCACGGATTTGATCGATAATCCCCATTATCCATTCCTCAGAACGAATTCGAGCATTTTTCCCACGCTGATACCGCTCACCTACACCACCGATTGCGTCAATCATCTTCCCCATTTCAATTGCACGCTTTTCAACATCTTCTTCCTTTAGCGGCACACCAGCCCACTCAAAGGCAACTCGACACAGCACCTCCTCCGCTTCATCAAATAAGACAACTTTATCTCGCTGTTCCCAATCAGTGATTCTAGCATTCCATTGTCTTTTCGTAATCTGCGCAAGATCATGCAGCCGCTCGTGAGTCATAATCGACATAAACATTTGCTTACGATGCCGATGCTCCTCCCCATCAAGCAATTGAACACCACTCTCACCAAATAAAGACTTTTGTATCCGCTTCGGAACTACGCCCTTTCTTATAAACCGATCATTATCATAAAACAGCTTCGCCGCTTCCTCCCCGCAAATACTAATTGCTCGCTGACCCATTAACCGCGTTTCAAATATGTCCGATTTTAAGCGAATTCGGCGATTGGACATAAATTGGTACCCTTCAGCTAAAACAGAGATTGTATTATCAAGTACTCTCTCTTTCGGAATGTCAGAAACCATACGCTCAACTCCTAAGATTTAATATTAATAAGTACCCAGATAAGAATATAGTAAAACTTTCCTATTTAGTATGATCAAAATGGATCTGACTATCCTGAGAATCATCCGAAGAATACCTCACGGGGTATATATTTTCATTTAGACGGGATTATCACTAAAATACCGCTAATTTTTCCGCAAAATGGTGAAAATACCCCCTTACAAAAAAAAACCTTGCTGCAATGAGCAAGGCTTCCTTCGAAGATCAATTATTAATATACTTTTCGTAAACATCACCGAAATCTTTAACATGATACTGCTCACGGACAGACGAGAGCCAGGTAAAACCAAAGTCCGTTAATTCTCGGAATGTATCCGCCAATTTAGAATCATCTGTTCTAGAATTTTGGAGCACGAGAACAGCTTTGTCTAGACTGGTTGAGCCCATTTCCAGGTGAATATCATTTTCGTGAGTGATTTCCGAAATCCGTAGTAGTGATTTATATAAATCCTTCAACTGTTCAATTTGATCTTTTCTAACATCGATATCCATTTTTTCTTTACCAATCGTAAATTTAATCTCTACATCCATATCAATCTTTCCAGCTGTTTCAAGAAATACATCTGAAATTTTATACTGTGCATATGGATATCGCTTCAACGTCCGTTTTGAAGAAATTGCACTTTCCCCATCCACATGAATAATTGCTAGATTAGTAAAGCAATACTCATCTGCTTTCGTCTTAATCAAAAAATAAATCTTCTCATTATCTTCATGCATGACATAATCATCAGCATCTGTTTTATCATAATCAACTGGTTGAATAATTGTTCCGATATCGGATATTCCCAACGCATCTGCAGCCATTTTCTTAAACATACCCTCAACCCTCTCTTGGTAAATTATAACTATTTAGATTTTATCATATTGTTGATTTTATGTATAAATAATTTTAATCAATCGATTGATTAAGATCGTAAAAGCCTTGGTATGAAAGGAATTATATAATTTTAATCAATCAATTGATTAATACAAAAGAAGGGAAAGTGAAGAAAGAAACGAAGTATATTACCTATGCACTTATAAAGGTGTTGTCTAAGTAAAACATTGGAGGTGTTTCTATGGAATATGTAAAATTCGGTCATACTGGAATGGACGTTTCTCGTATCTGCTTGGGAGCTATGGGGTTTGGGGATACTGAAAAATGGCTCCACAAGTGGATTTTAGATGAAGAACATAGTCGTCCAATCATTAAAAAAGCTATCGAACTAGGTATTAATTTTTTTGATACTGCAAATATTTATTCTATCGGAGAAAGTGAGAAAATTTTAGGACGTGCATTGAAGGACTATACCAAACGCGACGATATCGTTCTTGCAACAAAAGTCCACCAAACGATGCGTCCCGATCGTCCTAACAGCGGTGGATTATCTCGAAAAGAAATTATGACCGAAATCGATCATAGTTTGGAGCGTTTGGGAACTGATTATGTTGATTTATACATTGTTCATCGCTGGGATTATCACACACCCATTGAAGAAACAATGGAAGCCCTCCATGATGTAGTGAAATCTGGGAAAGTTCGTTATCTTGGCGCGAGTGCTATGTATGCTTGGCAGTTTCAAAAAGCACAACGAATTGCAGAACGTAATGGCTGGACAAAATTTGTCTCCATGCAAAATCACTATAACATGATTTATCGTGAAGAAGAGCGTGAAATGATTCCTTTCTGTCGTGATGAAAAAATTGCGATTACACCTTACAGTCCACTTGCTTCAGGTCGCTTGACCCGTGACTGGTCAGAAAGTACTCATCGTTCTGAAACTGACACCATCCAACATTCAAAATATGATCATATGATGAATGCGGACCGCGGCATAGTAGAACGGTTAGCAGAAGTTGCAAACAACAAAGGGGTTACACGTGATAAAATTGCCTTAGCGTGGATTCTTAACAAGGGTGGGATTGTGGCTCCCATCATAGGTGCTCAAAAAGAAAGCCATCTTGAAAGTGCAGCAGCTGCTCTAGATATTCAGCTGTCATCTGATGAGATGCATTATTTAGAAGAGTTATATGTTCCCCACCCAATTGTCGGTGCTTTACCAGATCCGGGGTCCAATGCATAACATTCCAATTTAATTAATCGATTGATTAAGAACGCAAAACCTTACATACATATGACTTTTATAAATTTAATCGATTGATTAAGAGAATTTAAGAAGCCCATTCATCATATGAATGGACTTTTTTTCGTTTAAACCTGCTCAGCCATAAATGACTCTAGTTCACTTTTGTCTGGATAAGAAGATTGAGTTCCACGTTTTGTTACACTTAATGCTGCGAAGCCTGTTGCCATTCGAATGGAATGAAAGATATCACCAGTTTGCACATAGAAATGGGCAAAGCAACCAATGAATGAATCTCCAGCTCCTGTCGTATCAATAGCCGCCACACGATGAGCACTAATCATATCAACCCGCTCGTTTGTTACCCACATTACCCCGCGGCTTCCTAACGTGACAATTACATTTTTTACACCTTTTTCTATTAGTGTTAATGCAGCATCCCGAACTTGTTGGTCCGTTTCTACCGGCATATCCGTTAAAATTTCTAATTCAGTTTCATTCGGAATGAAGAAATCACATTTACATACATAATCAAAGTCTAACTCCCGTGAAGCAGGAGCTGGATTCAGTACAACCGGAATATTATGTTCGTTCCCAAAATCTATCGCTCGATAAATAGCCTGTAAGGGAATTTCTAGCTGTAAAATGATTAGTGAACATTTTTTCAACTTATCTGCTGCTTGATCAATATCTTCCGGAAGCAGGTATTGATTTGCACCCTTGATAATTAAAATCCGATTTCTAGATTGAGGATCTACAAATATTGGCGCAACACCGCTGGATGCTCCAGGGATCTTATTTGTAAACTCAGTGTCAATTCCATAACTTTCTAAGTTGCGAATGGTATTGTCTGCAAAAAGGTCATCTCCAACCTTTGTAAGCATCATTACCTTAGATCCCATTTTAGCAGCCGCAACAGCTTGATTAGCGCCTTTGCCTCCACAACCAATTTCAAAACTTGGTGCCTCGAGAGTCTCTCCTTCTTTAGGCATTTCATCTATATACGATATAAGATCAACCATATTCGATCCAATTACAGCAATATCCATCAAATTTGTCCTCCTTATTTCTTGCCAGTTATGACTTTAAATGTTTTTTCTTCTCCCGGAGAAAGATTTAGCAAACTACCTGATTTTTCAGCAGCTAAAAATCCTTCAGGGCGACAAGTGGCAGGTAATACAAATGCACCTACCTGTTGATCTTCATTATATAACAGCCAACGGGTAGCATAATTAAACTCTTCCGTTGAAAACGTAGTGAAAAAGGTTGTGCCTTCCGGTGAAGTAATTTCGAACTCCGCATTTTGTTGATATTGATTCAGATGATCAGCAAAGAATACTATCTCAGGATCATACAGATCTGGCCGTTCTAGCGTATGAAGTGTTTCTTGACCCTGCTTTATTTTTTCATTAAATTCGAGCCACTTATTAGTAGGCTTCACGTGGTCAGGGATCGATTCACGCAGAGAAAATGTACTGTCCGGAATATTTTGCGTCATGACACCATTTGCAAGATAGGCATAATTGGTATGGAACATATATTGCAATGGCATTTCAGTTCCTGACAGATTTTTAACGTTCATCTTCGATTCAATGTAGGATTGTTCTGCCTTCATCATTACACTTGGCTTTGCTAAATAATGATGTCCAAAGCCTTTTACATATTCAGTCGAGCCACATATCTCTATACTGTTTTCCGTTATATTTAACCACGCCTTGTCCATATTCGCACAAGCCATTTCTCCATGTAAGACATGAGTATCCTCAGGACCTGGACAGCCATTACTGAGTAATCCCGAGTGAAAAGCAAAGCACCCATATGTATCTACAATTTCTGCAGCATCTTTCGGTTGAGAGAACATATTCTTCATTTTAAGATCGACATTATCAAAAACCAAATCCCATATGATTTGACCTAGATAGGGTAAAACAACCATCTTCCCTCGTGAATTGGTTAATTCAATTGCTTCTACTCCAGATGGATAACGGAACAATATTACCTTAAACTCATTACTTGTAAACAGCACCGTCGCATGTTCTTTAAAAAAATCTCGACGAAGTTCAATCGTTCCAATCATATTGATCCCTTCCTTCCTAATTATACCTGGTTAAATGGACATACACTCAGGATATGGATTGCTGAATATCTGCTTCTATAGACTTTTTAGTTTCTCTTTTTCCGTAAAAGTAGAATCCTATATACATAAAGCAAAGCATGGACACGATGAATGCATATTGCATATTACCAAGCGAATCCGAAACCAACCCTTGTACTGCTGGTATAACAGCTCCACCTACAATGGCCATTACTAACACTGCACCGGCAACCTCTGTATACTCCTCGTCAACTTCCGCCAGTGTTTCTGCAAATATAGTTGCCCAACAAGGACCAAATAGGAAACTAACAACGATAGCTGCATAAACCGCTGTCATATTCGGAACAAACGCCACATAAGCGAGTAAGATAGAGCCTAGTGTTGCATAAACGACTAGAATTTTCGATGACGAATACTTTGTAATTAGCAGATTAGCAATAAATTTTCCTGCAAAGAAAGCAATAAAGCTATAAATCATAAAGTTTGATGCAGTTCTTTCATTAATATGAGGATTTAAATGCAACGTTAGTCGAATGGTAAAAGCCCAAACCGTAGTTTGCATTCCTACATATAGAAACTGTGCTAGTATTCCTTTGCGGAATTTATTATTCCCAGCTAAATATTTAATCGTTTTCAGCAGATTTCCTTTAGCTTTTTGAGTAGTGTTTGAGAGTTTTTCTGGCTTACATGCTGGAAATTTAGTAAACAGGAATAGTAGTAATACGACTATCAGAATAAATATTATATATTTATAAGGTTCAAGTGTGTGCTGAAGCATTTGAATTCCAAACACTTGCGCATCTTCCGGAGACATCTTAGACATCTGCGCCTCAAGACTTTCACCTTCTTGAAATACAAGATATTTTCCCATTAAAATACCTAGAATTGAACCTACAGGGTAAAAGGTTTGGCTGATATTTAATCGGAGTGTCGCGGTTTGGCGGGGACCAATCATTGAACTGTATGTATTTGCCGCCGTTTCAAGAAATCCTAAGCCAATAGCGATCGCAAATAGTGCGAACAAGAACATCGTATAGGTTGCTAAATGCGATGCAGGATAAAACAATGAACAACCGATAATATAAAATAAAAGGCCAGTAATGATGGCAAACTTATAATTTGTCTTTTTAATAACCATTGAAGCTGGAATCGCTACCAGGAAGTACCCTCCATAAAAGGCACTCTGTACTAAAGCGCTTGCAAAATCACTTAATTCAAACACACTTTTAAATTGAGTAATCAGGATATCGTTCAAGCTAGCCGCCATAGCCCACATTGCAAAAAGAGATGATAACAGAATAAATTGTAAGACTGGGGTACGGTTCAGATACCCATCAGGCATCTGTATAATAGTAGGTTTTTTCATTTTTACACTCCTTTATAATGAATGAGATGACCTTTGATTAACGATTTTTTCTTATAACTTCTTCCTAATTTAGAAACAAAGAATTTAATAGTTAAAGAATAGCACTCTATTGAACAAATGTAAACGCTAACATGAAATTTTGTTCATATTTTCTGAACTTAGATAAAAAAAGGATTTAGCTTGGCAATTGCCCGCTAAATCCTTTTTTTATTCAAGAAGTGCTCGTGCTGTAAATTGGTCTGTTATGAGGGTATTTGCATACCCGCCTGTTAATGCTGCCTTAATCGCTCTAACCTTACCTTCTCCTCCAGCAACTAGAATACTTTTTCTTTCTTTTTCAGTTCCTCTAAATCAATCCCGACTGTTCGGCTATTTATGGTTTCGTTGCATATATTCCCCTCAGCATCAAAAAAACGCGAACAAATATCACCAACAGCATGCTGCTTCAGATCATTTTTTTCTTCCGTTCCTAAATACCCCAACTTAAAAAGTAATGTATCTTCTTTCACCGTACCAACCGTAAATATGGCAAGATTCGCTTGTCTTCCCATTTCAATGATCCTTTGTATATGGCTGTCCTCTTCGACCAGCTGTTTAAGAATGGGCGTTTCGAAAATAACAGGTAAAGGTAAATAACGAGTTATCGTATGAAATGCATTGGCAAACAAAGCAGCAATCTCGGCCGCATAGGTAATGTTGTGGGAATGACTAACGCCTCCCTTTAACTGTACCACTTCAACCCCATGAACACGCTTACTTTTTAACTGAGAAGCTATCGAAAACAACGTTGTTCCCCACGTTACTCCAATAATATCGCCGTCTTTTACAACCCGGTTCAGATAATCCGCTGCTGTCCCTCCAATATGCTTTGTAATCTCTTCATCATCATTTAGAGGAGAATAACATACATCAACATAACTCAATTCGTATTTCTCTTTTAGCCGCTTCGATAATTGATGAATGTCTTCTAAAGGATCGTCTATTTGAATTCTTACATATCCTTGTTCCTTCGCGTACTGTAATAGCCTGGATACCGTTGGCCTTGAAACACCGAGTCTAGCCGAAATCTCTTGTTGGCTATAATCAGATTGATAATATAACCTTGCAGCAGAAATACTAAGTCTTTGTTTATCCTTATCCATACTTTCCCCTCTTTTCTCTCTAACAAAATAGAGCTGTACCGAAAATACCAACATTCTATTTCTAGTAAAACGTTACCATTATTATTATAGTACCAAATTTTAACTGCCTATATTTGATCCCTTTCACTAAAAGGATCCAAAATCTGCTAACTTCAATTAATGATTTACCCAACGAGTTGTATATAAACCAAGTTCATTTTAAGAGGGTAATTATTTTTGGTTAGAGCAAAATATAAAAGTATCTATTACTGAGAGGAAATATACATATGTTTAAAATGAATCTTCTTGATAAGTATGTTAAGAAATATATAAGAATGTCAAACAGGGAATTGTCTCATACGATTCAATCCAATTTGTGGTTTACGCCTGTTATTTATGTATTTTTCTCTTTTCTTTTTGTAGGTGTTGCATTAACGGCTGATTTCCAATATGAGCTGGGAAAACATATGAGACCTTACTTTTCCGTAGATTATAGCTTAACTCAAGCACTTGTCGGTACGCTTACTGCAGCTATTTTGACATTGACTACGTTCACATTTAACTTGATTCTGTTAGTTTTTACGACATTTTCCGGACAATTTTCACCCCGTATGTTGAAAAATTTCATCGCAAGTAAAAGCACCCAGCGAGTACTTGGGATATTCACCTCAAGTTTTTTCTATATGTTATTATGTTTTCTATTTCTAAATAAAGAAACGGCACAATATTATTTTGCAGTACCCGTTTTCGCCACATTAATAGCTGCATTATCTATGGGAACGTTTATCTTTTTATTAATCATGCGGTCGAATGGCTCCAAGTTAACCAGATGACTTATGACATGAAAAAAGAAGCGTTAAGTATTGTCAAAAGTACATTAGAAGATGAAGTTGATCCTAATAAAGTAAAAGATTTAAGCACGATTAACGATCAATCATACAAGAGTATGGGATTGACTATTACAGCTAGAAAATCGGGCTACATTCAACTCGTCGATTTTATTACGATGATTGAAGAAGCTCAAAAAGATGACATCGTTATTCGGTTGGAATATACAATAGGAAATTATGTCTTTGCTTCTACGCCTATCATAACGTATTGGAAAAATAACGCGATTGAAATAGACGAACTAAAGTATCTTTCTCTTATTAGTATTAGAAGAAAGCAAACAGAAGTTCAAGATATTGAATTCAGTATAAACAAACTAGTAGAAGTTGCGATTAGGTCCATCGGACATTATGATCCCAAAACTGCTACGAATGTGATCTATCAAATTGGTGAGATTCTAGCTTCGATCTCACGTGAATCCATATTTTCTAATTATTTAATGGATGAAAGCAATAAGCTTCGAATCATTTTACAGAAAAGGGATTTCAACCATTATCTTTATCATGGGTTTGGTTATATTAGACATTATGCTAAAGCAAATGTCATTGTATCCACTGAAATTATAAAAGTATTAGCATTAATGGCCCATTCCCTTAATACACGCGACTATAAAGCCGTTTGGGAATTTGGATTATTTACAGCAAGTGGATTTGAAGATCACTTTTTATATAAAATTGACCACCAACAATTTTACCAAGCGCTCTCTAACCTTGCTGTTACAACAAGACATGAAAAAGAGTATGAGGAGTACTGGGAAAATAGAAAAAAGTAAACCCTAAACGATCCGTCTGGACAGTTTAGGGTTTATTGAAATATACCTTCGCCTTAGGCGGTTAGTAGTAATGGAGACGGCAGAACAAAAAGGCATAGTGCTGGAACATATACCTAACCTAATCAAAGAGTGCGATAAGGGCTACTTTCGCACTCCAAAAACTTTTCCCTTGAAATTAATTAATGTTCATTTATATATTTCAAAAAATTTCGATCAATAAGAAAAAATGAAATTGAGACCTATCCAGTTAAAAAATACTCTTATGTCAAAATTATCGACAAGGGATGATAAGGATGCTTACCAAGTAAATAGATGTAACAAAAAAAGCAGTAGCTTATGAAAAGCCTTTTTCTTTCTTTAAGTTAACATAAGTCCTGAACAAGGAAGTTGGCCTAATGTTGGGCCATTATAGCGCAATGCACCCAATAATTGAAATTATCTCTTCGGATAAATAAAGAATAACAAGCACTTATTTCTTAGTGTCTATTATTCAGGTGAAATTATTGTTAGTCTATACTTGAAAATTTCACTAAATCATTTTTACTTCCAATAGTAACTAGTATATCTTCTTTTTGGAGTAATTCTTCTGGAGATGGCGAGACAATAATCATATCACCCTTTCTTATAATAGCAATTACACTAACGTTAAATTTAGCACGAACATCCAATTCCCTTAGATTTTTCCCAATCATCTTAGATGGAGTAATGACTTCTTCTAGGTTATGGTCTTTAGATAGTTCGATATAATCAAGTGTATTTGGCGAAAGAAGGTGATTTGCTACTCGTTCTCCCATATCTCTTTCAGGATAGATGATTAAATCTACTCCTATAGCTTCCAACACTTGTCCATGACGTTTTCCAATGGCCTTAGCAATAATTTTTTGGATCCCAAGGTTTTTAAGAAGCATACATGTTAATATACTTGCTTGAATATCATCTCCAATTGCTACAATTACACAATCAAAGTTAGTAATATCTAACGATGAAAGTGCCTTCTCCTCAGTAGAATCTGAAATGACTCCCTCTGTAACATAAGCTAAAGCGTCTTCTACTTTTTCTTCATCTATATCAATTCCCAAAACTTCTTGCCCGGCTTCATGTAATCTTCTGGCAATACTAGTTCCAAATCTCCCCAAACCAATTACTGCATATTGTTTTTTGATAGCCATTCTATATCCCTTCCTTACTAAATATTAACCAATCATTATTTTCCCTTTTGTATATCGGTACGCTTCTTTTTTACGACGTTTTGTAATTGCGAAACCTAATGTTAGAGGTCCTAATCTACCTACAAACATTGTTAAAATAATCATTATACGACCTACTAGAGAAAGTTCAGGTGTTAAACCCATGGAAAGACCTACAGTGCCGAAAGCTGAGGTAGCTTCAAATAGATACATTATAAAATCATGACCTTTTTCCGTAATGGTTAACAAGAAAGTAACAATTACTACTATCATAATTCCACTCATTGCAACAGTTAGCGCTTTTAAGATGTTTTCAATGACAATACGACGTTTAAATAAAACCACATCTTCTTTCCCTTTTAGTTGTGAAAGAGCTGTAATCATTAAAAGAGCAAATGTAGAAACCTTTATCCCCCCTGCAGTTGAACCTGAACCTCCACCGATGAACATTAGAAAAATGGTTAAGAACAAGGTTGCATGAGTTAAATCTGCCATAGACAAAGTATTAGCACCAGCAGTTCGGGGTGACACACTATGGAAAAAGGAGCCAAGTCCTTTTCCAGCAGTAGATAAGGGTCCTAATGTTTTTGGATTACCATACTCAAAGAGAAATATTAAGATGGTTGCTCCAACAATAAGGACCACAGTTGTACTAAGTACAACTTTCGTATGAACAGAGAGAATATGAGTTTTACGATATTCATACAGTTCATTAATAACAATAAAACCTAGTCCACCTACTATAATAAGAGCACCAACCGTCAAAACTACAAATGGATCGTCAACATAACCTGTTAGACTATTGAACTGGCCCATTAAATCAAAACCTGCATTATTAAAATTTGAAATCGAATGGAAGAATCCAAAATATATGGCTTGACCGATAGGCATATCAAATGAAAAACGAATGGCCAATACGATACCGCCAATACTCTCTGTTATTACGGTGAAAATTACTATCCTTTTAACTAATTTCACTAGTCCAGCAGTAGAAGGTGTATTAAAAGCTTCTTTTAATAACAATCTTTCTTTTAAAGAGATTCTTTTTCCTAATAAAACAAATAAAAAGGTAGCAAATGTCATAAATCCTAAACCACCTATTTGGATTAGTACGAGAATGACAATTTCTCCAAACAACGAAAATGTATCTCTAGTATCAACCACTACGAGGCCTGTAACACATGTAGCAGATGTAGCAGTAAATAATGCATCTAAAAATCTTAGGTCATGTCCGTCTTCTGTTGCTATAGGTAGGGTTAATAAAAGAGCCCCAATAAAAATAAGAATAGCGAATCCCAAAACAAGAATCTTTGCAGGATTAAGATTTTCTTTTACATTCTTCATTTTTTTCTCCTAAGTGATAAGTCTAATTACATAAATTATCCCGTTTTTCAATACTATGAACTCAAATGATATTTAATTTGAACTATTAAAAATAAAAAAGACCGTTCAAATAAGCATTCTAAAGTTATATAAATAACAATAAACTACTTGTATTCAGGCGGTCTTCGTTAGGACCTCCTTCGCATTAGCCGACGAAGTTAGCTGACGCATAGGATGGCGAAAGAGTATATATCATCCCTTCTAAAATGCAGAATTTACCCCAAAACAATAGGTCCTATGTTCTCAATTATTGAGATTCGGCTGATATTTTGTTTACTTTAATTTACTGGAGTATTGTACTCCTCTTTGAAAAAATTGTAAACAAGCATAATATATCTCTTTACTTATACAAACTAGTTTTTAGTTGATTTTAAAATTTTATACTTAAAAAGACCTTCGAAAATGACAAAGAGAAGCACCAAATAAGTCCTTGGTTGAACTAAATTTCTATGTTAACTGAATAAGGAACTTTTTCACATAAATTGAATGTATGATTAGTGTAAGAATCATACATTCAGAAGGCTGCCAATTGGCAGTTATCTTATGACTCTAACTCCCCTGTCACTTTAAGTACATTTATTCACATACATAGCTTTTATTTCAGAAATACTTTCCCGTTTGTTCATTAAGAAACAAAGATTTTTATATTCACACATGACTTATTTACATTCACAATTACCCTTTTTCCATGGAAAATCATTTCATTGGATAAGCTGGATAAAGCAACTTATAACCCTATTTATGGGGGGGGAATCCTCCCTTTTCATGCAGCCTTTTAAAAAAATAAATTCTTCTTCTTTGAATTAAAAAACTATGAATTACATTCTAACTGAAATGTAATTCATAGTTCCTTAAGTTAATTAACATGATTTCTAAAGCAAGCAGCTGGCCCCCGAGTGGTATAAGTGATCGAGGCGTCACCAACCACACCATATTTTAAGGGTTCCCATAATTTCATCGATGGTTAAGTCCTCCATGTGTAGGAAATGCATTCATCGTATGGCTAATCCTGGTGTACTTACCCTAACTGTCGTTTAAATGCTTTACTGGCGAAGAAGTAAGCGATGACCATGATACCGACGCACCAGGCAAGCGCGTTCCAGATATCGTTGCCAACTGACCCTTCATACAACAAGGCACGAATCGCATTCACTATTGAAGTCACGGGCTGGTTCTCAGCAAACGCACGGACAATTTTAGGCATGGTTTCGGTGGGGACAAAGGCTGAACTGATAAACGGGAGGAAAATCAGCGGGTACGAGTAGGCTGTCGCCCCTTCCATAGATCTCGCTGTCAATCCGGGAATGACCGCCAGCCATGTTAGCGCGAGCGTAAACATCGCGAGTATCCCAGCTACCGCCAGCCAATCCAGGATATCAGCGCTGGAACGGAAGCCCATCAAGAGCGCGACGAAAATAACCACCATGAGAGTAAGCGCATTGGAAACAAGTGAGGTCAAGACGTGAGCCCATAATACCGACGAGCGCTTGATGGGCATGGTAATGAAACGCGACATCAACCCGCTCTTTACATCCGTAAACAGCCGCACGGAAGTGTAAGCAACGCCGGATGCGATAGCCATCAGTAAGATTCCCGGCAATAGATAATTGACGTAGTTGTCCGTGCCTGTCTCTATGGCGCCGCCAAATACGTAGACAAACAGCAACATCATCATAATCGGCATAATTGCCACCGTGATAATCGTATCAGGGCTGCGCATGATGTTGTGCATTAAACGCCCTAGTAATACCCCTGTTTTGCTTTTCATTTACATCTACTCCTTTTTGCCGATGATCGCGAGGAAAATTTCCTCCAATGTCGGCTGCTTCTCGATGTACTCCACTTTCGCTGGCGGGAACATCTCTTTGAGTTCGGTAAGGGTACCGGTTGTGATGATTTTTCCGCCATGCAGAATGGCGATACGATCCGCTAGTTGTTCGGCTTCCTCCAGGTACTGAGTCGTCAGCAAGATGGTTGTGCCGCCGCCGGCAAGCTCCTTAATGGTATCCCAGACTTCAATCCGCGCTTCGGGGTCAAGCCCTGTCGTCGGTTCGTCGAGAAAAATGACTGCTGGCGTCCCAATTAGGCTCATGGCGATGTCAAGCCGGCGCTTCATCCCGCCGGAATATTTATCCGCCCTGCGGTTGGCAGAATCGGTCAGGCTGAATCTTGCAAGCAGATTGTCGGAGACTTGAGCGGGATTGGAAATTTCCCGCAACTTGGCGATCATCATCAGATTTTCCCTTCCTGTGAGCATGCCGTCTAAAGCTGCGAACTGCCCGGTCAGGCTGATGCTCTGTCGAACATGACCCGGTTGACGCTGGACGTCAAAGCCGCAAATACCTACTTCGCCGCCATCAGCCTTCATCAGCGTCGAGAGGATGTTGACCGTCGTCGTCTTGCCCGCTCCATTTGAACCCAGCAGTGCGAAAATTTCGCCATGCTGCACCTCAAAATCTATCCCCTTTAAGACTTCCTTATCTTTAAAGGATTTTTTTAACCCTTTTACAGAAATCGTTGCATTACTCATCCTTTTTTCCTCCTTATCATAAGCGCAGAAATGCGTAGGTTGGCTATGCTTCACTAATCTGTCTTACCGATATTCTGTAATACTTAGTACTAAGTTAAAATATAACTGAATAGTGAAGGTGACACATTTCATTTGTAACCAAAGCTATTCAGTCGAAATTATCTATTGAATTTATTTTTTTCCAATCGCATCATGAAACACTGATTCAAATCTTCGTGATACTTGTCGAAATAGGTTTTAGAGGTGGCCACTAGTTCGTCGGACTGGAAGGCAAGTCGTCCCCAGTGAAGGTTTCCGGGGTTAGTGTCGATGCTAGACAAAACTACACTTGGAATTCACCGTTAGCCACCACCAATCATATCGTTCAACTTCTTGCGATATTTATCCTTCCAAGTTTGCTCATCCTTCACCAAGTCGTCGCAAAAAGCAGCCACATCCTCGCCCGTAAGGTCAGTGACTTTCTTGCCTTCCGCAGCTCCTTCCTCGAAGAAATCGAGAATACCGACAAAGATGCGGCTGCTTTCCTTCCAGTCGGTGGGACCACCACCAGCAGTCCACATATATTTTTGGATACCTTTGTAAGCATTGCGGTAGTCACTTGGAAGTGTCTTCGCACGTGCCTCCATCTCCCTCCATTCCCGCTTGTCATCTAGACTTCCGATAATTTTTTCAAAAATATTCATTTTACTTCTCTCCTTATGATTTTATTTTAGACTTAAGTTCATTAATTTTACTTGAAATAAAATCCCATTTTTTCCAAAATGCCTTAAGTTGCTCTTGACCTGCTGCGTTGAGTGTGTAAAATTTCCTCGGCGGTCCCATATTGGATGGCTTTTTCTCGATTTCCACCAGATTGTTTTTCTCAAGCCTCATGGTAATGGTATAAACTGTCCCTTCAACAACATCAGTAAAGCCAAGTTCTCGCAGCTGTTGGGTGATTTCATAGCCGTAAGTTTCGCCACGGCTGATGATTTCAAGCACACAACCTTCAAGCACCCCTTTCAGCATTTCAGTAATATTTTCCATCATTTACCTCCGTTTATATTTATACTAATTTTTTCAGTACTCTATAACACAGGTATTTTGTGTTACCAGTATTCAGTATTACTAATTACTAGTATATAGTATTACGTATTAGCTTCACTTGTCAATAAAATTTTTCATCAAAAAATCCCTTATTAAACTTCAAAGGTATTTTTTTCATTTGACAGCTTTGACTATAGCCAGACACGTGATTATCCAGGTAGAGCTAAATAATTTAAAAATAATTGGTGAAGGGACCAAGAACTCGCTCATTTTTGTGGACTGATTTACATGTTAAAGTGACCAAAATGATGATTAGTAATACAAACGATATCGAATTCGCAAAAAAGCAGGCGACTATTCAGTTATCGAGTCCATTTGATGCATTTGTTATTTTAGGGATAGGTTTATCAATAAGTGTGTGAAGAAATGTACTTAAATTAAACTACCCCGATAGTTGAACAATGGCATTTTTTTATCTGGATTTTGAATGTATGATTTGTATAATTATCATACATTCAAAATCCAGATTTCATTGACTTTTTTCGCTTTCTCTCTTTATTCTAAAAAAGAGAAAAAATCGTACATTCAAATCGTTGAACGCCAAGGGGTTTCAGACCCTGTTTTTGAATGTCGTCAGAAAGGGCGAGAAATCATGAAAGCAGAAAAAGATGTGCAGCCGATCCGGAATCAGCAGCAACTAGACGATATGAAATGGGCGCTTAAGCGCCATTGTTCAGAACGGGATTACATCCTCTTTATCCTTGGCTGCGAAACGGGCCTGCGTGTCGGAGACCTTCTCAGGCTACCCACGCAACAGATCATCACGCTAAAAGGCAAACAAAACAAGATTCTCCGGGTCAAAGAAGGCAAAACGCAAAAAATCCGCGACATCTATATCGCGAATTGCTTCCAGGAGGTCTATGAATACGCTAAAAACGTCCAGAGCGCCTCTGTTTATTCCCGTCTCGTAAAGGTGACAACCCTATTACCCCTACTAAGGCGTACAGACAGTTAAATAAGGCTGCAGAGTATGCTGGTGTGGAACATGTCGGCAATCATACCTTACGAAAGACGTTTGGCTACTGGTTTTACAAGGCCACTAAGGATATTGCGATGTTGCAACGGATCCTCCACCATTCGCATCCTCTGTTACTTTGCGGTATATTGGCATTACTGAAGAAGAAACCAACAACGTCTTGAAAACATTTAGTGTCTTTCACTAAGGTCAGTTAATTAGTAATGGTCTTTTTGGCGTCTCTGGTTCAACTCAAGCACCTGTTAGTTGAACCAGGTTTTGTAGAGGCTTAAATATTTAATATAAAATTTATTCCGTAAATGGATATGAGTATGTAAACGATGCTTAATAACAGAATCATAGTCTTAGATAATAATTTAAAACAGAATTTATATATTAAATAGGTCACTAAAATAGATAGGAAGGGACTATAAGCAAAAACTGACGTATACAGAATTGCACCATAGTCCCTTGATGGCACGAATTCCAATAAATATATTTTGGAAGTAATCCATATAAAGACCATCCACCAACTGATTAAGGATGAGAGTATAAAAAATAAGGATAAGAGTATAAAAATCAACTTTTTCATTGTTAGACTCCTTTCTATTTTGAATATACTAACCTACCCTGTTAGTTGAAAAATACGGCTAGTTAACATAAACCTTTATTATCGGTGTTACCGAAGAAGAAACGAATAAAGTCTTGATAACCTTTAGTGTCTTTCACTAAGACTCAAATTCATTCATGTTGGTCGTTAACAAAGAGAAAAGGACCACTTTTTTCGGTCCTTTAAGATGTCTCATAGTTCAACTAACGCACCCGATAGTTTAAGTACAATATTTCACAAGTCGGATTGGTTTTACATACTACTAGAGCGTCTCATCCAATTTCTGAATCTTTGAGCGGGAAATTAAATATACATTGCCTAAAATGTCGATTTTATCTCCCTTTACACGTATTGCGCAATCTTTGTTAGACGCATAAATATTAATTTCTTCCGATAAGGGAGACAGTTCGCCTTGAACCAATGATATGTTATTTTCAAGATCAAAATGAGACAGGACGGAAAAATCGTCAAGGCCGATTCCATCGTAAACAGAGCTTATTTCAACTTTATAGCCAAAGTTTTTAGAACATAACCATTTAGCGGACATATTGATCGCACCAGCGCTTGCTCCCATCACAACGGCTCTGCTTTTTTTAATCGAATCCGACAATTCATATTCCATTAAAAACCCATTTTGTTTAAGAGTATTTCCACCCAACAAGAAAATAACTGAAGAATTTTGAATTAAGGTTTGGGCATCTTCCTTATGTACGCGATAATTAATTAAATGATATTCATCAAACATAATGCCAGCCTGGTCAAACCACGAGCGTTCAGTAGCACCATCATCCTCAAAAAATAATGGATTCGAGCTAATCATAACTAGCGATTTTCTATCAGTTATATCCCCATGTAACACCCTGCCCAGATTATCTGGAAAAAAATTATTAAACCAACCTAAATAATAATGAGTTTTCATAAGTTCCCCCGTAGCAAAGTGTAAATAATATTAATTTCCTGCGTTACTCATTCTGTTATCTTGTTACCAACACAATATTCACTATATGCCTCGTTTACCGTGCCGAATGAAATAGAGTCTGACACAACTTCATCAAATTTTTTAAACGGTACTACTTTATTTTAAGTCTACACCTACCGCCTCTATTAATAGTTTAATATATATATCCATTTGTTTCTTCAACTAACCTGCCCCGATAGTTGCATAAAGAAAAAGCTGCCTTAATGACAGCTCCGATCTTCAGCTAAAGCCCCCGTTAGCCATCCATGAATCGCACAGATCAGCGATTCACCACAGAGAATGAAAATGGTTAGGAAGTGTCAATACTGATTCTGACCTTAATCCAGTCAACCCAATCCATAGGCTTTTAATTTAACGCTCTCCTCTTTTTTTTGACGATTGAGGAGGGTCTTTTTAAGTATTGCCTTTTTCCAATTTAGAGGAAACTTATTTTCATGGTAGTTCTATACGACTTATAGCAGAGTTGACACATACTGTGTCACAAAGTATTTATATAAAATCAAAAAATAACTGTTCCTCAAAGAGCAGGAGTAGAAAAAAAGATGTTATTTCACAACTTTAAGAGGAACAAGTACTTTATTAAAAAATGACGTTTCGAGCTTGGCTAACCAACCGTTTCCGTTTTCTCCATTAGCTACTTGAGTAGCGTGTTTTTGGTGAAATTCTGCTACCCGTTTATTATGCTCTTTATGCCATTGGTGCATAGAATTATGTTTCATTCTTATTGCCTCCCTTCTGTTTAATTATATTTCTAGAAAAGTGAATAGAAAGTGCTTTTTATTCAACTTTTGAAAGAGAGAAAATCGATAAGTTAATAAATATAAATATGCACAGTTCGTATACACTACGCTTGTTGATCTAACCTGCCCCGTTAGCCATCCATGCAGCTGAAAAATAGTTGCTGCACCACAGAGAATGAAAGTAGGGTTTTTGTGGTCATACTGATATTGGCGACATGAGGTTTAATTTATGGCTCAGTTTTAAAAAATATAAATTGCTGGGTCTACTTTAGTATTGTCATTTTTAGATTTTCACTGTTTTGTACTTTCATGGTAGTTCAACAAAGATTATTTTATTTTTCGCATTATTTGAATTAAACAAAAGAAAATGCCCCAAGGTAAAATATAGGTAGTGAGAATTTTAAAAGCAATAACAAAAGAATATAAATCATTGTTTTCTATAAGAAAATATAGAAAACCAACTATAGCTACGGGGTAAATTACAAATTTATATTTAAAAAATAATAAAATTAAATTATCTTTTAATTTTATTAATCCCTCTAAAGGAATAACTAATTGCTTTTCCTTATCCATTTTAATTCCCCCTTGATCTTAATTTATTTATAATTCAACATTGAAAACATTAATTCCTTGTTCAACAATCCTGCCCCGTTACTTCAATAAGAAAAGAGCCAGTAATGGCAGCCTTTATCTTTGCCTACTTATAGATCTTTTTGATTAACATTTAGTTCAATCAAATTACCATCTGGGTCGGCACAGAAAATTTGTGCGAATCCACTTTTTCCGTATGGTTTTTCAAGGATTTCAACTTCATTCTGTTTTAACCAATTAAGAGTGTCATAGTAGTTCTCGACTCTAAGGGCAAAGTGACCTTCTCTGCTGGATAAGCTTTTATCCTTACGAATCGTCTGTGATGAGGGATCGACTATCAAGTGAAGTTGATGTCCCTCTATTTCATACCAGGCACCTGGAAAATCAAAATCAGGACGCTGTATTTCTTTTAAACATAAAGTTTTACCATAGAATTCTTTTGCTCTTACCAAATTTGTCACAGTAAGACTTACATGATGGAGGCATTTATATTTAATCAAAACCTTCACTTCTTTCATTTTAACTAATTTCTCCTTTATTTTATCACTACTTCAACTAATCTGCCCCGTTAGTGGAAGAGAGGGCAAAATGACCGTCTTGTTAACATAATTCAACTTATCGGTTAGCCTTAAGGCTAAAAGGCTTCTCTTAAGGTAACCCATAAGTTCCTTAAGACCCATGATCCGAATGGAGAATGGGCCTGTACACGTTTCTTTTTCTGCTACTATATCTAATCTATCCATCACAAGCTATAAATCATTCTGCGAAGACAGCATCCCAGAAATAATATCATGGTTATAAAGGTCTTGTTCAGCCGATAACTAACGAAATCCCTCCTTCAATCGAAAGGAGGGGTATTGAAAACAATATTTATATTGGGAAAATTGGAAAGACAGTTTATTATCCTAAGACAACAATATATAAGTGGTTATTAAACGTAGGATACATCCTTTCTACTCATATCATTTAAACAACAAAGTTTACGAAAACAGCATTCATTTAAAATCAGTGCCATTCATTCAATCATTCAAGTGCATCACACCACAATGTCTATAAATACTAATTTCCCATAAATATAACTCAAAGAAAACGAGGAACTTTTAAAGCATATATCCGCTCAAATAAAAAAAGCATAAAAACGCCCAGAAGGCGAAATTATGCTTTAAATCACAAATTATATCTCCGCCTTAGGCGGTTAATGGTAATGGAGACGGCGGGAGTCGAACCCGCGTCCAGACATATCGGCACTTAAGCTTCTACGAGTGTAGTCGACATATTCGCGTTTCGCAAACCCATTAGCCTATCGACAGGCGGCAGGATAGCTAGTCTGATTGGTCTCTTCCTTCATCCTCAGACGGTGGATTCCGGCGTATCCCACTAGAGTGAGTCCCTTACCCTACCACGTGGGCTATGGAGGGAGGAACAGCTATCGGCTGTTGTTACGCAGCGAAAGCTAGGTTGTTGTTTTGTTTGCCAGTTATAGGCTTTGACGTTTTAACGAGGCCGATCCCCTCGACTCGCAACCTAAGCTCGAACTATCCCTGTCGAATCCGTAGCGTCCCCAGAATATAAATGGAGCGTACGAGAAATGAATAGATCAGCTTTGATGCTGATATTCAATTGTCAGTGGTACATTATTTATTATACCAGCATTCGCAGGAAAATCAATCTTATCGCTCAGGTAATCTATTCCTTTTGACGATCACGGAAGGCCCGCTCGATATCACGTTTTGCTTCTTTCTTTCTGAGGTCATCACGTTTATCGTATTGTTTCTTCCCTTTACCAAGGCCGATTAATACTTTAGCAAAACCATTTTTCAAATACATTTTCAGCGGTACAATGGTATACCCGGTTTCTTTTGTATCACCTATCAGCTTATTAATTTCTTTACGGTGCAAAAGTAATTTCCTCGTCCGTAATGGATCATGATTAAATTGATTTCCTTGATCATATGGACTGATGTGCATATTATGCAGCTGTAGTTCACCATCTTCAATACGAGCAAAAGAGTCTTTAAGATTTACCTTTCCTGCTCGGATGGCTTTGATTTCTGTTCCCACCAATACAATTCCTGCTTCGTAGGTTTCTTCAATCGCAAAGTCATGAAAGGCTTTTTTATTTTGAGCCAATTGCTTTCCGGATCCCTTTGGCATCTTACTCTCCCCTTTTTAACTAATAGGATAGAGCCCTAAACGGACTCTATCACTATTTTATCTCTTTTTAGGTTTTCTTTTCCGCTTCGCTGCGGGTGCATTTTCATAATACTTTTTGTTTTTCCGCGGCTTATCAGAAGACTTAGCTCCATTTTTAGCGTTACGTCCGCTTCCTTGACCGTTTCCGCTTCCTTTTCGATCACTGCTTCCACCACTATCCTTGCGGCGTCTATTCGTGCCATCAGGATTAGCCTTGAAAATCTGCTTACTTCCAGAGGTACGCGGTCGACTATTGACCATTCCTAAAATTTCGAAGTCAACAGCACGTTCTTCTTTATTCACATTAGCTACGCGGATTGAGATTTCGTCACCGATTCTAAATACTTTACCGGTCCGTTCACCTATCATGGCAAGCTGACGTTCATCAAATCGGTAATAGTCATCTGTCATCGCACTGACATGAACCAATCCTTCAATGGTATTTGGAAGCTCAACAAACATTCCAAAATTGGTAACAGAACCAATAATACCGTCAAACTCTTCACCAATCTTATCAAGCATGTACTCTGCTTTTTTCAGATCATCTGTTTCACGTTCAGCATCAACAGCACGACGTTCACGTTTAGACGTATGATCAGCTATTTCAGGAAGCATTGCGTCCCATTTTGCTTTAGTCGCTTCACTTTGGTTTCCTTCAATCAAATACGTCCGAATCAAACGGTGGACAATTAAATCCGGATACCGGCGAATAGGCGAAGTGAAATGTGTATAAAATTCCGTTGATAAACCAAAGTGTCCTAGGCTTTCCGGATCGTATTTTGCTTGCTGCATGGATCGAAGCATAACCGTTGAAATAACCATCTCTTCTGGTTTCCCAGCAACCGCTTCAATAATCTGCTGTAAAGCTTTCGGTTGAATCGAGCTGGCTGATCCTCTGATTACATATCCAAAATTCGTAATAAAATCGAAGAATCGCTGCAGTTTTTCTTCTTTAGGATCCTCATGAATACGGTAAAGGAATGGCACCTTAAGACGGAAGAAATGTTCCGCCACTGTTTCATTGGCAGCCAGCATAAATTCTTCAATCAAGCGTTCAGCAACTGAACGTTCACGAACAACTACTTCTGTTGGGTGACCTTCGTCATCAACCAGAATTTTCGCTTCTTTAAAGTCAAAATCAATTGCACCGCGTTCCATCCGTTTCATACGCAGAATGGCAGCGAGCTCCTCCATTTGCTGGAACATTGGGACAAGCGGTTCGTAACGTTCTAATAATTCTTCATCTTTGTCGACAAGAATTTTTTTAACATCATTATATGTCATTCTCTCAGTTGTTCGAATCACACTTTCAAAGATATCATGATTAACCACTTTCCCTTTTGCATCAAACTCCATCTCACATGAAAGGGTAAACCGGTCAACCTGTGGATTTAACGAACAAATACCATTGGATAAGCGATGAGGAATCATCGGAATTACTCGGTCAACTAAATACACACTCGTTGCCCGTTCGAACGCTTCACGGTCAAGTGGTGAGTTTTCTGTTACATAATGGCTGACGTCCGCAATATGAACGCCCAGCTTATAATTGCCATTGTCAAGCTTAGTAACGGTAACTGCATCATCTAGATCTTTCGCATCCGCACCATCAATAGTGACGAGTGTTTCTCCGCGAAGATCACGTCGATTACCGATATCGCTTTCCTCAATCGTATCAGGCACTTCATTTGCTTGGTTAAGTACATCCTCTGGAAACTCCATTGGCAGACCATGCTTATGAATAACGGATAGAATATCAACACCTGGATCATTTTTATGACCAAGAATTTGTAAAACTTCTCCTTCAGCGCTTGTCCGTCCTTCTGGATAGGAGGTCAATCTTACAACAACCTTATGTCCCTCTACAGCTCCACGAGACACATTTTTCGGAATGAAAATATCGTTGGCTATTTTCTTATCATCTGGAATTACAAATCCAAAATTTTTACTTTCAGAATACGTACCCACAACTTCTTTAATTCCACGATCAATAATCTTTTCAACAGAACCTTCTCTGCGTGAGCCCGAACTTTCTGAAGAGACTCTCACAAGAACAATATCTCCGTGCATAGCATTTTTTGTTTCATTAGGGGGAATAAAAATATCATCCACACCAGCCGGCTCATCAGGCGTTACAAATGCAAAGCCCTTAGGGTGCCCTGAAAGCTTACCTCGGATGAGATTCATTTTTTGCGGCAGTCCATAACGGTTATTCCGTGTTCGAATCACGCTTCCCTTTTCTTCCATTTTCACAAGTGCTTTGACAAAATCCTTGAAATCTAATGAATCTTCAATCCCAAGTGCTTCCTCGAGCTCTTGAACAGTTAACGGTTTATAGGCTTCATCTTTCATATAAGAAAGAAGCTTATCGTTAAAATAGCGTATTTTATCTTCCATCTAAAAAACCCTCCTTTATGGGTGTATTTCTTTTTTTATAAAATTAACGAAGGGTTAATCAGACCAATCCAAGCTTTCTAAAAACTGATAAACGTCTTCATGAAGCTGTTCCTTCTCTTGATCGAGAGTGATAACATGACCTGATTCCTCGTACCATTTCAAATGCTTATCTTCTGATTCTACTTCATTAAAAATGATGTTGGCACTGTCCGTATTAATCATTTGATCATGCCGCCCCTGCACAACAAACACCGGTGCGTAGATATGGTCAACATGTTCCCGAACATCGGCGATCATCTTTTGAAGCTCTTTTAATGTATTCATTGGAGTTTTCGCAAAGCTTGTCATTTCATGTTCTATTTCTTCTGCTGTTTTACCTTCGCGTCTTTTATACTCCTTAGCATATGTAAGAACTCCTTGATACATCGTTTCTTCACTTTTAATATACATAGGCGCACACATTGGTACAATACCCTTTACAGGTACAGTGTAACCTAATTTAAGTGAAAATACCCCACCTAATGACAGGCCGACGACAGCTATTTCATTATGACCCATCGAACGTAAATAATCATAAGCAGTCATGACATCTTTCCACCAGTCTACAGGACCTGTTTTAACCAGCTCTTCTGGGGGAACTCCATGACCAGAATAGTGGGGTGCATGACAAGTATACCCTTTTCCTTCGAGAAATCTACCCAGCATCCTGACATCGCTTGAATTTCCCGTAAACCCATGCAGCATTAAGACTGCCCGATTCCCGCCTTCAAAGGTAAAAGGCTTTGGAAGCTTAATTTTCATCTAGAAACTCTCCTTTATTCACATCACAATTATAACCGTCCTCCAATAAAATTAATCAAACGTTTGATTAAGAAGAAACTAGGTTATAGCTAAGTATATACATAACTAACACTTATTCGTATTTAGTATCCTCTTCTATTAAATCAGATAAACAGTCACCTTGCTATTTTTTTGACATAAAAGAAGGATCTGGTACCAAAAACAACTAAAAAAAAGCCCAGCAGCTAAGCCAGACTTTTTGAATCTTTACAATTATAAGCCGAAATAAGTAACGGATAATGTTAAAATAAAGAACAATACAGATAATACGATAGTCATCCGATGAAGAACTAAGTCAAGTCCGCGAGCCTTTTGTTTTCCAAATAATTGTTCAGCACCACCAGCAATAGCTCCTGATAAACCTGCACTTTTTCCGGATTGTAAAAGAACGCAGAGAATAAGCCCAATTGAAACAATAACTAAAAGAGTTACTAATAAAGTATGCATATACATCCACCTCCTAAAACCCGATAAACATTACTTTTACTGTACCACATTCTTGCTTCTGGAACAATCTTAGATTTGTTAGAAATTGCAAAATATGGCCTTGTTATATCGATAAACTATTATAAAGAAAGAAGTGATATCAAAATGTTTCAGAATATTCTTCGTTCTATAGATATCCTAACCATTATCTTATCAGTGACGGCCATCTACTCGATGGTTTTCATGGAAACGGACCTTATCAATAGTTTGTTAATTATTCTTTCTCCACTTTTATTATTAGTCGCCAAGTATAAGGGCAGCCGCACGTTATTGTTTCTCGCTTATCTATGCACCACGATTTTCTTCACTTCCATTATATATAATGCGTTATCAACAGGCAGTACGGATTATTTCCATTCAGGCGCCTCATCCTTTTTTATTGCTCTGATTGCGATAACAGTGAGTCTAAGTGCTGCGATAATTGGCTTTGGGACAAATACGCTGACGATATTGTGGATCTCCCTGCACATCCTCGTCCTAAGACAAACGCTAATTCTTTATTCAGCCTCTGCATTTTTTGAACACTTTTGGTCAGAAAAAGCACTCGACACTGTTATCAGACACGATTATCCATTTATTTTAATGATCGTCTGGCTTGGACTTTTTTTAGATAAATATCAACGTGAACTTAGCCGAGAGTATATCTCTAGATAATGGTATTTATTTACGGTTTACGATGTTAGTAATATGGAAAGGCTTGTTATATAATTCATACGGCTTGTTTATTATTGCAATATAAAATTGCAGGCAATAAATATGGTTATTGGAGGAAATAACAATGTCTTCTGCTCGACTTAGCATCGTGCTGCTATCTTCTATCTTTTTAGCCTCTGGCTGTTCGATAAATGACAGTGAAGAAGGAAAAGTGAAAGTAAATGAACATAAAGAAACTGTAAAAGTAGAGAAAAACACGGAAGAAAGTGCAGTACTCGTAAATAAAGAAAATAATCTGCCGCAAGATTACCAAACGGATGATTTAGTCTATCCATCTATCCCATTTACATTTGAAGAGAAAATTGAAAAAAGAATGCTTAAAACAGTTGCAGCATCCGCAATTGAGCGTTTATTCACAGCTGCAACCAACGAAGGGTTAGGCCTAGCAGGTGTTTCTGCTTACCGATCTCATGCTACCCAAGAATCACTTTTTAACTACTATGTTGATAGGGACGGTCTCGAGGCAGCTCTGAGCTATTGTGCTGTTCCCGGTACAAGTGAGCACGAAACAGGCTTGGCTATCGATGTGACCGCTAGTGATGGCTCCTGCGCGGCAGAGGATTGCTTCGGTGATACAAAAGAAGCTGCTTGGCTTGCACAGCATGCAGCTGAGTATGGTTTCATCATTCGTTATCCAGAAGGCAAAGAAGATATCACCGGTTATAAATACGAACCATGGCATCTACGCTATGTAGGTACTGCCATTGCACAAGAAATCACTGAACAAGACCTTACATTAGAAGAATACAGTCAGACACTTGTAGTGAAACAGTAGTCCGTAAAGACCCCTCTTATTCTTATAAAGAGGGGTCTTTGGCAGTTATAAAGCTGCACCGCAGCACTTTTTATACTTCTTCCCTGAGCCGCATGTACACGGATCATTTCTTCCAATTAATTCTTTTACTTGTATAGGCTTCTGTTTCTTTTCAGCTTTCACAAGAATGGCGGAGCCTTCTTGTTTCATTTGCAAATAGCGTTGTTTAAACAATTCGATCGCTTGGCTGCTATTGTTTAACGTATCTTCTGCAATGTCTCTTGCTTCCTTTTTCGATAAAGTACTATCTTCTACGATGAATTGATTCGTGCTAAACGTATATCTAACACCGAACTCAGCTTTATCATCTTTATTGATAAATTTCAGATACACATTATTACAATTACAAGTTGGATGCATACAATAGAAATCATAAATCCAAAATGTCTTCTCTTCGAACTCACTCTTTAATGATATATTATCTTGCAGTCCAAATACATCAATGTATTTAACTGCTTTACCCCCTGCTACTTCCTCAGCTGTTATGGTTCTCATCTATATGCACATCCTAATTAATATAATTTACTACCTGTAGGTATTGTATATCGTAATTTGTCTCTCGTCATCTATAACGAAAAACCTCTAGCTTTAAAATGAAATCTTCATCAAACATTCTATACTTGAAACTTGGCTAAGACCTCTGCACTTGTGAGAGTCCAGGCTCAGATTCGGCAAAACTAAGGTTGATTTGGCCCAAACTGAAGTTAATTCTTCCCTGCTGCACTATTTACTACATAAACTAAGAACGCATCGTAAGTTCATGGGTTGGGCTCTTGTGAAAATAGTGTATCTTTTGGTTTAGCTGGGTTCACTTTTTTCCTTTTAGCGACTCTTTTTTGATAAAACCAAATCCTTTTGGCTTGTTATCTATATGAATTCGTCATGGTTCGGTCTAATTAAGCTCTACCCGGCTTACATTCGGCCGTTTTCAAACTTTATTCGGCCCAAACTGCCGTTGATTCGGCCCAAACTGAAGTTAATTCGGCCCTGCTGTGATTTCATTCTCCCCTCTAAACCGCTGCACTACTTACTACATAAATTATGAACCCATCGTAAGTTCATGGGTTGGGCTCTTGTGAAAATAGTGTATCTTTTCCTTTTTTGTTTACTGGCTTTGCTTTTTTGCTTTTTTAGCGACTCTTTTTTTGATAAAACCAAATCCTTTTGGCTTGTTATCTATATGAGTTCGTCATGATTCAGTCAAATTAAGCTCTATCCGGCTTACATTCGGCCGTTTCCAACCTTTATTCGGCCCAAACTGCGGTTAGTTAATTCTTCCCTAACGCGACATCATTCTTCCCTAACTGAAGTTAATTCTGCCCTGCTGCGATTTCATTCTCCCCTCAGCCTAATATGTCATCCAGCACCCTCTTATCTATTTGTTCTATTACTATTTTTATCTCCCCTGCACTGCTTACTACAAATTAAGAACGCATCGTAAGTTCAGGGGTTGAGCTCTTGCGAAAATAGTGTATCTTTTCCTTTTTTGTTTAGCTGGATTTGCTTTTTTGCTTTTTTAGCGACTCTTTTTTGATAAAATTAAATCCTTTTGGCTTGTTATCTATATGAGTTCGTCATGATCCAGTCAAATTAAGCTCTACCCGACTTACATTCGGCCGTTTTCAACCTTTATTCGGCCCAAATTGCCTTAGATTCGGCCCAAACTGAACATCATTCTCCCCTAACATCTTTTCATTCTTCCCTAACGCACAAAAAAACCTCTATCGATTAGTGACATGATCACTAATCGATAAGAGGTTTTGGTTTACACATTTACTGTCGAAACAGAATTATTTTTTAAGGTTATAGAAAGATTTGATTCCTTCGTATTTTGCTAATTCTCCAAGCTCGTCTTCAATGCGAAGAAGTTGGTTGTATTTAGCAATACGGTCAGTACGAGAAAGCGAACCTGTTTTGATTTGGCCAGCGTTTGTAGCAACTGCGATATCAGCAATTGTTGCATCTTCTGTTTCACCAGAACGGTGAGAGATTACAGCTGTGTATCCAGCACGTTTAGCCATTTCAATTGCATCAAGAGTTTCAGTAAGTGTACCGATTTGGTTAACTTTGATTAAGATTGAGTTAGCGATTCCTTTTTCGATACCTTCAGCTAATTTCTTAGTGTTAGTTACGAATAAATCATCACCGACTAATTGTACTTTATTACCAATACGGTCAGTCAATAATTTGTGACCTTCCCAGTCGTTTTCATCTAATCCATCTTCAATAGAGATGATTGGGAATTCGTTAACAAGCTCTTCATAGAAAGTTACTAATTCTTCTGAAGTTACGCCCATTTTTCCTTCGCCTGCAAGATCATATTTGCCTGTTTCTTTGTTATAGAATTCAGAAGAAGCAACGTCCATTCCAAGAAGAACATCTTCACCAGGCTTGTATCCAGCTTTTTTGATTGCTTCGATAATAACTTCTAATGCTTCACGGTTAGAACCAAGGTTTGGAGCGAATCCACCTTCATCACCTACAGCAGTGTTTAAGCCTTTACCTGAAAGAACTGATTTAAGTGCATGGAATACTTCTGCACCCATACGAAGTGCTTCTTTAAACGATGGAGCTCCAACAGGAAGAATCATGAATTCTTGGAAGTCTACGTTGTTATCAGCATGTGATCCACCATTAATGATGTTCATCATTGGTGTTGGAAGTGTTTTTGCATTTACTCCACCAATGTAACGGTATAATGGAAGGCCGACTGCTTCAGCACCAGCATGTGCACAAGCCATAGATACGCCTAGAATAGCGTTAGCTCCTAATTTACCTTTGTTTTCTGTACCATCTAATTCGATCAACGTACGGTCAATACCAACTTGATCTGTAACATCGATACCAAGAACAGCTTTAGCAATGATTTCATTTACGTTATCAACTGCTTTTTGAACTCCTTTACCTAGGTAACGTGATTTGTCGCCATCACGAAGTTCAACTGCTTCATGTTCACCTGTAGATGCGCCAGATGGAACGATTGAGCGGCCAAAATAGCCTGATTCTGTCATTACTTCTACTTCTACTGTTGGATTTCCGCGGGAATCAAGTACTTCACGTGCATAAACATGTTGAATATAAGGCATTTAAAACTCTCCTTTTTCCTGTAGCTTTTATTTTTTAATTAAAGATGTTCCTGTCATTTCAATAGGTTTTTCAACGTTTAATAAATCAAGCATAGTAGGAGCTAAATCTCCAAGAATACCATCTGCTCTTAATGTTACACCATTCTTGGTAACAATGACAGGAACAGGGTTCGTTGTATGAGCTGTCATTGGGTTTCCTTCAAGTGTAACAACTTCATCAGCATTCCCATGATCAGCTGTAATTATAGCCGTACCACCCTTAGCAATAATTGCATCCACGATTCTGCCTAAGCATTCATCAACGGTTTCAATGGCTTTGATTGTCGGCTCAAGCATGCCTGAGTGACCAACCATATCTGGGTTAGCAAAATTCAGCAGAATGGCATCAAAACGATCATTTTCGATTTGATCTAACAGTGCATCTGTAAGTTCGTATGCACTCATTTCTGGCTGAAGATCATACGTTGCCACTTTAGGCGAGTTGATTAAAATCCGCTCTTCACCAGGGAATTTATCTTCACGTCCACCACTCATAAAGAAGGTAACATGAGGATACTTTTCCGTTTCAGCAATACGTAATTGTGTTAAGTTATTTTGCGAAAGTACCTCGCCAATGGTGTTATCCAAGTTAGCTGGTTCAAATGCAACATACCCATCTACTGTTTCCGAGAAGTGAGTCAGGCAGACAAAGTGAAGATGATTTGGGTGTCCTGGTCCACGATCGAATGAACGGAAGTCTTTATTGGTAAATGTGTTAGAGATTTGAATAGCCCGGTCCGGTCTGAAGTTATAAAAAATAACAGAATCGTTGTCAGTAATCGTCGCAACAGGTTTTTCGTCTTTTCCTGTAATAACGGAAGGAATAACGAATTCGTCAAAGATCCCGTGATTATATGAATCGGCTACACATTCTGCTGCGCTTGTATATCCAGGTCCTTCACCATAAACCATTGCACGGTAAGATTTCTCTACCCGTTCCCAGCGTTTATCGCGATCCATTGAATAATAGCGGCCTGAAATGGTTGCAAACTGGCCTACGCCGATTTCCTTCATTTTTGCTTCAGCTTCCTCAATATAACCCTTTGCTGATTGAGGACTCACATCGCGTCCATCTAAGAATCCGTGAACGAAAACATTCTTTAAGCCTTCTTTTGCTGCCAGCTTCAATAGAGCATACAGATGTTCAATATGGCTATGAACACCGCCATCAGATAGAAGACCGAATAAATGAAGGTTTGTTCCGTTTTTCTTAGCATGTTCCATTGCATCAAGGAATGTTTGATTTTCTGCAAATTCACCTGTTCGAATAGCAAGGTTGACACGTGTTAGGCTTTGATAAACAATTCGGCCGGCACCAATATTTAAATGACCAACCTCGGAATTTCCCATTTGTCCTTCAGGTAAACCAACCGCTTCCCCGCTTGCAATTAACTTCGAATGAGGATACTGTTCCCAGTACCGATCAAGATTCGGTTTTTTAGCATGAAATACTGCGTTACCTTCACGTTCTTCGCGACATCCAAGACCATCTAAGATGATTATAGCAACAGGTGCTTTAGTCATTTTTTCCAGCCTCCAGTAATTGCAAGAAGGATTGTCCTTCCAGGCTTGCTCCGCCTACTAATGCTCCGTCAATATCTGATTGAGCCATGTATTCTTTAATATTACCTGGCTTCACACTACCGCCGTATTGAATGCGAACAGCATCTGCTGTTTCTTGAGAGAACTTCTCAGCAACAATCGTACGGATATGTGCACATACTTCATTAGCATCTGCTGAAGAGGATGATTTACCAGTACCGATTGCCCAGATTGGCTCGTAAGCAATAACGGTTTGGGAAACTTGCTCTTCTGTTAATCCATCAAGTGCTTTTTTAATTTGGTTGCCGACTAATACATTTGTTTGGCCGCTTTCGCGTTGTTCTAATGTTTCACCACAACAAACGATTGGAGTTAAGCCGTGTTTAAAAGCGGCAATCGCTTTTTTATTTACAGTTTCATCGGTTTCATTAAACATTTCACGACGTTCAGAGTGACCAATAATCACATACTCAACACCGATATCTTTTAAGGCAACCGGACTAATTTCGCCTGTAAATGCTCCGTTTTCAGCAAAGTGCATGTTTTGAGCACCAATTTTTACGTTAGTTCCTTCAGATGCTTGTACAAGTTGTTGAAGATATAAAGCTGGTGCACAAACAACAGAATCAATCTGGTCCGTTGATGGGACTAGGCTTTTAATTTCCTCTAAGAAGCTTGACGCTTCAGAAAGTGTTTTATTCATCTTCCAGTTTCCAGCAATAATTGGTTTACGCAATAGATCTGCACCCTTTCTTAATCTAATACAAACTTCATTAGCTTGATTAGTTTTATTTATCGTTTAATGCGACAACGCCTGGAAGCTCTTTGCCTTCCATAAATTCAAGAGAAGCTCCGCCGCCAGTAGAAATATGCGACATTTTATCAGCTAAATTGAATTTTTCAACTGCTGCAGCTGAATCGCCGCCGCCAATAACACTATAAGTATCAGTAGATTCTGCCAGCGCAACAGCTACCGTTTTCGTTCCATTTGCAAATAAATCAAATTCGAAAACGCCCATAGGTCCATTCCAAATGACAAGTTTTGAATTTTTGATTACATCTGCATATAGTGCACTTGTTTTTGGTCCGATATCAAGTGCTTCCCAATCTGAAGGAATGGAATCAATCGCAACTTCCTTAGTATTAGCAGTTGGAGAGAAATCATCAGCTACTACTACATCGATTGGCATATAAAGCTTAACGCCTTTATCTTCTGCCTTTTTAATGAACGATTTAGCTAAATCAATTTTGTCTTCTTCTAAAAGTGATTTACCAACTTCATGGCCGGTAGCTTTAACAAATGTATACGCAAGACCGCCGCCGATGATTAGGTTATCCACTTTTTCTAAAAGATTATCAATTACGCCAATTTTATCTTTTACCTTTGCTCCGCCAATAATAGCTGTAAACGGACGTTCAGGATTAGATAATGCTTTACCTAAAACTTCAAGTTCTTTTTCCATTAATAAGCCTGCAACAGCCGGCAAGTATTGTGCGATTCCTTCTGTAGAAGCGTGGGCACGGTGTGCTGCACCAAATGCATCGTTTACATAAACATCCGCAAGCTCTGCGAAAGATTTAGCAAGTTCTGCATCATTTTTTTCTTCTCCAGCGTAAAAACGTACATTTTCTAAAAGAAGGACATCACCATCAGTCAGGCTGTCAATTTGGGATTTTACTTGGTCACCGAATGCTTCGTCTGCCTTTTCTACCTTTTTACCCAATAGTTCACTCAAGCGTTCAGCAACTGGTGTTAAACGAAGTTCTTCAACAACTTTACCTTTTGGACGTCCTAGGTGACTGGCAAGGATAACCTTTGCTCCTTGTTCAACCAAGTACTGAATAGTTGGCAATGCAGCTCTTATTCTTGTATCATCAGATACCTTTCCATCCTGCATGGGTACATTGAAATCTACCCGACAAAACACACGTTTACCAGCTACGTTTAAATCCTTAATTGATTTCTTATTCATCAATGTGACCTCCTCTAAACAAATGTGTTTTTCACTGTATTTATCAGACAAAAGGAGAGAGGGTAATTATCCCAACTCCCCTTTTTCTTTTTTATTTATAAACTGTTTTCATCTTTCAGATGAAAACGAGCTGATTACAATCCTTTTTTAGCGATATAATCGATAAGGTCAACAACACGGCTAGAGTAGCCAGTTTCGTTATCGTACCAAGAAAGAACTTTAACCATATTTCCGTCAATAACCATTGTTGATAAAGCATCAATAGTTGAAGAAGCAGGAGCTCCGTTATAATCGCGAGAAACTAATGGAAGTTCGCTGTAAGCAAGAATTCCTTTAAGATCTCCTTCAGAAGCTTCTTTGAATGCTGCATTGATTTCTTCAGCTGTAGCATTTTTTTCTAATTCAACTACAAGGTCAACAACAGATACGTTTGGTGTTGGAACACGCATAGCCATACCATTCAATTTACCTTTAAGTTCAGGTAATACTAGAGCTACTGCTTTAGCTGCACCAGTAGTTGTAGGAATGATATTTTCTGCTGCTGCACGAGCACGACGGTAATCTTTGTGTGGAAGATCAAGGATTTGTTGATCATTTGTGTATGAGTGAACAGTTGTCATCATACCACGAACGATTCCGAATTGATCATTAAGCACTTTAGCAAATGGTGCTAGACAGTTAGTTGTACATGAAGCATTAGAGATAACGTGGTGGTTAGCTGCTTCATATTTGTCTTCGTTAACACCCATAACGATTGTAATATCTTCATCAGAACCTGGAGCAGAAATGATAACTTTCTTAGCGCCAGCTTCAAGATGTTTCGCAGCGTCATTGCGTTTTGTGAAGCGTCCAGTTGATTCAACAACTACTTCTACGCCAATCTCGCCCCAGCCTAATTGTGCTGGATCACGTTCTGCTAATACTTTGATTTTGTGTCCGTCTACTACTAGGTATTCACCATCAACTGAAACTGTTTCAGGTAGTGTACCGTGAATTGTGTCATATTGTAAAAGATGAGCAAGCATATTAGCATCAGTTAAGTCGTTGATTGCAATAACTTCTACACCAGGGTTTTTTAATGCTGCACGAAGTACGTTACGTCCGATACGTCCAAATCCATTAATACCAACTTTAATTGCCATGTGAAAAATTCCTCCTTTAAATTAAGAGCATATATATTATATAAAAGGGAAAAAAATCATCCCTTTATTACCTCAATCGCTGCTGCTTCATCTGTTATTAATATCGTTGATGAAGGAGCTTTCTTCATATAAGAGCGTATGGCTTTTGCTTTTGATTTGCCTCCTGCAACAGCTATAACTGTTTTAGTTGAATCAAGATCTTCAAGCTGAATGCCAACCGTCTTCACTTTGTGAACGACATCACCATATTCATTGAAGTAGTAACCAAAGGCTTCGCCAACAGCTTTGCCCTCGTTCAACACGTTCATGACTTCAGCGGATGTTTTTCTTCGGTTTGCCATTGCGAGTGCATCACCAATCCCATGAATCACCATACCAGCTGATTTAATTAAAGAAATAACATCTTTAATCATGGGTTCCTTCATAAATGAAAGATAAGCTTCACCGCTCACTTGATCTGGAATATACAAGACCTTGTAGGCCGCTTCTGCTTTTTCTGCCATTTTCGCTACAATCGTATTTGCTTGGTTATGAACTTCTTCACCAAGCCCGCCTCTTGCAGGAACGAACAGTACTTTTTCAGATTGCATCCCAGGTATAAGTTCGCCGGCAACTTCTGCCATCGTCGATCCACCAGTTACCGCAATGATATGTTTCTCTTTCCATTGCCGTTTCATACGTACTGCACAAGCTTTTCCAAGTTCACTTTTTACCCAAGGTGACTGATCACAGTCTCCTGGAACAATAATGACCTCTGTTAAGCCTAACTTTTTACTTAATTGCTTTTCAATTACGTTTATACCCGTTATCTCACGCATTATTCCTTCCAAATTTTCCAGAACTTCCATTCCTTCATTTGAAAGCTTTATACCTGAGCTGTACACTTCCACCAAATTTTGATCTTTTAAGAAATCAATTTCGCTGCGAAGTGTTCGTTCCGTAAGACTCATACCTGTTGCCAGACTACGTCTTCCTACTGGCTGCATAAATTTAATTGTACGCAGGATGTGATAACGTTTTTGCATAATGGAAAGCAAATCGGGTAATAATTTTCTTTGTACCTCTATAATTGAATCCATTTTATAAAACCCCTTAAATATACCCGCTGGACTATTTAAGTCCCGCGTAGACATTTAGTGTCCCACATACTGCAAAAAAATATTCCTGCTACACTCATATAGTAACAGGAAACTTCTTTTTATTCAACTTTAAACCTCATTAATTTTCAACAAAAGAATAAAGAGCTGCTTTTTCAATTCTTCCGTATTGGATAACTTCACTCTTCCATGTAAGTACAGGGATCATCAGTCCGTATTCCTCGGTTAGTTGGTCATCAGAGTAGATATCAATTTCTTGATAACGCATTCCCGTCTCTTTTGAAAAGTCCTCTAAAATCCCCTTTGCGGTGTCACAAAGCGGACATTTTTCTCTAGTGTATAAAACTAAATTTGGTTTTTCCATGATTGTTTCATCCTTTTCATTCATATCTTTTACGTTTTGATGAGGAAGGTAAACCTAACTGGTCCCGATACTTTGCTACAGTTCGACGGGACAGAACGATTCCTTGTTCAGCTCGTAACCGCGCTGATAACTCCTGATCCGAAAGCGGCTTTTGTTTATCCTCTTTACTAATCATCTTTTCAAGTGCACTTCTTGCATTCTTCCCTGATATTTCTTCATCCATGGTTGATTGAAGAGAGGATGAGAAAAACTCTCTCATTTCAAATGTGCCAAAGGGCGTCTGAACATATTTTTCCTTTACTGCCCTGCTTACTGTGGATTCGTGAATACCAAGTTCATCTGCAATTTCCTTCATTGTCATGGGCTTTAGTTCGTTCATTCCAGTTAAGAAACATTGCGTTTGCTTTTCAGCAATCTTACCCATCACGTTGAGTATCGTTTCCTTCCTGTGCTGAATTCCCTTCGATAACCATTGATACTCCTGCCATTTTTCCTGCCAATATCGATTCAAATTCTGATCTTTTGATTCTTTCAGCTTCTTTAGATAGGTTTTATCTGCATTAAGCCTTGGCGAATTCCCATCATAATCACCAACAACTAATCTTCCCCCACGGTTTTCCACAACCACGTCAGGTACGATATAAGCAGGACGATCTAAGCTATAGTGTGCTCCCGGCCGAGGATTTAACTCCTGTACATAATCGAAAACACCTTGAATTTGCTGCATTGAAACACCAAGGTGTTTCGCTATCCCTTTCCACTTCTTTTCGACAAAAGGGAAAAAATGATGTTCGAGTATCATTTCGGCCAATTCATTAGATCCATCGAGCCTAGCCTGTATGAGGAGACATTCCTGCAAATTCCTCGCGGCAATTCCATAGGGCTCAAGTTGTTGTAACTCCTTAAGGCACTCCTCCACTTCCAATGAAGAGATACCATTCGTTTCCGCTACTTCTTCAATATCGATACGTAAGTACCCGTTGCCATCCAGATTATGAATTAATTGCAGTAAAATCGACTCCTGCTGCTTTGTCAGCTCATGGACTTTTAGTTGAGACAACAAGTCTGTTTCAATAGAAGTAGTTTCTTCGCCAATTTGTTCTAACCAATATGCTGCATCTTTGTTTCTTGCCTGTGTAGTGCGCTTCTTATTTTGTCGAAACATTGGTTCATATGTGACTTGAGATGGATGTTCGAGAGACAGTAGTGGATTTTCCAGCAGCTTATTGTCTAAGAATTCCTGCAGCTCTTGAGCCGAATATTGCAAAAGCGTAATGGCTTGGCTCAATTCCTGAGTCATTGTTAACTTTAAGGTTTGCTGTTGAAAAAGCCCCATTTTCATATCCATTCATTATGACCTCCATTCCCTCAATTTTGCAACAACAAAAGAAAACAGAATAGCAATATCATTGAAAACGCTTACGTTTTTATGATAACTAACTCCGGTTAACAAGGTTATTTCTATTTTATATGCAGACGACGATCATTATAATACAAAAAGAAGACCCTCCACATCATTTTAAGTCATCGTTTTCCCCTTGAGCTGATTTTACAATATTTTTCATTTTTATTCTTACTTTTTTTCTTTTATATAGAAATACGATAGAACTAAAAAATGACAATTTAAAGTTAAGGAACATCAGAAAAATAAGAAAAAGCCCCTTCCATTTGGAAAGAGGCTTTCACTATGTATGCCATTATGCAACAGCATAATGAAACTGATGCCCTCGGCAGGAATCGAACCTGCATTTCAAGCTTCGGAGGCTTGCGTGCTATCCGTTGCACTACGAGGGCTTTATAAATTCAACAACGAGATTAATTATATGCTAGAACAGGTAAGTTTGCAAGAGGAAAGCACGTTTTAAATAATCCAGACATGGGTATTATGTATAAAGGAATTCATATCCGTTAAACGGCTATTTTTTCTACATAGAAATACAGGAATAGCTAGTAAGGTTATTGTCGAACAATATAGGGAAAATAAAGGCTGTTTTGTTTGACCTATATTGACCAAAAAGTGTATCATACATACATAAAGGATTTCCTTGCCAGGAACCTAAATTACTCGTTAAAACCAAGGAGGAAGAAAGCATGAATTTAATTCCTACAGTTATTGAACAAACAAGTCGCGGGGAGCGTGCCTACGATATTTATTCACGCCTATTAAAAGATCGTATCATTATGCTTGGAAGTGCAATTGATGATAATGTTTCTAACTCAATTGTTGCTCAGCTTCTATTCCTTGAAGCAGAAAACCCTGAGAAAGACATTACTTTATACATCAACAGCCCTGGCGGCAGTATCACTTCCGGTATGGCGATCTACGATACAATGCAATATATTAAACCAAATGTATCAACAGTATGTATCGGTATGGCAGCATCAATGGGTGCTTTCTTACTCGCAGCGGGTGAAAAAGGCAAGCGCTTTGCACTTCCGAATAGTGAAGTAATGATTCATCAACCACTTGGCGGAGCACAAGGTCAAGCAACTGAGATTGAAATTGCGGCTCGTCGTATCCTTCACTTGCGTGATAAACTAAATCAAATTCTTTCAGAACGTACGGGTCAACCAATGGAAATCATTCAAAAAGACACCGAGCGTGATAATTTCATGACAGCTGAAAGAGCAGTAGAATATGGTTTGATTGACCAAGTCATCACTCGAAGCATCTCAGAAGACGTTGAAAAAAAGTTAGATAAATAAGTTACCTAAGAGCGCCGATAGCTACATATCGGTGCTTTTTTTATTTATGGGTACAATTCTTCGGTTCAGCCATTCTTTTTTATTGCTGACTCTTTTTTGTGTGCTTTGGGTAGACTCCTTTTCTTAAAACCCTAAGCTTAAAAGCTCTTTTTACTGGTTTTCGTCATCTTTAACCCACATATTCTTCCCTACCCGCCAATCATTCTGCCCGAACTTCAATTTATTCTGCCCGTTCAGCCAATTATTCTGCCCGAACTTCGATTTATTCTTCCCTAGAGCTTTTCTGCCTGGATAGCTGCCAAAAATCTGTTGCTGGCTGATCAGCCCAATTTTCGTATCTATATAAAAAAACCACCATCCTCTTTCAGTAAGAGATGGTGGTCAACTATCATCCTTCTTGTTCAATAAACGCTTTTAGAGTAGAGATTGCTTCTTCTTCGTCTTTGCCGTCTGCGATTAGAGAGATGGTAGCTCCTGAGCTGACAGCCAGGCTCATTAACCCCATTATGCTTTTAGCGTTGACTCTTTTTCCGTCTTTTTCAAGAAATACATCAGAGTTAAAGCGTGTTGCTTCTTGGACAAATAACGCTGCTGGTCTAGCTTGCAGACCTGATTTCAGAAGAACTTCTACTTGTTTCACAACCATCTAATCCCATCCTATCTATTTTTGTTATGCTTTTTGGCTTGCGAGTCCTTCTCCGCCTCGTAACTTATCAGCGATCTCATCTATCTTTCTTAATCGATGGTTAATACCCGATTTGCTTATATTTCCGCCGGACACCATTTCCCCCAGCTCTTTAAGCGTAATATCTTGATAGGCCACTCTAAGCTCGGCAATTTCACGAAGCTTATCCGGTAAAATATTGAGACCAGCTTCCTTTTCAATATAGCGGATATTTTCAACCTGACGCAGAGAAGCACCGATGGTCTTATTTAAATTTGCCGTTTCACAATTGACTAAACGATTTACTGAATTTCTCATATCACGCAGAATCCTAACATCCTCGAAACGTAATAAGGCTGAATGTCCGCCCACAATCGTTAGGAAATCAGATATCTTTTCAGCCTCTTTTAAATAGACAATAAAGCCTTTCTTCCGTTCCAGTGTTTTAGCTTTTAAGTCAAATTTATTCATTAACTCACAAAGAGTATCATTGTGTTCTTTATATAATGACGATATTTCGAGATGATAGGATGACGTTTCTGGATTATTGACAGAACCGCCTGCGAGGAAAGCACCTCGTAAATACGCTCGTTTACAACATTTTTTTGTAATTAGCTTTGGTGATACACCATGAAGAATTTCAAAGCCTTCTCCAATAATTTGCAAATCAGTTAGGATTTCTTGGCCGTTTGAAGAGATTCGGACAATATAAACATTGTTCTTTTTGAGCTTCATCTTTTTACGAACGAGGAGCTCCATCTGTACAACATAGCTTTTTTTCAATAAGCTATAAATCCTTCTAGCTATGGCCGCATTTTCAGTTTGTATATCAATAACCAGCTTACGATTTGAAAGAGAAATCGAACCATTCATCCTGATTAATGCACACAATTCCGCTTTGTCACAGCAATCTTTTCCTTCCAGTGTTGTCAATTCCTTTTTTGTTTCAGAAGCAAAAGACATGGATTTACACCTCCAGCCCGAATTCTATTAAGCATGGACGACTGCACTAGTAGAGCCGTATCAAGACATATGATTTCGTTATTTTTTAATCTTTCTTTTTCTTTCTTGAAGCAGTATACCATAAAGTAACCCAGCCACTTTTTTTGTATCATGGCGAATGGCACTTTCCTCATAGTTAAAGATTTCACCTTGTACAATTTCCAGGTTTAGATCGATGAGTTCGTCAACGTCAAAGAAGACAGGCTTAGCTGATTCTTCTTTATACAAGTTCTGTACCTCAATCGGTATATCCTGATTATTGACTAAAATACTATCAATCGCATCACAGTCCATATGATTGTAAATGGCTTTTACATGGTCACTTGCCGTGTAATCAAGTGTTTCACCAGCTTGAGTCATTAAATTGCAGATATATACTTTTTTTGCCTTTGATTTGCAGACCTCTTCACCAATTCCAGGTACCAGCAGGTTTGGAAGAATACTTGTATATAAACTTCCCGGGCCAATGACTATTAAATCCGCCTGTCTTATTGCTTGAATCGTTTCTCTAAGCGGCTTAATTTTTTCTGGTGTTAAAAAGACACGTTTAATCTTCTCTTCAGAAGTCGGAATCTTTGATTCACCAGAAACAATTGAACCGTCCTCCATTTCTGCATGAAGAACAACACTCTGGTTCGCTGATGGAAGAACCTTGCCTCGGACATTCAACACTTTGCTCATTTCTTGAATCGCATGGACAAAATCACCGGTAATAGAGGTCATGGCAGCTAACAGAAGGTTCCCGAGGGAATGGCCGGACAATTCATTAGTACTGGCAAATCGATGCTGAAACATCTGTTCAACAAGCGGTTCCACATCTGATAAAGCAGCAAGTACATTTCGAATATCGCCCGGTGCAGGAATATCCAACTCGTTGCGGAGTCTACCTGAACTTCCACCATCGTCTGCAACCGTTACTATTGCCGTAATGTCTACTGGATAACTTTTTAGTCCCCGGAGCAGAACAGGAAGTCCTGTACCTCCGCCAATAACCACTACTTGTGGTTGATTATTCGTCATCTTTATTCACCTTGCCAGCCTTTAACTTGATATCACGATGTGAGACCTGAGTTTCATAATCATCTTTATAATAATCCGCAATGTATTCTGTTAATGCAACCGAACGATGCTGTCCTCCCGTACATCCAATAGCAATGACAAGTTGAGACTTTCCTTCGCGTTTGTAATGGGGCAGCATAAAATTAAGTAAATCCAGCAGTTTTTCTAAGAATTTCTGTGTCTCATTCCATTTTAAAACATAGCTTGAAACCTCATCTTCCAAACCAGTCTTCGTACGCATATGTTCAATATAGTAGGGATTTGGCAGGAATCTTACATCGAAAACTAAATCGGCATCAATCGGCAAACCATGTTTAAAGCCAAATGACGTTACATTGAGTGTGAAAATTGGCTTCTTATCCGCTGAAAATTCGGTAAGAATTTTTTCACGAAGTTCTCGCGGGCTTACCTTAGACGTATTATAAATAGTCTGAGCTCTGCCCTTTAGTTCATCTAAGATGCTTCGTTCAATTTGAATGCCCTCAAGTGGTAATCCAGATGGAGCAAGTGGATGAGTTCTTCTTGTTTCCTTGTATCGGCGAACAAGTGCTGAGTCATCTGCATCTAGAAAGAGAATCTGAGGTGTTATCCATGGAGCAGCAGCTAAATCATCCAGTGCTGTAAATAGATAATCAAAAAATTCACGGCCGCGTAAATCCATTACGAGCGCGACTTTATTCATTTTATTTCCAGAATCTTTCATTAGCTCTAGAAATTTAGGCAGTAATGTTGGCGGTAAATTATCTACACAAAAAAAACCTAAATCTTCGAAGCTTTGGATGGCTACTGTTTTCCCTGCTCCAGACATTCCTGTAATCACGACTAATTGCGTTTCATTTGTATCCCCATTTGCCATACTCCGCACCCCCTTGTGTCTATCTCTTTATCTTTTCTTAACCTGGATCAAGTCGATAGGACAAAAGCTTGAATTCAGGTGTATATGTGAAGGTTCCATAGATAATCCCAGTACCATGAATCATGTAATCCAGGATATGTGAATCTCCTTCAGCCATTTCTAGATTCTTTATTTCTTCGGTTGAATGCCAGGCAAGTTCGCCCTCTTCACAAACCTCAACGTTGACTCCATCAGATTCTGTTGCGAAAAAAGTAAACATCATCCATTCAGATAATACCTTATCTTCTTCTTTCATGATGAAAGTAAAAATTCCTTTAAGTGATGGGTTTCTTAAATATACGCCTGTTTCTTCACGATATTCTCGGATACAAGCATCTCTGACAGACTCGCCTTGCTCCATTTTTCCGCCAGGTGCTACCCACCAGCCGCGTCTTGGCTTTTTTAATAAAAGCAGCTGATTATCTTTTACTAGTACACAATTGGTCACACGCTGCACATTCTTCACCTCAATTGTAAATGCCTCAAAACTAATCGTTTATTCAAATTGGGCGCTGCCCTCAAAAATTATTTTTAGATTCCTTTATTATACTATTTTTAAAAGACACCCACAATGAACAACGACTAGGAATTTCCTCCAACCTCTCCTCTGCTGATTTTTCTCGTTTTCAATTGAAGTATCCCGACAAAAAAAGACACAGATGGGGAACATCTGTGTCGGCAAAAATAATATTTTATAAAAGGGGGTCAATTTCTACCTTAACTATAAACAATTTATATTGCACTACCATTACGCTTGAGTTAAGACACGATTACGAAATATTAATGTTTAGTGTCTTCGTAAGCGATTCAGGCTTTTAATTTCATACTCTCCGCTAATTCCTCAACAAAATGCTGTGCGCTTTGAGCAGCAATACTTCCGTCTCCAGTAGCTGTTACAATTTGACGGAGAGATTTTTCACGGATATCGCCTGCTGCAAAAATACCGTCTACCTTTGTTTCCATACGCTCATTGGTTTCAATGTATCCCATTGCGTTAGTAATACCTAGATTTAAGAAAGGCTTAGTTAAAGGATTCATCCCAATATAGATGAATACTCCGTCTGCTTTACGCTCTACTTCTTTACCATCAATTGTAGAAACAAGGGTCACGCTGCCGACTTTTCCATCCTTCTCATTAATTTGCTTAAGCGTATGATTCCAAATAAAATCAATTTTTTCGTTAGCAAACGCACGATCTTGAAGAATTTTCTGAGCACGGAGTTCTTCACGACGATGGACAATCGTTACCTTAGATGCAAAGCGAGTTAAATACACGCCTTCTTCAACCGCTGAATCTCCGCCTCCAATGACGAATAGTTCCTTCTCCTTAAAGAAGGCACCGTCACATACTGCACAATACGAGACACCACGTCCGCCCAATTCTTGTTCGCCAGGTACGCCGATTTTCTTATATTCAGCTCCGGAAGAAATAATAACGGCACGTGCTTTATATTCTTTCGAGCCAGCAACCACCGTTTTATATTCCTTACCATCAATAATTTCTTTAACATCTCCGTATGCATACTCTGCACCGAATTTTTTTGCATGGTCAAACATTTTGGTTGAAAGTTCAGGTCCAAGAATATGACCAAACCCTGGATAGTTTTCAACTTCTTCTGTGTTAGCCATCTGTCCGCCTGGAATACCACGTTCCACCATTAAAGTCGAAAGGTTAGCCCTCGAGGTATAAACAGCTGCTGTCATCCCAGCAGGTCCTGCTCCAATAATGAGTACGTCATATATTTTTTCTTCTGTCATGTGGTTCACTCCTTCGTTCTATATGTCAGTGAAAGAAAATTGTCTTAGCTGTAGTTTTTCCTAATACTCATATCCTATATAACAAATAATTTTCCGTCCAAATATCTGCTCAAATGATAAGCGCCTGAACTAATTTGATGTATTTAGAAAGTGTAGCTGTCGAGATAGAATACTTTTCAGCGATTTCTGTTTGACTTTGTTTTACATTCCCATGCTTATGCCAGATATATTCACATGCTGCGGCCCAGCCTGTTGGGTTAGTCAGTTTTTGTTCTTCTTTCACCGCTTCAATAAAGACTGCGAACCACATTAAAAACAAACCAGCTTCTTTAAATTGAATCGGATTAAAGTGTTGATATAATACATTCGCAGTTTGATCAGCGAAATCTACTGCATCTTCTGCACGATTTTCATTATTCTTGAGAATCAGTGATCGATACGATTTTTCTATTTTAGAAAAACGAGAATTATCCGTAAACAATTTGTGTTTAGTGAGACTTTGTTTTTTAATAGAATTCTTGATTAAGAATATCGCAAATAAACGCTCTTCTTTAAATTCACTTTCTAAACGTTTAAGAATCGACGGAAGGTGATGCTCAAATCCATTAACCGCTGCATTTACTTCTAACCATGGTTCATGCCCCGCTTTATCCGGGTCAAGTTTCACAACTCTTTTCCAATCCTGTTCCGCTCTGTCCTCATATCCCAGCTCATAACCTGATGCTGCGAGCCAGTAATAAAAGTTCCCGTCGCCTTCATAGCCTTCTTTTTGCAGCTGTCTTAACCATTTATAGGCAAGTGCATGTCTCCCAATTAACGCAAAGGTCGAACCCAGCTTAAAACGATGATCAATTAAAATAGGACGTACCTTCTCTAAGGTGTTCACTAGTTTATCCACTTCTTCGTTTTTTTGCTGATAGTAATCGAAAACAAGCAGGTTACAAAGGGCATGCAAATTACCTGGACTTTTGGTCATAACTTCTTCTAATGTATTATAAGCCTCTTCCACTCGTCCTAAATAAAAATAAGCGAGTGCTAGATTATTATAAGCTGACCAGTAATCTTCATATTCATTAATGGTTTCCTTTAAAACATCCACAGCTTTAAGAAAATTACCTGACTCCAAATATTCCCGAGCTTGTTCTTGTTTGCCAATAAGCCCATCCTGAAGGGTAAGGCTTTCTTCTGTCTCATCTGATTCCAAAGTGATTAGATCAAGCAGGTCTTCTGCATCTTCACTAAACTCTCCGTCTTCTTCCTTTTCAAGATACGTACTCGCATGAAGAAAGGCTTCTTTAAACATACCCTGGTGGGCATAGTTATTAGCTAAAAAATAATGGCATTCTGTCATATATGGATCTAGAATGTTAAGAATATTTTCCAGTAGATTATTTGAATAGCCATAATCACCAATTTCAGTACATGTTATTGCCAGCTGGCAAACAATAACCGGCTCCTCTGGTTCTAGCTCCATGGCACGTTCTAGATACTTTTTTGCTTTATATAATTCACGTTTATTATATGCTTTTAAACCCTTGGCGAAATAATATTCTCCAGTTGGGTGAAAGGTCAATATTTTGGCTGTTTGAGCCAATTTAGAGTCTTTACTCATGAAATCCTCCATCTACAAGTTGATTAGCTATAGTAGTATATCATAATCTATAGGTTTTGCGTATTATCCCAAGTGTTCGATTCATGCGCTTATTTAGTAAAAATCAACAGCTTTCAGACATTTTTCTTTATCGATTGCTAGTACCTATGATACAGTTAAATAGCCATTAGTTAGGAGAATGTTTTTAATTGGAAAAATTATTTTCTTCGAAAATCTGGTTTTAACGTACTATAATTAACAGAATGAAAATCTGTAGAAAGCTGTTTATTCCACAGTAGATCAATATCTAAAGGAGAAGTATATGGCAACAAAAAACAGGGGGAAAATAATTGATTTATTAGGCTTCGCGATTTTTCCGGTTCTTGGAATATTTTATGGTTGGTTAAATCTAAGAAACTCTGAAGCAATTGAACTTTCAACCCCGATAGATTCTTACATTCCATTTTTAACCGTATTTATTATTCCATACATTGCTTGGTACGCCTATTTGTTCCTTGCCATCTTCTTTTTTTGGTTTATGGACCGAATTGTTTATTGGAAAACCCTGCTTATGATTGCTGCAGGAGAAGTTATTTGTTTTATTATTTATTATTTTTACCAGACAACGGTTCCTAGACCCGCACTAGAAGGGGATTCTATTTTCACAACGTTAACAGCTTTGATATTTAGAAATGATGAGCCTGTTAATTGCTTTCCAAGCATTCATGTCCTGACAACAAGTATCGTCATGCTTGCCTTCTTACAAATCAAAAAAACTAATTTCTTCCAAAAGTCACTCATTCATATCATAGGCGCTATAATTATAATGTCAACATTATTTGTAAAACAACATGTTGTGTATGATTTACTTGGTTCCATCATATTAACCGTCATTTTGAATGTATTATTTTTCAAAGTGCAATGGAGTTTTGCTAGAGGATCAAATAAAAAAAGAGCAAAAAAACTTCAACAATCTGGTGTAACGATGAAACTATAATCACAAAAAAGGAGTCCGCCATAGCGGACTCCTTTTATTCATGTATTAATCTTTTTTCGCGTGTCTTTCCTTCAAGACATCTAAGACTGCTTGTAACGGCAGCTCCTGCTCTTGGAATAACACAATTAGGTGATAGAGTAAATCAGCCGATTCCAGACTAAGTTCTTCATGATTGCGATTTTTCGCTGCTATGATGACCTCAGAAGCTTCCTCTCCAACCTTTTTGAGGATTTTATCTACCCCTTCATTAAATAAATAGGTGGTATATGATCCCTCAGGCATCGTTGATTTTCTTTCAGCAACTACTGATTCAAGATCAAACAAGAAGGATGCCGGCGTTTTAGAAGAGGATCCCTCCGCTTCAAATAATGTCTCAGAGAAGCAGCTTGTTGTCCCTGTGTGACAAGCTGGTCCTTCAGGTATAACCTTCACCACTAAGGCATCTTGGTCACAGTCGTAATTAATCTGTTTAATTTTCTGTGTATTGCCGCTTGTTTCTCCTTTATGCCAAAGCTCGTTCCGAGAACGGCTAAAGAACCAAGTTTCTCCTTTTTCAATGGAAAGCTTAAGCGACTCTTGATTCATATAGGCAAGTGTTAAAACCTCGCCTGTATTAGTATCCTGAATAATTGCTGGTACTAACCCTTTTTCGTCAAAAGCAATTTTTTCTATATTCATCGTACAACCACTCCCTGTTTTTTTAGAAACGTTTTTACTTCTTTTACTGATGTCTCTTTATAGTGAAAAATTGAAGCGGCAAGTGCTGCATCTGCTTTCCCCTCTTCAAATACCTCTTGAAAATGTTCAGCGTTTCCTGCCCCGCCGGATGCAATAACCGGTACGGATACCGCCTCTGATATGGCTTGTGTCAATTCAATATGAAATCCGCTTTTCTCACCATCACAATCCATGCTCGTTAATAGGATTTCACCAGCTCCACGACTGACCGCTTCAACTGCCCATTCAATGGCAGTACGTTCAGTTGGCTTCCGTCCTCCATGTGTGTATACTCTCCACGTGTTAATATCTGGATCATAACGGGCGTCGATGGCAATGACGATACACTGTGAACCAAAATAATCGGCTCCTTCAGTGATTAACTCTGGCCGTAAGACTGCAGCTGTATTTAACGATACTTTATCGGCACCAGCCCTCAGCAACCGTTTCATATCTTCAAGCGTATTAATGCCTCCCCCTACTGTAAAAGGGATGGCAAGACTTCCTGCTACCTCTTTCACCACATCAACCATGGTTTCACGGCCCTCATGGGAAGCTGAGATATCTAGAAAGACCAATTCGTCTGCACCTTCCCGGTCATAAAAGGCAGCAAGTTCCACTGGGTCACCTGCATCGCGTAACGAAACAAATTGGACACCTTTTACCACTCGCCCTTCCTTAACGTCAAGACAGGGTATAATTCGTTTCGTAAGCATTTAAATCCGCCCCTTTTCCAGTGCTTCACGAACAGTAAATCGATTCGTGTAAAGGGCTTTTCCGACTATAACACCTGTAATCCCACTGCTGTGATATTCCGTTAAGGCACTGATATCAGCAAGCGTACTAATCCCGCCTGAAGCAATGACATCTTTTCCTGTAGCTTCAGCCATGGCTCTTACACCTTCAATATTCGGACCTGCCAGCATCCCATCAGTGGCAATATCAGTGACAATAAACGTTTCAGCTCCAGCATCGGCAAGTGCTTTCCCAAGTTCAATGGCCTTTGTTTCAGACGTCTGCAGCCAGCCATGAGTAGCAACCATCCCGTCTTTGGCATCAATGCCAATCGCAATACGATGGCCGAATTGACGGATCATATCTTTCGTAAAAGAGGGATTTGACACAGCCGCACTGCCGAGAATAACACGCTCAATTCCATTTTCAAGATAGTGCGTAATATCTTCTTCTGTACGAATTCCTCCGCCAATTTGGATTTTTGCAGATAGCTCCTTGGCCGCTTTGATAACATAGGAATCATTGATTCTGCTTCCTTCTTTAGCACCATCCAAATCAACCATATGAATCCATTCGGCTCCTTGGTCAGCAAAGTTTTTCGCCATATCGAACGGAGAATCACCATAGATTGTTTCCTGATTGTAGTCGCCTTGTATGAGCCGGACGCATTTTCCGCCCCGCATATCAATTGCTGGATAAATCGTGAAATTCCCCATCGTCATTTCTTCCCTTCCACTAATTCAATGTAATTTTTCAACAGCTGCATGCCCATTGTTCCGCTTTTCTCTGGATGAAACTGCATCCCGTAGACATTGCCATTACTGACAATCGCCGGTACAGCCACATCATAATCAGCAGAAGCCGTTACCACCGTTTTATCCTCAGCTTCGATATAGTAGGAATGTACAAAATACACATAGTCTTCTTTTACATCCGTAATTAATGGTGAAGGATGTTGAAAATTCAAGTAGTTCCAGCCCATATGCGGAACTTTATAAGCCTGTTCATTACTGTCTATTCCCGAAAACTTCACAACCTTACCTGGAATAAGTGACAATCCCTTAGTTGGTCCATTTTCTTCGCTTTCATCAAATAAAAGCTGCATACCTAGGCATATTCCTAACAGAAAGCCGCCGGATTGGGTATATTCCTTTAAAAACACGTCCAGCTTCTGCCGCTCAAGCAGGTTCATCGCATCACGAAACGAACCAACACCGGGAAGCAAAATACCGTCTGCCTTAACTAGCTCAGCCGGATCATCCGAAATAAAAGACTCAACATCAATCCGTTCAAGGGCCTTGCTTACACTAAATAAATTGCCCATGCCATAATCGACAATGCCAATCATTTATAACATTCCTTTCGTTGAAGGAATCCCTTTTTCACGAGGATCGATTGAAGTAGCTTCGTCTAAGGCTCTTCCCAATGCTTTAAAAATTGCTTCAATCATATGATGAGTATTGTGTCCGTAGTGTACGATAACATGAAGGTTCATTCTTGCTTCAAGTGCCAGCTTCCAAAGAAATTCATGAACAAGCTCCGTATCGAACGAACCGACCTTCTGTGATGGAAACTCAGCTCTGAATTCTAAGTGCGGGCGATTGCTCAGGTCAATAACCACTTGAGCCATTGCTTCATCCATAGGGACAAACGCATTTCCATATCGTTTGATTCCTCGTTTATCTCCTAGTGCTTGAATCAAGGCCTGTCCAAGACAAATGCCGATATCTTCCGTTGTATGGTGGTCATCGACCTCAATGTCGCCTTTTGCATCGACAATCATGTCAAATTTCCCATGTTTAGTAAATAAATCGAGCATGTGCGTCATAAACGGAACGCCCGTCTCAATTGAAGCATTGCCCTCACCATCAACGGCAAATTCAAGCTTTACATCTGTTTCATTCGTTTTACGTACAATACTTCCCACGCGTTCCATACTGCTCCTCCTTTTATGGCCAATATTTACTTTACGCCTCGTATTTCAATTGCACGTGCATGAGCTTCTAATCCTTCAAGTCGAGCAAAGCCAGCTATTTTTTCAGCATTTTCCCGAAAATCTGTTTCACTGTACATAATAATGCTCGATTTCTTTTGAAAATCATCGACATTAAGCGGACTAGAAAAACGTGCCGTACCGTTAGTTGGAAGGACATGATTAGGTCCCGCAAAATAATCACCAACAGGTTCTGAACTGTATCTGCCTAAGAAAATAGCACCCGCATGACGAATTTTCGCCATCACCTCAAATGAATCCTTCGTAATGATTTCAAGATGCTCAGGTGCGATTTCATTTACGGCATGTATGCCCTCTTCTATATCTGTACATAGAATAATTCGGCCATAATCTCGAATCGCTGCTTCAGCAATCTCACGCCGAGGAAGCTTTTCAAGTTGTTTTTCCACTTCTAAAGCGACTTCTTCGGCAAGTACCGATGATGTAGTTACAAGGACACTGCTGGCCCGCACATCATGCTCAGCCTGCGACAGTAAATCTGCAGCTACATCTGGAGCTAATGCGCTCTCGTCAGCTAGAATAGCAATTTCACTTGGCCCAGCAATCATATCGATCGCCACATCACCAAAGACTTCGCGTTTCGCAAGCGCTACGAATATATTGCCCGGTCCGACAATTTTATCCACCTTAGCTATCGTATCCGTCCCATAAGCAAGTGCTGCTATCGCTTGTGCACCACCAACACTGTATATCTCTGAAATACCTGCAATCTTTGCCGCTGCCAAAACAGCCTCACTCAAACGGCCATCCTTACCTGGCGGAGACACCATGACAATCCGTTTTACTCCAGCAGCCTTCGCCGGCAAAACATTCATTAAAACAGATGAAGGGTACGCAGCTGTTCCACCTGGCACATAGACACCCACTGCATCAAGCGGAGTAATCTTTTGACCAAGCATCGTTCCCGATTCCTTCGTCGTCATCCAAGAATTACGCAGCTGCTTTTCATGAAAGCTGCGAATGTTCTCTGCCGCTTCTGTAATAATGCTGTATGCTTCATTACTAATAGAAGAAACAGCTCGCTCTATTTCAGCCTCTGAAACAGCCAGTTTTTCAAGTTTTACCTGATCGAACGTTTCTGTATAATTGTATAAGGCCTGATCGCCGTCTTTTCTAACGTTCGCAATAATTTCTTGTACAGCTTTACGCTGTTCGGCAGTCCCAGCGTCCACTGACCGTTTAAGCGAAATTCCCTCAGTGTATTTTTCGATCAACATCATGGTCACCTCTTTCTATGCCTTAAATAATTTCAGCCAGCCGGTCGACAATCTCAGTAATTCGTTGTTCCTTAATACGGTAGCTGACCGGATTCGCCACTAGTCTAGAGGTGACATCAGTTATTTTGGCGTACTCTACTAAACCATTTTCTTTCAAGGTCTGCCCAGTTGACACAATATCAACGATTCGTTCCGCAAGACCGATTAAGGGAGCCAGTTCAATGGAACCATTTAGCTTGATAATCTCCACCTGTTCACCTTGCTGCCGAAAATAACTCGACGCAACATTCGGATATTTGCTCGCAACCTTAGGGGAAATATCACTAATTTTTGTTCCTGGCAGTCCGGCAACTGCAAGATAACAAGCACTAATTTTTAAATCCAGAAGCTCGTATACATCTCGTTCTTCTTCAAGCATAACGTCTTTTCCCGCAATCCCAATATCAGCCACCCCATGTTCAACATAGGTTACAACATCCATTGGTTTAGCTAGGATAAAACGGAGATTTTCTTCCTCTACTTCTAAAATCAATTTACGAGAATCATCAAATTCAGGGGGAAGCTGGAAACCAGCTTTACGAAGCAGTTCGGCTGCTTCTTCAAAGATTCTCCCTTTAGGCATAGCAATCGTTAAGAAGCTGTTCATTTTTTACTGTCTCCATTTCCGACAAAAAACTGCACTTCGGCAAATGAAGCCGTGTAAGCATCGACATTCGTTACAGAATTGATATCCTGTAAAGCCACACTCTTCCCTTGGGCACGTAATGCTCTTGCGGTTGAAATTGCATCATTACGACGCTCCGAGCTGAATAAAATGCATTGTGTTTCATTATTTTCATCTACAGAGCCAACCGCTTCCACAAGACGATCCATTCGAATTGCGAAGCCAGTAGCTGGAGCATTCCAGCCGAATTTAGCTAACAGATTATCATATCTTCCTCCGTTGCCTATCGGAGAGCCAACCTCCCCTGCATAAACCTCAAAAAGTGTACCCGTGTAATAACTCATATGACTAACAAGTGTAAGATCAAAGCTAACGTATTCTTCAACGCCATACGCCTTTAATTGCTGGGCTAATTCTTTTAATTCTGTCAGTGTTTCTTGACCTACACTATTTTCAAGTAACTCAAGCGCCCGTGAAATCGTATCTTCGCCGCCTCTTAATGAAATGAAGGCAATTAAACGCTGCTTATCTATAGAAGATAGCGGAAGTGATTTAACATGCTCCCGGTACCCTACATAATTCTTTTCATAGAGGAACTTACGCAGTACCGATGCTCGTTCTTCATTCCCAAGAATACTGAGAAAAAGCTCCTGTAGAAACCCAATATGACCAATCGATATTTTAAAATCCTTAAGACCTGCTGCCAGCAAGACATCTGCCATTAAGGTAATCATTTCAGCATCCGCACTGATTGAACCATTCCCAATACATTCAATGCCGATTTGCTCAAACTCAGCTGGGCGTCCGCCCTCTCTCTGCTGCGCACGATAAACATTAGCCGAATAAGCCAGTCTAAGCGGCACCTGTTCCTTTAATATCTTAGAGGCCGCAGCACGAGCAATAGGTGCTGTCATATCTGGTCGCAATACAAGTGTATGCCCTTGCTGATCAAGGAGCTTAAATAGCTGTTGATCAAGAATGGCCGAAGCCTCTCCAACCGTTTCATAATATTCTAATGCTGGTGTTTCAATAAATTGATAACCCCACTTTTTTATTTCCGTACTTATCTTGTCTCTGGCAGCCGCCTTCGTTTCATATAGACGCGGAAGCGTATCTCGCATACCAAGAGGTTTTTCAAACATAAATAATTTACTCACACATACACACCCTTTACTAAATCTACTCTTCTATCTAGGGTTCACTTACTTTAATCATTAACCCAATAATATGCGTATTAAACAAAACGCTTTAGTTCGCTAATATGTTACCAAAGTGAAGTTACTATCAGTCTACTCTCCGTTCATACTTCCGTCAAGGAATTGAGAGGAATTATTTTCAAAAAAAAAAGCTCACAGATAGGTTTATTATCCACTTGAATTCGGGTAGATATAAGCTGTTGTTTATTTTTCAGTGAAGGAGTCAGTTTATAATGGATAAGGACGTTCAAGATAAGTTTTTTGAGGGGCTAAAGAATTTATTTGAGTCAGCCTCCAACCAGCCAGATCTTTCATTAAATGAAATGATGAATCTTTTATCAGAGCAATTAAAAGGAATCTACCATACATAAAGAAAAGGCCTGCTCTCAAAAAGGAGCAGGCCTTTGTTCGCGATTCGAGCTAAGTGGACACCGGGGTTAGACCCCTCTTGTGACTTTTTTATACAGTTCAAACATCTGGTGTGTGCAGATCTATGGGATTAGTGTGCAAAACGATCGAATTTGTGTGCAATTCAAACGCTTTTCTGTGCAAATGGAAGACATTTCTGTGCAAACGCCTTTTTCTAGGTGAGTGGGGTTATTACAAAGAGCGTCGTCACTAGAATGATATAGGGCCGAATCATCTCCAAATTGACTCGCCAAAGTGTCAAAAAAAGACTGTCGTGAACCCTCGACAGCCTGTAAACTCATGTGATTGAATTTGAATTCCGCGTAGTCATTTCTTCCTTTGTATAAATAACTTGCATCGGGTTTCCGCCAACGAAGGATCCCTCTGCAACATCTTTATGTACAAGAGTTCCCGCAGAGACAATCGCGCCGCTGCCTATAGTAACACCTGGTAGAATGGTCGTATTGGCACCGATTAATACTTCGTCGCCAATAATCACTTCTCCCAAGCGATATTCCTTTATTAAGTATTCATGTGCCAAGATGGTTGTATTGTATCCAATGACCGTATTTCGTCCAACCGAAATTTTTTCTGGAAACATAACATCCAGCATGACCATCAGGGCAAAGGACGTCTGCTCGCCGACCTTCATCCGCAGGAAGGTTCGATACAGCCAGTTTTTCATCCCTAGAAACGGGGTGTAGCGTGCCAGCTGAATCACGATAAAATTTTTCGCGACTTTTACGAAAGGAACGGTTTTATACACTTGTTGTAACGAGTTCGCACCTTCTACTGGGAATCTTTGGGTTCGTCTCATAGACGATTGTCCTCTAAAATGGTAAATAAGTCTGCTATCGTTTCAAGCATATAGTCCGGGTTGAATTGGTTGAGATAGTCAGCGCCTTTTGCACTCCACGCAACACCTGCTGTTTTTGTTTCTGCTCTTTGTCCAGACAGAATATCATGATAGTTATCCCCCACCATAATGGCTTCTTGTGGAGTGGAGCCCAAAAGCTTTAATGCGGTGAATACAGGTTCTGGATCCGGTTTCGCCTTTTCGACATCGTCTAAAGTAACGACGACATCAAAGAATTGATCCAATTTAGTTAGTGCTAGTCCTTTTTCCACAATATCTCGTTTCTTCGTCGTCACAATGGCAAGTTTATAACCGGACTCATTCAAGGTTTTAATCGTCTCAAATACACCCGTAAATTCCTTAACGAGCAGGTCGTGATTTTCCCAATTATGGGCGCGATAATGGCTGATCATTTCGTCAGCACGTTCTGGGTCAATTTTAGAAAAGGTCTCATACAGTGGAGGCCCGTTAAAAGTGATGATTTCTTCACGTTGATAGACACCTGGATAGAAAAAATCGAGTGTTTGTGTAAATGAAGAAAGGATTAACTCATTCGTATCAACTAATGTTCCATCAAAATCAAATAGCAGGGTTGTCGTCTTACGATTCATATGCGGGTTCCTTCCTCTTTTCATTGATGTTTCGATTCCAAATGAAGCCGATTATCATTGTGAGTATGATGGCTACACTCGCTCGAATTAGAAATAATGGCAGCACAGGTATTCCAAGAGGAATAAAAATTAAAGTATCTTCGACAACCGCATGGCAGGAAACCAAGAAGATAAATGCAAGAGTCATATCCTTCTTACTGACTCCATCCTCTTTGGCAGCTTGAATCATGACCCCGGCTCCGTAAGCGAGACCTATAGTCAGCCCTGCGACAAGCGTCATTGAAGCATTGGGTTTCATACCAAGCAATCTAGCAAATGGCGCGATTATTCTAGAAAAGTAATCCAGCCATTTCAGGTCTTTCATGATTTGAATGACAACCATCAGCGGAATCACAATTAACGCAAGCTGAAAGACTCCCGATGCTGCCCGTTCTAAACCATTCAGTAAAATCGGTCCGATGCCGGATATTTCAACTTGTTGGCTGATAAAGCCATATTTCGCTGTTTCCGTTCCGCCGTGCCAGACTAAATTAATCACGACAGCCGATACTAACGCCAAACCAATCCTCACTGTAAGGATGACCCATAGTTTGACACCGACCTTCATCGCTACTCCCGATTCAATCAATAAGTTATGTGAAAAGGACAGCATTGTCGCTAAAATGAATACTTCTTTAACCGTCAAATCAAGTGTTAAGATTGCACCTATACCTGCATATAAATTAAGAAAATTACCTAGAACGAGAGGAATCGCAGCATCCCCAGGCAAACCAAGCAAGTTCATGATAGGAGCAATTGCCGCTATAATCCACTTTAAAACAGGTGTATATTGAAGTACAGAAACGATTAATGTTACTGGAAAAATCACTTTACTAAGCGTCCAAGTTGTTTTTAATCCCACGATTAGCCCGCTTTTTACTGAAGCTCCAATCAACGCTTTCCCCCCTAGCCTTTTACGACTCCAGATACTTTTTAGCAGATTGTCCTGTTTTTCTTCTATAGATCCAGATCAAAATCGCCGCTGCAATTGAAGCAATTGAAATAACTTGTGCAATCCGAAGATTCTCCGTCAGCATTAAGCTGTCGGTTCTCATCCCTTCAATAAAGTAACGTCCTATGGAGTACCAGATAAGGTATGATAAGAAAATTTCACCCGTACGCAGACTTGTTCTTCTTATCAAAATTAATAAAACGACGCCTGCCAAATTCCATAGCGATTCATATAAAAAAGTTGGATGATGATACACACCATTTATGTACATTTGATTTACGATGAAATCAGGTAAATGCAAGGTCGACTCTAAAAAAGAGCGGCTCACTTCTCCTCCGTAAGCCTCCTGATTCATAAAGTTTCCCCATCGTCCAATAGCCTGACCGATTAATAAACCCGGTGCAGCAATATCAACAAGCTTCCAGAATGATATTTTTTTACTTTAGAAAAAATATACCCCGTTAAAACAGAGCCGATGATGGCACCATGGATGGCTATCCCGCCTTCCCAAATCTTAATGATTTGTCCCGGGTTTTGTGAATAAAAGTCCCATTGAAAAAATACATAATAAATCCTTGCACAAATAATAGCTGCTGGAACCGCAAATAAAATAACATCTATAAACGTTTCCTTATCCAACCCTCTACGTTCAGCTTCACGCACCGCTATGAATAGACCCAGCAAGACGCCCAACCCAATAATCAGCCCATACCAATGGACAGTTATTGGCCCTAAGTCGACAGCAATGGGATTAAGCGGCTGTATTCCTTGTTCCATTTTACCCCTCTTTTCTATTTAGCATGACTCACAGATCCTCGTGACCTCTGGATATGGTATTGTTCAAGCGATCTGAAAATTGTTCAGCCGCATTGACACCCATTTTTTTCAAACGGAAATTCATCGAAGCTACTTCAATAATAACTGCAAGATTTCGACCAGGGCGGACTGGCACAGTCAATCTCGTAACGTTTGTATCGATAATTTTGATAACTTCTTCATCAAGACCTACCCGGTCATATTGTTTGTTCTTTTCCCATAACTCCAGGTTAATGACCAAGGATATTTTTTTATTGCTGCGAACCGCACCAGCACCGAACAGCGTCATCACATTAATAATCCCCAGGCCGCGAATCTCAAGCAAGTGCTCAATCAGTTCAGGAGCATTCCCGACTAAGGTATCTTGATCCTCTTGTCTGATTTCCACACAATCATCAGCTACCAGACGATGACCTCTTTTTACTAGTTCAAGAGCGGTTTCACTTTTACCGACCCCGCTTTTCCCAGTAATCATAACACCTACGCCATAAATATCGACTAATACTCCATGGACAGCAGTCGTTGGAGCGAGCTTGCTTTCTAAAAAGTTTGTTAAGTGGCTGAACAGCCTTGTCGTTTTCGAATTTGAACGCATCACTGGAACCGATTCTCTCTCGGAAGCCTCAATTAATTCATCAGGGATCTCATAGCCCCTTGTTATGATGATACACGGGGTCAAATCACGACATAAATCATTCATTCTGTTCACTCGTTCAGCAGGACTCAGCGTTTCAAAAAAAGACATCTCTGTTGTACCAAGCAACTGCACTCGTTCAGAAGGATAATATTCAAAATATCCCGCGAGCTCAATACCTGGTCTTGATAAATCACTTGTTACAATCGGACGGTTAATCCCTTCTTCCCCACTGATTAGTTCTAAATCAAATGTATCTAACAAATCCTTTGTACGAACGCGCGCCATCTATTTTGCTCCTCTCTCATGGAGTTAATGTATTCTTCTGTAAATATAGATTTCATTTTAGCAAATCCCTTTCAATAACTAAAGGAAACTATAAAGTTAATTCCGACTTACGTCCTTTTGCCTGACACTATATTACCACATTTAAGGAAGTGACTTACTAATTAGCTATACAACTTTTTTTCATAAGCATGCTCCTTTTTTCCGTTTGAACGGTATATATCCTTCGAAGGATTGTACGAAAAAACAGAATAGGAGATGGCTCATGAAAATTATGATTGATGCTGGACACGGATACCAGACTCATGGAAAACAAACGCCTGATGGAATGAAGGAATATATCTTCAATCGTTCTGTTGCCGCTCATTTAAAAAACTACTTAAAAGGGTTCAAAGATACTTACGTTTACTTTGCTCACTCAGATCTCGAAGATGTTCCACTTAGAGAACGTACAAACAAAGCTAACACCCTTTCAGTCGATTTATATCTCTCTATTCATGCCAATGCCGCCGGCAGCGGGGGCTGGCATGCTGCCAAAGGAATTGAAACCTATATCTATTTATCTAAACCGAGTGAGGCATTAGCTCTCGCAAACTGTATACAACTAGACCTAGTTTCTGTCACAGGTCTCAAAAACCGCGGGATTAAAACAGCTGAGTTTCACGTGTTACGTTATACCCAGTGTCCTTCGATTCTCATTGAATGCGGCTTTATGACAAACCATCGCGAAGCCGCTCTGCTAAAATCCGAAATCTACCGAAAAACATGTGCTAATTCAATTGGCAAAAGTATTGTTCAGTTTTATAGAATGGCTAAAAAGTAGAAGTACAAAAAAAGCGTCCTAAAAAGGGGATCTAACCCCTTTTTAGGACAGCTCTGGTTTATGATACTGTTATAGCACCCGTCTTTGTATCGGCAAATAGATGCAGACTTGGGAGGGTATTTTTTTGGGTTTTAAATTTAAGTACCTTTTGAATGACATCACTTTTTTCTTCAATGACATCGATTCCGCCTATACTTATATTAAAGCTGCCCAAATTAGACTTTAACTCCCCATCCGCTGAGGTACCTGAAGGAAGCTGCAGCTGAATCGAACCTGTCACAGATTTGGCTTGAATCGATTCACAAGCCGCTTCAAGTACCTGACAGGAAATTTGCCCATTAAAGCTTTGTGCATCAATCTGCTTGTAATGACCGTTAACCACTATTGCTCCATTTAGCGACTCTGCTTCAACAATCTCAAGACGTGAATCATTAATCGTAATCTTTCCATTACCCGTTTCAGCATCGCACGTTTTTCCCTCTACTTTTTGCAAAGTGATTGCGCCATTTGCTGTTTTGGTTTTTAAGGTATCAACGAGTAATGAACCCCCCGTTATTCCACCATTAAACAATCTTATGGAAATAGACTCATAGTGTCTAACTGGTACAAATATTTTTGTATCTACTTTAACTGACTTTTGCAAAACATGAAATCTAACTCTGCCTTCTTCATTCGTAAAGTGTACATTTTTTAGGAACTCTTCCCGTGCTTGAGCCTGTGTTTCACTACGATAAACCTTCGCGGCACATTCAATTCTAATATCTGGCTGATCCCAAGTTTCAATCGCGAGCTTTCCGTTAGCAATTTCTATTTCGATTTCCTTTAAGTCTCGCGGCAAATCCTGAAAGATATGATTAATTTCCTGTGACGTTCCGAAATTAAAATCCAAATCCGTATCTTTAATTTTTTGAATGGCTGTCTCAACAAAGCCTAGGATTTTTTCCTTTGAAAATTGAACCCTCTTATTTAAGGACTCATTTTCCTTCGGTGTTTCCTTATTTAGAACAACCGTAGACAATTCATTGAGAAGATTCTCCTCTTTTTTTTCACTTTCCTTGTTTGCTTTATCCAGTTCATTCAGAATTGTGTAAGCTTCTTCTACCGTAATTAATCCTTCTTGTACCATTTGAAGTATTTTCTTTTTTTCCTCCTGCATAACCGACTCCTCACTTTCAAAATAAAGACTTAGATTTTTAACTCCTTGTAGTTTCATACGCTCATACCTACAAAAAGTTCCATGATTTCTCTATAATACTGCTAAATGATTTCGACAAATAATGCTGACAATCTTTGCAGCACATTTACTTAGATTTCCTCGGAAATAATAAGAAATCACCAGCTTTAATTAATCGATTAATTAAATTTCCCGTTACAACATTTAACATTGACTGACACGATTTAACAATTTATTGACACAGTCTAAACCTATTAGTAGTAAAGAAAAGCAAACCTAAAAGGCTTGCTTTTCATTTATTGGACCGATTCATGCTCTTTGGCTTTAATCTTATTTTCCATTCGAATTTGATCACGAAGGATAATCGGTTTCAAATATTTTCCCGTATACGATCCATCAAACATCATAATCTCCTCAGGAGTACCCGTTGTCAAAATTGTTCCACCCTTATCTCCTCCCTCAGGACCGAGGTCAACAATATAATCAGAAGCTTTAATTACATCCAAATTATGTTCGATTACCAGAACAGTATCACCATTATCAACCAAACGCTGCAATACCTCTAAAAGTCTTGCAATATCATGTACGTGCAGACCAGTCGTCGGCTCATCAAGAATATAGAATGAGCGGCCATTCGAACGTTTATGAAGTTCAGATGCAAGTTTCACACGCTGAGCTTCCCCGCCGGAAAGCGTGGTTGCAGGCTGACCAAGCTGTAAGTAGCCTAAACCAACATCATAAATAGTCTGTATTTTACGTTTGATTTTCGGGATATTTTCGAAGAATGGATTTGCCTCTTCAACGGTCATCTCCAGAATATCGGCGATGTTTTTCCCTTTGTACTTTACTTCCAATGTTTCACGATTATAACGTTTTCCATGACATACCTCACAAGGTACATACACATCAGGCAGGAAATGCATTTCAATTTTAATAATGCCATCTCCACGGCAAGCTTCACACCGGCCGCCTTTTACATTAAAACTAAAACGGCCTTTTTTATACCCGCGGATTTTTGCTTCGTTAGTTGAAGCAAACACATCACGTATATCATCAAAGACACCTGTATAGGTTGCCGGATTGGATCGCGGTGTTCGCCCAATGGGTGATTGATCGATATCAATGACTTTATCCAGGTAGTCAATGCCTTTAATTTCTCGGAAATCCCCTGGCTTCGCTTTGGCTCGGTTTAATTTCTGTGCTAATGCTTTATGAAGAATTTCATTAATTAAGGTGCTTTTCCCTGAACCCGAAACACCTGTTACAGCAATGAATGTTCCAAGTGGAAACTTCACATTTACATTTTTAAGGTTATTTTCTTTCGCACCCTTAATCTCGATAAATCGTCCATCACTAACCCGACGTTCCACCGGCAGCGGTATGAACTTCTCACCCGAAAGATATTGACCAGTTAAAGAACGTGGATTCTCCATTACTTCTTTCGGAGTACCGGCAGCAACTATTTCGCCTCCATGAGAACCTGCTCCTGGTCCAACATCGATTAAATAATCAGCCGCAAGCATCGTATCCTCATCGTGTTCGACAACAATCAGGGTATTTCCTATTTCACGCATATTCTTCAATGTATCAATTAACCGGTCATTATCGCGCTGATGGAGACCGATAGAAGGCTCATCTAGAATGTATAAGACGCCTGTCAGTCGTGAACCAATTTGTGTAGCCAGACGGATACGCTGTGCCTCTCCGCCAGAAAGAGTTCCCGCTGCTCTGCTCAACGTTAAATATTCAAGTCCAACATTCGCCAGAAATCCAAGACGTTCTTTAATCTCTCGAAGGATCAACTTCGCAATGGCCTGTTCTTTTTCTGTTAATTCCAGATTAGCAAAAAACGCCAATGATTCCTCAATAGAGAGCGATGTAGTTTGACTAATCTGCTGCCCTTGTATTAAAACTGCCAAACTTTCCGGTTTCAGCCTGTAACCTTTACAACTAGGACAAGCACGATTAGCTAAGTATTTTTCCATTTGATCACGGGTATAATCAGAACTGGTTTCTTTGAAACGACGCTCAATATTTTTTAAAACACCTTCAAAAGCAATAAAACTTTCATGTACCCGTCCGTAATCATTTTTATAGCGGAAATAGATTTTCTCCTTTTTTGAGCCATATAAAATGATATCCAATTGATCTTTTGGCAATTCCTTAACCGGAACATCCATATCAATTCCGAAATGCTTGCATATGGTTTCAAGCAGCTGTGGATAATACTGTGAACTTGTCGGCTCCCAAGGCGCGATTGCATGCTGCTTTAGCGTCAACTCTTTATTAGGAATGACTAACTCAGGATCCACTTCTCTTTTAATTCCTAGACCATCACATTCCGGACAAGCGCCAAACGGACTGTTAAAGGAAAACATCCGCGGCTCCAGTTCTTCAATGGAGAAGCCGCAGTAAGGACAGGCGTGATGTTCACTAAACAGCAATTCGTCATCATTTCCGATCACATCTATAAGGACTTTTCCACCGCCGAGCTTTAAGGCACTTTCTAGGGAATCAGCAAGTCTCGCTTCTACCCCTTCCTTCACAACAATTCGGTCAATGATTACTTCAATGGAATGTTTTTTATTTTTTTCGAGTGAGATTTCATCGCTTAGATCATGCATTTCCTTGTCAATCCGCACCCGTACGTATCCTTGCTTTTTCACATCTTCAAGAATTTTCACATGCGAGCCTTTTCTTCCTGCAACCAACGGTGAAAGCACTTGGAGTTTGGTTCGTTCCGGATACTCCATGATGCGGTCTACCATCTGCTCAATTGTTTGTGATGAAATCTCGATATGATGAATCGGACAGGTTGGTCTTCCTACTCGTGCATAAAGCAAACGCAGGTAATCATAGATTTCTGTTACTGTTCCTACTGTCGACCGAGGATTTCTGCTGGTAGTCTTTTGATCAATAGAAATCGCTGGTGATAGTCCTTCAATCGCATCAACATCGGGCTTATCCAATTGTCCAAGAAATTGGCGGGCATAGGCAGACAGTGATTCTACATAGCGGCGCTGCCCCTCTGCATAAATCGTATCAAACGCCAGTGATGATTTCCCTGAACCTGATAAGCCTGTAATAACCACCATTTTGTCTCTCGGGATGATGACGTCAATGTTTTTCAGGTTATTGGCTCGTGCTCCTTTAACCGTAATTTTATCCATAGCCATGTATCGTCATCCTTCCGCCTTTAATTCTATTAATAAATCACGAAGTTCTGCTGCACGCTCGAAATCAAGCGCTTTAGCCGCTTCCTTCATCTGTTTCTCTGTACTTGCAATCACTTCAACCCGTTCTTTTTCTGTCAGTGTTTTATAATTTGGAACGGCGTATTCTTCCTGCTCTTCAGCAGCATATGTTGCACGAATCGAGTCGCGAATATCTTTTTGTATGGTTTTCGGAGTAATTCCATGGTCTTGATTATACTTTTCTTGAATTTCCCGGCGACGTGTTGTTTCCTGAATCGCCAGCTCCATGGAATTCGTCATTCGATCAGCATACATAATTACTTGGCCGTTTTCATTCCGAGCTGCCCGGCCCATTGTTTGAATGAGTGATCGTTCAGAACGAAGGAATCCTTCTTTATCCGCATCGAGAATGGTTACAAGCGATACCTCAGGAATATCCAACCCTTCACGCAATAAATTGATCCCAATTAACACATCATATTTACCCATTCTTAGCTCACGAATGATTTCTGTTCTTTCTAAAGTCTTTACCTCAGAATGGAGATATTGAACCTTGATGCCAATTTCTTTTAAATAATCAGTCAAGTCTTCAGACATCTTCTTCGTTAACGTAGTGACCAAGACCCGTTCGTTTCGTTTAACGCGCTCATTAATTTCACCAATTAAGTCATCAATCTGACCTTCTATCGGCCTGACTTCTATTGTCGGATCAAGAAGCCCCGTCGGCCGAATAATCTGTTCAACCATTTCCGGCGTATGCTCGAGCTCATATGGACCAGGTGTAGCAGAGACGAAAATAGCTTGGCTGACTTTCTGCTCAAACTCTTCAAAACGGAGCGGGCGATTGTCTTTTGCAGATGGAAGCCGAAAACCATGGTCAACTAGGACCTGTTTACGTGCCTGATCACCATTAAACATTCCCCTTATTTGCGGCAAGGACACATGGGACTCATCCACAACGAGCAGGAAGTCTTTTGGTAAATAATCAATTAACGTATAGGGTGTTGATCCAGGCGGGCGTAAGGTAAGATGACGCGAATAGTTTTCAATTCCAGAACAAAAGCCCATCTCAGCCATCATTTCCAAGTCATAACGAGTCCGCTGCTCTAGTCGCTGTGCTTCGAGGAGTTTATCATTCTCACGTAATTCAATTAGTCGTTCTTCGAGCTCAGCTTCAATATTTTTTATGGCTACTTTCATTTTTTCTTCTCGTGTTACGAAATGAGAAGCTGGGAAAATAGCAATATGATCTCGGTCTCCTGTAATTTCTCCGGTTAGCGCATTTACTTCGCGAATACGATCAATCTCATCACCAAAAAATTCTATCCGAACACATTGTTCGTCGCGAGATGCCGGGAAAATCTCAACAACATCTCCACGCACTCTAAAGGTCCCCCGTTGAAAGGCAATATCATTTCGTTCGTATTGAATATCTACCAGTTTATGTAACAAGGTATTCCGGTCTATTTCTAAACCAGTTCGCAGCGAGACAAGCATTTCCTTGTATTCCTCTGGTGAACCGAGGCCGTATATACAAGAAACACTGGCAATGATGATGACATCTTGGCGTTCAAATAGTGAAGACGTTGCAGAGTGCCGAAGCTTATCAATCTCATCATTAATACTCGCATCTTTTTCAATAAATGTATCCGTAGACGGAACATATGCTTCAGGCTGATAGTAATCGTAGTAACTGACAAAATACTCAACCGCGTTTTCAGGAAAGAATTCCTTAAACTCACTGTATAGCTGTCCTGCTAATGTCTTATTGTGAGCAATGACCAGTGTCGGTTTGTTTATCTCTTTAATAACATTAGAAACTGTGAATGTTTTTCCTGTACCAGTTGCACCGAGAAGGGTCTGGTATCGTTTTCCTTCGTTAATACCTTTTACAAGTTCCTGTATAGCCAGCGGCTGATCTCCCTGGGGAGTATATTTTGAAACCAACTCGAATTTATCCTTCACCTAGTACCCTCCTAAACGGGATTTTCTTGTTTAACTTCTATAATATATATAAAGGAAGCTCCCTCTACTACCAGAAGCTGCACCCTCTTTATTTATAACCCTTTTACAAATACTTCTATACTCATTCTACCACAAAGCATAAAAAACAAACCATAAAAAAGCGAACATTTATTCGTTTTTTATTTAATAGATACAGCTCAATATACCAAAAAAAGACACCTTTTCAGGCGCTCTTCATGGTACGATTCATCATTCTTGTAGAAAGGTAAAAACCAACTGTCAATGACAAAGCATCAACAATAACCAGCCACCAGGCATGGGTATATCCTTTATAGGCTGAAGCAGCGATTAAAGCAACGGTTAACCCCAGTCCGACATAGCGATTATAGGTAACTCTAGAGAATAGCATCACTAATAGGCAAGGAAGAAAAAGGGCAGATAAAAGCTTAATCATTTATTCATCTCCTTAAAGAGAAAAGTCTTATTATATGATTGGTATTCAGTTTAATGGATTATCGCCGACAATGCTATTGATTATCTAAAAAAAGTAAATTTCCTTCGATAGGAAATTTACTTTTGATCCTTAATATGGTTCAGCGTCATGACCTTTTTCTACGGCTTCTTCAGGCGCATCATTACCTTCTTTGGAGCTGATTGGTTTTGAGTGCTCTGTTTCACCTTTGGGTGCATTGGCAAGCCCATCTCTTAAGCGGCGGCCATACTCTTGATCTGCCTCTTCCGCAAGTGCAATCATTTTCTCTTGAATCCGCTTATCAGCAGGTCCCAGTGCACTGACTAAGTTAGCAATTAATTCTTCTCTCTCCCATTCTTCAAAATTACGGAACGTTTCACCAGCTTGTTTCGTATTACTTGGACGATCAATGGACTCTCGAACCAAATGTCCTTCAATAAAAGGTGTGTATTCCTTTGCAGTAGGTTTTGCTTCCTTTAACCCATCAATGGTAGAAGGCTCATAATTAATATGAGGATTTTGTTTTTCACCTAAATCTACTTTGTATTGCATTTGGCCGCCGCGTTGATTCGTTGCAACCCTTTTATTAGGCGCATTAATTGGCAGCTGTAGATAATTGGGACCAACACGGTAACGTTGTGTATCAGAATAGGAGAAGGTCCGGCCTTGCAGCATCTTATCATCTGAGAAATCAAGCCCGTCAACCAGTACTCCGGTTCCAAATGCAACTTGTTCTACTTCAGTGAAATAATCCTCGGGATTTTTGTTCAGCGTCATAGTCCCAACATGCTTCCATGGGAAGGTATCGTTTGGCCAAAGTTTCGTATCATCCAACGGATCAAAGTCCAGCTCTGGATGGTCATCATCACTCATAATTTGAACAAACAAGTCCCATTCTGGAAAATCGCCCTTTTCAATGGCTTCATATAAATCTTGTGTCGCGTGATTAAAATTAGTAGCTTGAATTTTATCCGCCTCGTCTTGTGTCAGGTTTTTAATTCCTTGCTTCGGTTCCCAGTGATACTTAACAAGAACAGCTTTGCCCTCTTCATTCACCCATTTATAGGTATTCACACCTGACCCTTGCATCATACGGTAATTGGCCGGTATTCCCCATGGTGAAAATAAGAACGTAATCATATGGAAGGTTTCCGGTGAACTAGAGCAAAAATCAAATATTCTCTTTCCATCTTGGATATTTGTGACAGGATCCGGTTTAAACGCATGAATAAGATCCGGAAACTTGATCGCATCACGGATAAAGAATATTTTTAGATTGTTTCCGACCAAATCCCAATTGCCGTCCTCTGTATAAAATTTCACTGCAAATCCACGTGGATCACGCAGCGTTTCTGGAGAAGTTCCGCCATGAATTACCGAAGAGAAACGCACAAAAAGAGGAGTTTGCTTCCCTTCTTCTTGAAATAACTTGGCACGAGTATAGGTTGAAACAGGCTCGTCCCCAGCTTTTCCTGTAGCGGTAAAATACCCGTGAGCTCCGGCACCACGTGCATGAACTACTCTTTCTGGAATCCTTTCCCTGTCAAAGTGGCTGATCTTTTCCAAAAAATCATAATTCTCTAATGTAGTAGGCCCGCGATTTCCTACGGTCCGCATGTTCTGATTATTAGTGACTGGATGTCCTTGTCTGTTAGTTAATGTTTCTTCATTTTCATTATCTGCTCGTTTTTTATTTTTTCGTTTTCGTTTATCAATTTTCTTCCTCCTTTTTAATTTACACCCAGTAATATCCCTCAATTAAAGAAAATATTCCTTTTCTAAAATAAATTGAAGGTAAATGATTCCTATTGATAGTTCAAAAGACTTAATATGAAGTAAAACCTATTCAACTAATGACATTTTAGCCGATATTACCCATACCTGTTTTTAGCATATTTTGATAGTTTAGCTGTTTTTTATGTCTAAAAAAGTGTAATAATATTACTTTTTTAGATTATTTTTAGTTTTTTTGTCTTTTGTGTAAAAAAATAGTTTATTATTGTACTAGGCAAAAAATGGGTTTTGAAAAAATACTTTTATGTAAGGCGGCGAACAGCATGAAAAAAAGATTAGGATCTCTATTGTTAGCCACGGTACTCTTCTTATCACTATTCACAGTTGTGAATCCTGCTGAATCAGTATTAGCAGCTGCCACGGTAAAAGCAAAGGTTAATGCAAGTTCCCTTAACGTCAGGGCTAAAGCAAGCACAAGCGCTAAAAAGTTAGGGACACTAAAAAAAGGGAACACCGTGACGATTTCTCAGGAAAAGAGCGGCTGGAGCAAAATTCCTTATGGCAAGACCTACGGATGGGTCTCATCCAAGTACTTGACCAAAGTAAAGACAGCTAAAGCAGCGGCTGCCTCTGTAACAAAGAACGGCTATGTAACAGCTACTTCTTTAAATCTGCGGTCATCTGCCTCCACGAGCAGCAAAACCTTGGCGACCTTAAAAAAAGGGTTACTCGTCAATATTAAATCCACAAGCGGCACATGGTATAAAGTGTATGTTCCTTCCACTAAAAAAACAGGTTGGGTTTCCAAGTCGTACATAACTGATAAAAAACCCGTTACAGCTGTAAAAACGGAAGCTAAAGGTACAGTCTATTATGTTACCGCCTCAACACTTAATATCAGAAAATCAGCCTCTACTTCCGCGGCAGTTGTTACATCGGTGAAAAAAAATGATAAAGTAACCGTTAGTAAAATCAGTGGTAAATGGGCCAGCTTAAAAACGGCATCTGGGAAAAGCGGCTGGGCTAATACTTCTTACTTAACAAAGAAAGCACCTGTTAAAAAGGACCCTGTTGAAGAAGCAAAACCAGCTGAGGATTCTACTGAACCGGATAGTGATTCAGGAGTATACTACGTAACGGCTAACGGGTTGAATATCCGTAAAGACGCCAATACAACAGCTAAGGTTGTAACAACCGTTAAAAAAAATGATGAAGTAACCTTACTTGAAGTAAACGATGACAACTGGGGTAAAGTACTAACCACAGCCGGAGTTATTGGCTGGGCATCAATGAAGTATTTAACTGATGAAGAACCAGTCAGAGGAGTAAGTGGTAAAGTAATCGTGCTTGATCCTGGCCACGGCGGGACAGATCCTGGGGCAAGCGGCAAAAATAATAATGAAAAAACGCTTACCCTGAAAACAGCTAAAAAGCTACAATCCAAATTAGAGGATGCCGGCGCGACTGTCATTATGACACGCACAGGTGATATCTATCCTTCTCTTACCAAACGTGTAGAAATCAGCGAAAAATATAAAGCTGATGTATTTATTAGTATTCATTACAATGCAAGTACGAGCAAAACAGCTAATGGTGTGGATACATTCTATTACAAAACGAATGTGAATGAATACGAGCTGGCAAAATGTATTCAAGAAGAAGTGATTAAAGCCACCGGCATGAAGAGCCGTGGTGTTAAAGAAGGAAACTTCCAAGTCATTCGTTCGAATAAACAGGCTTCAATTTTAGTTGAACTTGGCTTTATCTCCAATCCAACTGAAGAAAAAGTCATTGCCACAGACGCGTACCAGACTAAGGCGGCTACTGGAATCTTCAATGGTTTAGAAAAATATTTCAATCTAT
>NZ_AJTN02000231.1 GCF_000305495.1 Peribacillus psychrosaccharolyticus ATCC 23296 | reverse complement strand
AATGGGAGTCCGGAATCAGTTGGAAACAAGGAAACTCGTATCTAGTATTTGTTCAAACAGATGACCGTTTTATAGACAGCGGATACCATCGAGGAAGGATTGGCCTTAATCATCTAGCTTTTCATGGTGAGTCTAGGGAGCATGTTAATAAATTGTTCACGAAATTAAAGGAAAAAGGGATCCCTCTTTTATATGAAGAAAGATTTCCTTTTGCTGGCGGACCGAATCATTATGCTGTATTCTTCGAGGATCCTGATCGAATGAAGGTTGAAATTGCGGCTCCAAACGAATAAAAAAATGGACATCATGAATGTCCATTTAACGTATTTATTGGGAAACACTTGTTTTAACTTTCGCAGCCTGTTCATTTAACTTTGTCAAAGCCTCGTTATATTCTTGTTGAAGTGTTTTCACTATGCCTTCAACTGAATCAATTTTTTCGATGGCTCCTACACCATGACCAGCAGACCAGATATCCTTCCAAGCTTTTGCATCTGATTTTTGAGCCATACCATCGAAATTCACTTTTTCTTTTTTAACTAGTTGTTCTGGGTCAAGTCCATTGTTACGAATGCTCGGTTTTAACATATTACAGTTAACTCCTGAAAAGGCATCGGTTAGGATTATATCTTCAGGTCCTGATGTTACGAGCATTTCACGGTAAGCATCCGCAGCATAACTTTCTTCAGCTACAATAAAACGAGTCCCCATATAAGCAAGATCCGCACCAGCCGCTTGAGCGGCAAGAATTCCTTTTCCTGTAGATATCGAACCGGCAAGTAAAATGATTCCATCCCAGAATGTACGAACACTGTCTACAAAGGCAAATCCATTCAACTCACCAGCATGTCCCCCTGCACCCGCTGCAACAAGAATCAACCCATCTACGCCTGCTTCAGCTGCTTTTTTAGCAAACGGAATACTGCTAACATCTGAAAATACTAAGCCACCATAACTATGTACAATTTCGACAACATGTTTTGGAGAACCAAGTGAAGTGATAACAATTGGAGGCTGATGCTTGATTACCAGTTCTAACTCTTCTTGAAGACGGCTATAGGAACTATGGACCACCATATTCATCGCCCAGGGAGCCACTTTTTTAGCAGGATCCTTCAATTTTGCTTCTGCTAAACTGCTGCTGATGTCTCCCATCCATTCATCAAGGACCTCTATCGGCCTTGCATTTGGAGCTGGAAATGAGCCAGACACCCCATTCATACAACATGATTTAACCAACTCCGGTCCAGAAATTAAAAACATCGGAGCTGCGATAACCGGCAAAGCAAGCTCATTCCACCAAGCTTCAGGAATTGATTTTGTCATAGAAAGTTCCTCCTATTTCCAACTGAATTTTCAGACATATTCTACCTTATATTATCATACTTTTACATTCTATAATATTGATTTCTTCCTTTTTTAGGATAAACTACGTTCCATAAGGTAAACTTATGTTTACAAATAATAACTTTATCATTTCTTTAATTTTCAATGGGTGTACATTGTAATTAGAAGGTTTATCCACCTATTGAAATGAGGGATGTAAAATGGAGATTGATTTTCATAGTCCAAACAATCGAAGTACTTATACGACTCGAAACGCAGATAACTCTTGGGTTGCAGCCATCAAAAGCCTTGTGCCTATCGAGGATATTTCGAAAGCCATAGATATTGGGTGTGGTGGAGGGATTTATTCCAAGGCACTCTCCGATATGGGAGCATCTTCTGTTACGGCTGTCGATTTTTCCAAAGCTATTATCGAAGGAGCCAAAGAAAACTGTAAAGAATATAAAAACATATCGTTCAAACATGGACATGCATTGGAAACAGGCTTAAAGAGTAACGAATTCAATTTGTTGCTTGAAAGAGCACTCATCCATCATCTAAAGGATTTACCTGCCTGTTTTACGGAAGCTTATAGAATTTTGGAGCATGACGGTACTTACATTATTCAAGACCGTACTCCCGAAGATTGCCTAGTAAAAGGAAGTAATCGCCATATCAGAGGGTACTTTTTTGAATGCTTTCCCAAATTAATTGAGAAAGAAACAAACAGAAGACACGCCAGCTCATTTGTAATCGACTCTCTAAAAAAAGTCGGATTTAGAAAAATTGAAGAAGTCACGTTATGGGAAACGAGAAAAGTGTATGACAATAAGGCTAAATTACTTAGCGATTTACGCGAACGAACCGGAAGAAGTATTTTACACGAATTGGACGATCACGAATTAATACAATTACTAGCTCATATTGATGCGTCCATTTTAACGGATCATACCATCATTGAAGAAGATCGATGGACCATTTGGAAGGCAGTTAAATAAAAGAAAGACTCCTTTTTAAAAAGGAATCTCAGACTGTAGACAAACTCGGGTGAGATTTAAAATCGAGATGTTGATTTCCATTCCAGGCGCTTCGCTTTCCGCGGGCGGGCGGTGAGCCGCATCAATGCTTACGCTCTTGCGGGGTCTCACCTGTCCCGCTGTTCCCGCAGGAGTCTTCACGCCAACACTCCCATCAACTGACTTTCTAAATTTAAAGGTCAAAGGCCTATTTTTTTGAGGTAATAAGGAGTATTTTCGAAAACCAACTTGAAATGGTAACACTAGACCAGCTTGTTCCCGCTCAAAAAATCCAAAAGAGGTTCGGAATGAAACCATTCCGGACCCCTTTTGTCGACAAACTGAGACTCCTTATTAAAGGAGTCTTCCATTATTCAAGTACCCATTTATGTATGGCTTTGGCCACTCCATGTTCGATATTGGTCGCTGTTACCCAATCTGCCGTTTCTTTGACTATTTCTTGTGCATTTCCCATAGCCACACCAAATCCAGCCGACTTAATCATCGCAATATCATTTAGACTGTCACCTACGGCCATGACTTCATCCATTGTTAACCCGAGTTTTTCACAAACCACATCAATAGCTTTTGCTTTGTTTACGCCGACTGCATTTACTTCAATGTTTGTAGGACTTGAATTACTTACTTCTAGATTTCCCTTTTCTTTCAACTGACGAAGTATTTCATTACGAACCTGGTCATCTTCACTATCAAACCCAAACTTTAACCATTTTGAACCCGCAATGTCATCCGGCATTTCTCCGCGATAAACATGGTCGCAGCTCACTGCCCAGAAATGAGTCTTATAACTTTGTGATAGATCCCACATCCATTGAATCAGTTCTGTATCAACAATATTTTGTTCAATTAACTTTCCTTGTTCATTATAAATTTCACTGCCATTTACGGTAATTAAATAGGATGATAAATTCAATGATTTAGCATATTCACTACAAGTTGCATAGGCCCGTCCAGTACTCAACACAACATGTACACCTTTATTTTCTGCTTCAAGAATAGCTTGGCGGTTCTCTTCTGATACCTCATCATATTGATTCAATAAGGTTCCATCCATGTCAAGAGCGATTAATTTAATCTTAGCCTTAGGTTTAGTATCTGTCATATGTATTCCCCTTCCTGCTTAACGTTATGTGTACTTATATATGTGTACTTATACCTTATCAAATATAAACGATGATCCAAAATGATAAAGCTCAAGCAAACAACCTGAGGTAGATACCTCAGGCCGTTTCTTTAAACTTTTGGATCATCCTCTTTCAGAGTCTTTGAATCCTTCCAAGTAGTGAAGCCGTCATCTTGATCAAATTCAACAAGAACATCCGTTACGCCTTTTTCTTCAAGAATTGCCTTCACAAGCCGATCTTTTACCACGTCAGCTTGAGCAACCGTCATGGTTGCATCGAGTTCAACTTCCACCTCTACATGGAAATCTTCCCCCTCTTTCAAAACTGTGATTGCTTCAATATCACGTACATCTGGATCCTGCATCACCATATTTCCAATTTTAAATTGGATATCTGGATCAGCTTCTCCAAGTGCACCAGCTGCATTATCGAGAAATACCCGGCCTACAACATAAAACATCATTAGACCAATTAAAACGGATGCAATCCCTTCCGCTTGATTAAATGGAGTGAAATTAGCTAATAAAATAGCGATAATTGCCAAAACACCACCTGCAGTGGCTACGGAATCCTCCATAAAGACTAATTTTGTTGCGGGCTTTGCATTTTTATAGGCACCAAAACTCTTCGATATAATAGCAAAGCCTGATGCTTCTATATGTGTTTCATGCAGCACTTCTTTCATTGCCTTATACAGAACAAACCCTTCTAACAGTACAGCAATACCCAGTACCGTCAGATTGATAATAATCCCTTTCGATTCATTCGGATGTAAAATATGATGGAATCCTTCTTTGACTGTCTCATAAGACATAATTCCAACGATCAACACCGCACCAAGCAAGACAAGATTGACCAGCCTTCCAAAACCATTCGGAAAGCGTGCAGTTGGTGCTTTTTTACTAAGAGCTGAGCCAATAAAAACAAAGAACTGGTTCGCCGCATCACCGAGGCTGTGGAGCATTTCAGCGAACATAGCAACATTACCCGTTAAAAAGAAGGCAGTGGCTTTTAAAATCGAGATAATTCCGTTCACAATTCCTGCAATAAATGCAGACTTATTTCCTTGTCGTAAAAGTGCAAATAATTCTTTCATGTATTAATTCCTCTCTTTATCTTGGATATACTTTGATTACCCGCTTAGGGCCCCATTCTAACCTGCCTCAAAAAAATATGTATATCAACCTATTCTTTAACAAATAAATGAAATTTATACAACAGGATGACTTGATTATATCTAACCATCGACATCCTATACAACACAATTTTAACTTGTTATATGCTATATTGGTTAGACGAGAAAGTACTGGAGGCGAGGAAAATGGCTAAGAAGAAAATCTATGCCGTGAAAATTGGCAAAAAACCTGGCTTATATGAGACATGGGCTGAATGTAAAAAACAAATAGATGGCTATAGTGGAGCAGTTTATAAAGGTTTTACAACTAAAGCAGAAGCCGAACAATTTATTGGTAATAATTCTGCTTTTACAGTTGCTGCGGAAAAGCATGATAACTTCAACATCGATGAGTATATTCGTCTTCTCGATGATCAAACACTGGTTGCTTTTGTAGATGGAAGCTACAATAAACTCTCTAAAACGTACGGGTATGGCGTTGTGCTAATCAGCAAAAACAACCCACTAGAAACCCTTATGGGATCTGATAACCATATTGATTACGTGGAAACTCGCAATGTTGCTGGTGAAATAGATGGAGTAAAAAATGCAATCAGATATGGAATAGAAAAAGGCTATAAAAAATTGTTTTATTTTATGACTATATTGGGATTGAAAAATGGGCGATAGGTGACTGGAAAGCAAACGCTGCAATTTCAAAAGATTACATTGTATTTATTAATCAAATCAAACCATCCATTGAAATTGAATTTAGGAAAGTTAAAGCCCATTCAGGAATCATTTACAATGAGTTGGCTGATGAACTAGCTAAAAAATCACTTCAAAACAAAGCGTAGAGTAAGCTTGCAGGCGGTCGAGCCACCCTCGGTCGCTTTTTTGATTACATATAAAAACAGCCAAATGGCTGCTTAGTTGTTCTCAACTTTTTTTAATTTTGATGGGTTGTTCACTTTGTAACGAACTTCTTTACTAAATTTCTTGTCGACAATTTTCCCATCGAATTCGAGCTCGACGCCTTCTTCTAGTTCAAGCTTTTTCAGCGTTTTACTGTAGCCGCACCATGCATCACCAATATAAAGTTCTGCTTCACCTATGATTTTCACATTTTCAAATAAAACAACTTCATCTGTTTCTCCCGTAAAATGATTCATTTTTTCTGTAAACTCCTTAACGGATGCCGTGAAATGTACTTTTTCTTCAGGAAGCTCTAGCTTCGGCTTTGCAGGCGCTTTTTTTGCTTTTGCTTTTTTAACGACAGCCGGTTTTTCAACAGATGTTGCCTCTTCAGAAGTAGCCTTATCTGTCACTTCCTTCTTGGCAGAATACTCTGTAGATCCTCCACTTAATAACTCTTTAGCAAAACCAGCACTCTGCATCTCTTTTAAATACGCAGGGTGAATACATGTAAGTTCACCATCATCAAACTCCAAAACAATCGTATTAAACTGGCCATCAATGCCATATTCTTGATATCCCTTCAATGTCACCCGTTCTTCATGACGACCAGTTTTAAAAACCAGCTCCTTTTTAACAGAACGAGCCGTTAACAGTCCCCACTCCATTCCCTTCGCAAGATAATGATCCTCATCATTAAAGGTAAAGTAATCCCCTTGCGGTGGTATATAGTGAATATGATCTTTCTTATTCATCGTATCAGACACAAAAAACCCTCCTAAAAAACTCATACATCTATTTTAGCAAAGGTTAGACCATCTGCAAAACAATGCAGCATAATATCGTACAAAATAGGCTTTGTTCTCGAACTGCAGGTGTAATGATACCCATCTGGGTGTTTTTAACTCGTTTTGAGGTGCCAGACGGGATTATTCTTGATTTACAGTAAAAAAATTAGTTCATATCCCCCCCAGGTTCCTCGATTAATAGTCAAAAGCCAGCTTTATCCTAAAGCTGGCTTTTGACTATTTTTGAAATTGTACTTTGTGCAGGTTGGCGAAAACGCCGCCTTTTTTAATTAATTCATCATGTTTTCCTTGTTCTGCTATGCCGTCTTCTGTGACAACGACAATGCGGTCTGCATTCCGAATGGTTGCTAAACGGTGAGCGATGATGAGCGTTGTTCTGTTTTTTGCTAGTTCATTCAGTGCTTGTTGAATAACCATTTCTGTTTCTGTATCCAACGCAGACGTGGCTTCATCGAGTATTAAGATAGGTGGATTTTTCAAAAACATTCTTGCGATAGCAATCCGCTGTTTCTGTCCTCCTGATAGCTTTAAGCCTCGTTCTCCAATTTGTGTGGCGTATCCATCTGGAAGGCCTTCAATGAATGATTCTAAATGGGCCTTTTTTGCCGCTGCTTCGATTTGTTCATCGGTCGCATCAAGCATTCCATAAGCGATGTTTTCCTTTAATGTCCCTGTGAACAGAAACACATCCTGCTGTACTAATCCAATCTGTGAGCGCAGTGAGTGTTTCGTCATATCGCGGATATCAATGCCGTCGATGGTGATGCTTCCGCGGTCAACGTCATAAAAACGAGGAATCAAGGAGCAAATGGTTGTTTTACCTGCACCGGATGGACCGACAAAGGCTACTGTTTCCCCGGCATAGATTTGTAGATCAATATCTTTTAGAACGGTCTGTTGATTATCATATCCGAAGCTTACTTGATCAAAAATGATGTCGCCGTGCAATAAATCCATCCGAACCGCGTTCGGCTTATCTTGAACATCCGGCTCTACATCCAGCATCTCGGTGAACCGCTTAAACCCTGCCATCCCTTTTGGATATAGTTCCATAAGGGCACTGATTTTATCAACGGGTTTGAAGAGAACATTTACATATAAGACAAAACCGACAAGTTCTCCATTTGTCAGCTGGCCATGAAAGGTTAACCACGCTCCGACCACTAGAACTGCCAGTGTCATGAAACGGGTCATCATATAAATACCTGAAGAAGAAAAAGACATTACCTTATATCCGCCCAGCTTTGCAAGACGAAACTTTTTATTATTTTTTTCAAACAAAGCGATCTCATGATCTTCATTGGTAAAAGATTGAACAACGCGAGCTCCAGAAACACTGTCCTCGACTCTCGAATTAACATCAGCAATGTCACTGTACATCTGCTTCCAAGCTTTATTCATGCTTAGATTACTAAACACAATTAATATAATCAGGAAGGGAAGGATACAAACCGTCACTAAAGCTAACTTGACATTTATGGTCATCATAATCCAAAATGCACCGATGAAAGTCATGAATGCAATAAACAAATCCTCTGGGCCGTGATGGGCAAGTTCCCCAATATCAAATAAATCATTGGTTATCCGGCTCATGAGATGGCCGGTTTTGGTATTGTCAAAGAAACGAAATGACTGTTTCTGTACATGTTGAAACAGCTGCTGACGCATATCAGTTTCAATGTTAATTCCAAGTTTATGTCCCCAATAATTCACAATATATTGTAGAAGTGTACTGCATACATAAACGATTAATAAACCTATGCTGACCGACACGATCATCGTCCAATCGTCTCCGGGAATGAGCGTATCAATAAACCACTGCACAGCAAGGGGGAAAGCAAGTTCTAAAATGGCTACAATGATTGCACATGAAAAATCAATGATAAATAATCTTTTATGTGGCCTATAGTATGAAAAAAAACGTCCTATCATCTTGTTCTCCTTTTATTTGATTCTGAGGTACCACTAGAATTATAGTCATATACCGATAAATATTCAACCAATTCTGAAATTTAAATTTTTCTAAAAAGACAAACTCTGTTCATAGATTCTTAACATTTAAACCCTATACTTTAACCATGCTGTTAGAGTATCCATCTAACACATCTATCCCTTTATCTTTTTCTTTTTTTCCATCTCAATTCCGAGGTGGTTTTTTTAAAATCGTCGCAAAGTAAAGCCGCAGATAGAATACAATCTACGGCTTGGTTGTTACTTTCTCCAATTTTCTTTAATAAACTCATCCCGTCCGGACTGTTTGCGGTCTTCTTTATAATGTGCTGGATTTTTTTTGTGATAATCTTGATGATAGTCTTCCGCTGGATAGAAACTTGAAGCTGCTAGAATCTCAGTGACAATAGGCTTTTTAAAGACATTCGCAAGCCTAACTTTTTCTTTAGATTGCTGTGCAAGATTCTGTTGTTCTTCGGTATGATAGAAGATTGCTGTCCGATATTGAGGACCGCGATCTTGAAACTGACCGCCATCATCGGTTGGATCAATTTGCGGCCAATACAGTTCAAGAAGCTTCTCATATGGAAATAACTCTGGATTATATGTAATCTGAACAGCTTCGTAATGGCCAGTGGTTCCTTTTTTAACTTCTTCATAGGTTGGATTCTCGATATGACCGCCTGTATATCCTGAAATAATACCTTCAATGCCTGGCATTTCTTCAAAAGGACTCACCATACACCAAAAAACAGCCACCTGCAAACGTTGCTTTTTGCATTTATTTATTCCTCCTTAAACTATTTTTCTAGTATGGCTAATTATACGTTAGTAATAGGCAGCTTGCATAGCACTACCGTTTGAAATGAAAGAATGACCTATTAAAAATAATTAAGTCCACAAAGTTAAGAGTTTCTAAATTATTACATATTTTCATAATTCGCTCATACTTTTTATCTTTTATGATAAAATTATAGGTACCTTATCTATAGCTTAGGGGGTCATCTTGTGAAGTATATTTTTGAAAATACACCTGTTCCTCGAACACGACAATCTATTAAAACTGATTTGGAGGCACTTGGCGTTACCCCCGGTATGAATATACTTGTTCATTCCTCACTTTCTTCATTAGGGTGGACAAACGGCGGTGCCATTTCTGTCATTCAAGCATTGATGGACGTTGTAACCAATGATGGGACAATTATTATGCCTTCACAATCCACCGACTTGAGCGACCCTTCAGAATGGCAATATCCACCTGTACCTGAAGAATGGTGGCAAGAAATCCGTGATACAATGCCTGCTTTCCATCCAGCTTACACCCCTGTCAGGGGGATGGGGAAAATTGTCGAGGTCTTTAGACATTTCCCTGGTGTCAGCAGAAGTTCTCATCCTGCCTATTCGTTTGTGGCTTGGGGAAAAAACAAATCTATAATCCTTGCAGAGCACTCCCTAACTTTTGGTTTAGGTGAACAATCTCCTCTTGCAAGGTTGTACGAATTAGATGCAGTGGTTTTATTTATCGGGGTTGGTTACAACACGAATACTTGCTTTCATTTAGCAGAATACCGTACCCCCTCCCCAACAGTTATTACTAAAGCAGCTCCAATTACGGAAAATAACGAACGAGTTTGGAAGCTATACCAGGAACTTGATTTTCAAGAATATCACTTTGAGGAAATTGGCAGGGCATTTGAACGAGCATGTCCAGTCGTTTTAGGTAACATAGGCTCTGCCTCTTCCCGCCTGTTTTCGTTGAAAGAAGCTGTCGATTTTGCACAAAACTGGTTAACTACAAAGAATCTTTAGAAAAACTGGATAGAGGGGGGATTGAACTGCGAAGAATATTCTGGTCCATTGTACTGATTTTATCGATAACCATATTCCAAGCTACAACTAATACGACAATTGCAGGACTAGGATTTATTCAATGCCCCAAAGTCTTAGCTGAAAAAATGATTCCAAATCGATCGGTTGAAGAAAGTTCGGTAAACACACCTCGACTACATCTACTAAAGAATGAATGGATACCGCCTTCACCTGGCAAATCATCGATTCTCTCATTTTGGCTTGTCCCATATACACCTCCATTTGAGGATGCAGACCATCTTGAACCCCAAGTAATGCATAGCTTAATAATGAAGGTGAATGATCATTAAAAACCGATGGGATCATTTAGATCACATCGGTTTTCTTAATCCTAATCAACCCAAATGTTTGTCTGAATAAACAATACAACACGGCACTTAGAGGCAGGGTGGTGTAATCCAGCCATAATCCATTTTGGATAGGTTGGGAAGCTCGCACCCATGCTACGTAACAGAACATCGCCAACAACAGGGTAACCGCTAAATAATACATCCAGGGGCTATGCAGCCATTTGTAGGTGGAACTATTTGTTACTCCTTTAAACAAGAGTTCTGTAACCAAACAAGAAAGTACGATGATAAAGTACACCGATAAAACTTCGTTGATTGACAGGACTGTACCGATTTCAGAAGGAAAATAGTGGTTCGTCGCTGTGTTGGTAAGTATGAACAGAACAAATGTTACTAAACTCGTACTCCCTAAAAATTTCATGGTCTTAAATACTGGATATCTCTTCAACCGGTCCCCTCCATCACTTACATTATTTAACATTATCGTACGTGAAACCGAATTATATAACAAGGGGTAAGAGCAAAAAAATACCCAGTTTGTAGACAAAAGAGGTTCGGAATGGTTTCATTCCGAACCTCTTTTGGATTTTTTGAGCGGGAACAAGCTGGTCTAGTGTTACCATTTCAAGTGGTTTTCGAAAATACTCCTTATTACCTCAAAAAAATAGGCCTTTGACCTTTAAATTCAGAAAGTCAGTTGATGGGAGTGTTGGCGTGAAGACTCCTGCGGGAACAGCGGGACAGGTGAGACCCCGCAGGAGCGTAAGCATTGATGCGGCTCACCGCCCGCCCGCGGAAAGCGAAGCGCCTGGAATGGAAATCAACATCTCGATTTTAAATCTCACCCGAGTTTGTCTACAGTCTGAAATACCCAGTTTCCTGGGTATTCATTTTAGAGGCACCGTATTAAGGTATCGCCAAACGATCGGATATCCTCCAAATAATCATACTCCGGAGGTGAACCAAAACTGTTAAGCATTCTAACTGCCACCAGATTATGTTCTGGCACCACTAACAGTGCTGTATTCGTATAACCGAGAATTTGATAAGAACCAGCAGGTACCTGGCTGCCTATTTCTGTTTTTAAGGCTTGATGCTCTTTCACGAACCATAAGAAGCCATTTTGGGGAGAATTCCTATCTTCAAAATTTGGACTTTGAACTGAGACTGCTAATTCAATGACTTCCTTTGGAACAATCGTCTTCCCGTTTATCACGCCCTGATTCAAATGGAGATATCCAAAAAGAGCTAGTTCACGTGCAGAAACATACATATTCATTTTATCGCCATCGATACTATCGCTTGTATACCATGATGGATCATTTGGGTTCTGTAAAATAACCTCTACAAGTTGATTATGTTTTGTTGCATACCAGCCGGTTTCTTTAAAATCAAGTGGTGCAATAATTAATGTTTGTATTAATTCTGCAACTGTTTTCCCTGTCGTTTCTTTAATAATTTGGGTCAGCCACTCGATACCAACTCCTCGATAAGCCCAAGTACCAACTGGAAACTCCCTGATGAGGCTGTTGTCTTTCTTGGTCAGTCCATGTGTATGTGTTATAAGATGCCGAATAGTGACCCCTGCTGTAAGTTCGCTGCTAAGCATCGGCAAATAACGAACAACGGGATCATCTATTGAAGAAATAGAGCCGGTATAAACCGCATACGCAGCCGCTAAACCAATATATGTTTTTCGTACGGAGGCAACATGGAATTGAGTATCTGCTTGCACCTTTCTTGCCTGGTCAGCTAAAGACTGTCTACCAAAATAATCCTCAAGAACGACCTGATCATTCAGGATGACCATACAGGCTCCCCCTGAACAAACAACAGAGTCAGCTGTATGTTTTACATGCTTTTTTAATTCGGTAAATTGATTGGTTAGTTTTTTCGTAAGTACCATCTTATACTCCCTTCACAATAGAAGGAGAAAACGTTTGTCTAAGAATTATTGTTTGACCTCTATCTTCTCTCCGTCACTGGACACATAGATATTTCCTTGCCGTGTTGTATATACCGTACTGCCTAACCTTGTTAATGCATCCACAACCTCTTCTTCTTCAGGATTTTTATCTGAAGAGGTAATGACTGCATATTTTGGTTTTACCAAGGTAAAGAATTCCCTGCTTTTTGAATTGTATCTGCCATGATGCGGAACTTTCAAGAAAGTATGAGCTAAATTCCCTTGTTCAATCAATTCTTGCAGTCGAATTTCTTCAGCGTCCCCTGCCAGTAAAAAGCTATTTTTCCCATACTTAATACTAACAATCAGTGAGTAATCGTTATCTCCCTTATAGCTTACTTGCTTTGGAGGATAAATCGTAAAATCTGCATCACCCGCTTCTAGGGAAAACTCATCTGTCAGCGTGATTGGTGTTAGCTGCTTGTCAGCGAGTGCTGCTGTGAATTCTTGATATTGGTTACTGTTACTCTGATAATCTGGTGTAATTACCTGAGAGACCTTAATATGATTCAAGAGTATATCCGCTCCTCCCACATGATCTTTGTCAAAATGGGTGATAATCATATAGTCAATCTGGTCAATCTTGCTATCTTTCAAAAACTGCAGAATTTCTTCTCCATCTTCCTCTTCACCACTGTCGACAAGTACCGTTTTATTGCCAACGGTTATCACCATACTATCGGCTTTGCCTATTTTTAATACAGCCAATTCCAACTTCTCCGCATCTACTCCTGCTATAGAGGATGAACAACCACAAAGACATAGCAGCAGAAAAGCAATGCCTGTAAGCATAATTCGTCTCATTTTACGTACACAACCCCAATTTTTTTATCACTATAAAAATCTTTTGCGCATTTCTGGTGTTGGCAAGGTACATTGATCTTTTTTTCCAAACCACTTGTAGCGATTCTTTGCCAAGATATTATAAAAAAAATCCCGAATCGGATACGGAACAAGGATAAATATAAATAGCAGCTTCCAAGCCCCTTGCAGATGCCTGCAAATGCGCAAAGCCGCCGATGATTTCAGGTAATACGTATCATTTTCAATTAATATAATGCTGTCGATGGAAGCAGGTGCATGATACTTCTCTATCATTTTTTGTCCTGCTTCGCCTTGCTGAGAGGTAAAGGAAAAAATCGCCTCAGGATCACGCTTAATAATAAACTGAACGCTTTTATCACAAAAATTACATTCACCATCAAATAATATAATCCTTTTCACGTGCTCACATCCTTCAGTTTCTTCTATCAAGAGTGTATCATAATCCAACAAAACAGCGTAATAATTGAATGCAGTCAACCAAGGCTAATTTCAAACAAAAAAGGCTGTTGAGCGTTCTCAACAGCCTGCCTTAGAAATTAAAGTCCTTTTCTGATTAATAGGTTACGCTCTACATACGCCCAGTTTTGCGGGAAGGCAAGCCCTATGTGCCAGTATGTTACGCCAGCTAAATCATAGGCGTCAATCAGCTGATACTTAGCAGTAAAACTTCTTATGTCTTCAAACCAGACACTATGTTGTGCCTGCTCAGCATAATATCGATAATTAGGCGAAGCTGCCGCTTGATCATACAAGATAGCACTGCCCACTTTAATCGCCCGATTCTGAGCACTAAGTGCAGATAAAGCTGTTGTCTTGTTACTGGAGATGACTTTATCATAGCCGTATAAAGGAAACGCTGACTGCAGCTTTTCAATAGGAATAACGCTGCGGGCATAGCGTATCACCTGTGCCATCCACCATAATGGGGCAATAGGTTCCGGCGGACCGGTAGGATAGCCATAGTCGATTGTCATAACAGCAACTAAGTCGGCAACTTTACCAATCTCTTGATAATTGTGCCCGCCTACGATCCGGTTCGTAGGATTGTCTTCTGTTTTAGCATGGACATTGACATGAAGAATTTTCTCCTGCAGGCCCCTTTTTAACTGTCGCAAAAAGAGAACAAAATCCGCCCGTCGTGCCGGTGGTATAAATTCCATATCGACGCTTACACCGCCATATCCTTTCTCCTTAACGAATTTCAATAAACTGTTCACGAGCCGATCTCGGGTCTGCTTACTCGCCAAAACATCTCCTGCAAGTTTCTCGTTAAAATCGCCATTTTCATAATTGCGGACCATCAAAAGTGGAATGACATCCAATTGCAGGGCCTTTTTAATCAAAGGTTCATCATTACCTTCGATAAAGGCATTCCCCTCTGTGGTAAATGAATAAGCCACGATGGCGAGTAAGGTTAGATGTTCAGCATTTTCACTGAACGAAGTAAGGACGCTTTCACCAGCGGCAGGGAAAGCAAAAGCAAGTGTGGTCAGTTCCAACTTAAAGGACGAAATAATTTCAAGCCGCTGACCTGTGATGAGTTGTTTTGGGTCAATCCCCGGATTCGTCTTTAGTATATCTGAGACAGATACGTCAAATTTTTCAGCAATTTTTGCCAGAGTATCATTAGGCTGAAACAGATAAATTCTCGTAAACAATTCTTTCTCAGGGATATACAACGCTAGTCCCGGGACCAGTACACCTGACTGCAGACCATTTACGTCCATAATTTCGGATACATCTGTATCGTATCTTTTACTTATTGACCACAATGATTCTCCCTGTTGGACAACATGAATGGCCATTTCCCCACACCCTTCCTACCCTTGCTTACAGGATATGGGGATCATGCTTATCCTTAGAACAAATTTTCAATAGTTTCATACTGTTTCTACTTCTATTTATTAAATATCTTCAATTTCCGAGCGTCTTCTAATCTTGATAAATTTAACGATATTTAACACAATGGTTTTCGTCACAGAATAAGTCGGTATGGCAAGAATCATTCCCATAATCCCAGCTATATTACCTGCAACCAAAAGAACAATTATGATTGTAAGTGGATGTGTATTCAACTTTTTACCGATAACAAGCGGCGAAATGATGTTTCCGTCAAGCTGTTGGACAACCACGATGACAATGATGACGAAGACGGCCTCCATAGGCGACTGGAATAAAGCGACAATGACTGCAGGAGCAGCGCCAATGAATGGTCCAACGTACGGAATGATATTGGTTACAGCACCTATTAAAGCAAGAACCAGTGCATATGGCATATCGATAATAAGATATCCAATAAACGTAGTTAATCCTACAAACAGACAAACCAATGCTTGTCCTTGAATATAAGTAGACAACGTCTCTCCTGTTTCTGATAAGATCGTCAAACCTTGTGTCCGGTAATTAATCGGAATAAAACGAGAAATAGCATGCGGAAGTTTATGTCCATCCTTCAGCATATAAAAGAGCATGAACGGGACAGTTACAACTGTCAAAGTAACATTCGTCACAACGCTGAATACGGAAGAAAGACTGTTTGTAATATCCGTTGGTAAATTAGACGTATAGTCTAACAGCGAGGCTTCGATTTTATCAAATGAAACATAATCTTGGGATAATGCCCATTTATATTGCTTAGAATGCGATAAATCATCCAAAAATTCACGAACTTCAACGATGTAATTAGGTAAATTTGTAAAAAGATCTGCAACCTGTTTAGATAATGCGGGTCCCACCAAAGCTCCGAACAGTGTTACTACCCCAACCGCCAACAAATAGATAATCAATATGGCGATTCCTTTCGGTAATCTTCTGCCAGTCAAAAACGTTACGACCGGATGAAAGATAAAGTATAAAAAACCTGAAATTAACACAGGAAAGAATAACGTCGAAATGAATACAACGATTGGTTCGAAGAAAAAGGATATCTTTGTACATACCAAAATTAATAATGAAATCATTAATAATTCAAATGTCCAAAAATGCAGTTTTGATTTAAATTTAAACATCGGTTCTCCTCCGCTCCCTTAAAGGGAACTATTCTTTTTATAATATGGGTGATAATAGTCTTGATAGTGATTCTTTAATTCGAATCCACAAAGATCGCTTTCCATACTCACTTTGTGTCAGAATCCTTGAAACCTTTATATCATCAAAAAATGCTTCAGTCAGTTTCACAGCAATCTCCTCATCATAAATAAAGGCATTTACTTCAAAATTAAGTTTAAAACTTCTTACGTCAATATTCGCTGTTCCAACTGAAGAAACTTCGCTATCAACGACAATCGTTTTAGAATGGATAAAGCCATTGTCATATATATAGACAACAGCCCCTGCATCCAGCATGGCACCAATATACGATAACGTTGCCCAATAAACAAAAATATGATCTGGTTTATTAGGAATCATGATGCTGACTTTAATACCGGAAATCGATGCGATGCGGAGTGCATCCAATAAACTCGCATCCGGAATAAAATAAGGAGTTTGAATAAGTATGGATTTTTTTGCAGATAAAATTAACTTTATATATCCATTTTTAATTTGTTCCCATTCTGAGTCAGGGCCGCTTGTAACAATTTGCATGCCCGTACTGCCTGTACTTTTTTTGCGGGGAAATAGATGTGCTTGATAGGAAATATCCTGCGTATTCGACGCTTGGTTCCAATCGAGAATAAACCGCGTTTGGATAGCCAGGACTGCTGATCCCCGAATTCTTAAATGTGTATCACGCCAATAACCAAATTTCGGGTTGATTCCGAGGTACTCATCCCCGACATTAAAGCCTCCAAGATAACCAATTTCACCATCGATAATCACTAATTTACGATGATTTCGAAAATTAATTCTAAGATTTAAGAGTGGAAGTTTTGATGGAAAGAAAACTTCCACTTGACCGCCGGCCTCCCTAAATTCCTTAAAAAAACGTTTCGTAAGACTGCGTGAACCTAATTCATCATAAAGAATTCTAACGGTTAAGCCTTCCTTCGCCTTTTTCGTTAAAAGCCTAATAAATGCTTTACCTAGATTGTCATTCTTAATTATATAATATTGAATATGTATATGATCCTTCGCTTCTTCAATATCTTTAAACAGACGGTCAAACTTTTGCTTTCCATCTGTAAAAATATCAACATGATTATTTTCTGTCAAAACAGACTCATTACCTCGTAAATGCATATAAATCAAATCTTGATTATCATAGGTTGATTTATTACGGAATTCAAATTCATTAAAGGCGAGCTGTTCTAATTGTCTTTTCAAAATCGGTTCGATGCCTATTTTCTCTCGATCTTCCCATTCAAATAACCGATGCTTTCGTAAACTTTTCCCAAAAAGGAGATAGAGACAAAAGCCTACAACTGGCAGAAAAAACAGAACAAGCAGCCAAGCCCAAGACGCACCTGCATCTCTACGTTCCCAAAAAATCACCAGAAGAGCTAGTAGAATATTTACTACCGTGATTAAACCTAATAAAATTGTAATTACATCCATTCAATACCCTCACAAACCCTATTAATACTCGAGGTTACTTTCTGTACCGTCGAGGAATTGTTTATTACATCCTGTGTAGACATATGTATCCTATCATAAGAATACCATGATTTTCAGGAGATAAAAAGAAAACAACCTTTAGAAAGGCCCCCTTTTAACTAAGGTTCCCTTTCCAAAACCGACTATACCAGACGGGTTCTATATAATGAAAGCCCCCACAAAAGTTGTGGGGGCAAAGGGGTATTATTATTCAAGCATACCAGCCCAAGCAAGCATGCCGCCTTTCATGTTTTTCACAATGAAACCTTGATCAAGTAAGAACTGTGCAGCTTGCCCGCTTCGAGCGCCCGAGCGGCACACAAGGATGTACTCATGTCTCTTATCAAGATCTTGTTTTTTAAATTCCAATAGTCCAAGTGGTATATTTAAAGCACCGGGTATTTTTCCTTCTGCCGCTTCCGCTGCTTCCCGTACATCGATAATATCTAGAACTTCTTCTTTATTTAAACGAACAGCTACTTCATCTGGTGTAATAGTTTGCATGATTCCATCCTCCTGATTACACGTAGGTCATCTGCTTTTTACAAGCAGATTCACTGCTTCATTTACTAATGCTTCCGGATCTTTGTCGCCTTTTGCGTTAGCTTCCCGTACACATTCAACAAGGTTAGTAGAAACAATTACCCCAATGCTCCGATCAATCGCAGAACGAGCAGCTGAAAGCTGTGTTACTACATCCTTACAATTTTGTCCGTCTTCAAGCATTTTCTGAATACCTCGAAGCTGGCCTTCAATCCGTTTAATCCTATTTTTCATATCATTTTCGTAATGCATTTTTTTATGCCTCCTTCTCCAATTTATGAACACGAGCAATCTGTTAACGTATAGCCTAGCACTTTAA
>NZ_AJTN02000232.1 GCF_000305495.1 Peribacillus psychrosaccharolyticus ATCC 23296 | reverse complement strand
CCCCCGTCATCATAAACGTCACAAGAGTAATCACAATTTCCTCCATTACATTTACATATTCTCTATCCATATTTATTCACATCCGCTGTTTGATTCGCATGGCTTTCTATTCTGATATAGGTTTTACAATCAACATAAAGACGTTAGCTTAACATCATGCCTTAAGCTAACGTCTTTGTTTAGAAACAATTTCTTACTGATTAAGCGCTGTCCTTGGCATAATTAAAATTTCTACCCTTCTATTTTTAGCCCGTCCCTTTGCCGTTTCGTTAGATGCAATAGGACTGAATTCACCATACCCTTTTGCACTAAACCATTGAGGATTTAGACTTTCATTTTCAAGAAGAATTTTCATGAAATTCACAGCCCTCATAACGCTTAAGTCCCAATTAGACTCATATTGATAGGTTTTAATTGGGATATTATCTGTATGTCCACTGATAACAATGCTGCGTGGTGGATTCATAATCAATAATTCCGCAATATCATTCGATATTTTCACATCTTTTTGTCGGATGACCGCACTACCAGATTCAAAAAGGACATTGTCTCGAATTGTAAGCAGTAGACCTTCATCCGTTAAAGAGGTATCAAGCTTTTTAGTCAAATCATTCTTTTCAATAAACTGATTTACTTTATTTTGTATTTCTTTCAGTTCTTTTTTCTCTACCATCCAAAGGGCTTCCGGATCATCTTCTTTTCCGGAAGACTTTTCGTTATCATCAGTTGTAGATGGAGTGACATCCTGAACGGGACTAGGATAGTTTAGGACACCTGACCCACTCGTAAATATTTGATTAAACACACTCGAAAGTTGTTGAAATTTGTTGGCATCTACGGAGCTAGAAGCAAAAAGTACTATAAAAAGGGCTAGCAATAAAGTCAGAATATCGGCATATGGCACCAACCATGACTCATCCATATGTTCCTCGTGACGCACCTTCTTTTTTCTCCTAGCCATTTCCCTTCACTTCGCCTTCCAGCCATTTTTTCCGTTCATTAGCAGGCAAATAAGACGTAAGTTTTTGTTCAATCGTTCGAGGAGCTTCCCCTTCAATAATAGAAAGAATCCCTTCAATCATCATTTCTTTAATTCGTACTTCTTCTTTTGATTTTCTTTTTAACTTATTAGCGAACGGATGCCAAAGTACATAACCAGTATAAATCCCTAGCATAGTCGCAACAAAAGCTGCCGATATAGCATGACCTAATTCCTCGGTATTATCCATATTCCCAAGTGCAGCAATCAAACCGAGTACTGCCCCAAGTACACCTAGTGTTGGAGCATACGTACCAGCTTGACTGAAAATAGCTGCACCGCCAAGATGTCTCTCTTCCATCGCATCAATCTCTTCTGATAAAATATCACGAATATAATCCGCACTTTGTCCTTCTACTGCTAAATTTAATCCATTTTTCAAGAATTGATTTTCTATATCCTCAGAAATGACTTCCAACGCTAATAGTCCTTCTTTCCTAGCAATGACTGCCCATTCTGAAAATGTTCGGATAAGTTCTTCTGGCTTTGTTAAACGCTGTTCACTAAAAAGAATCTTTAACAGTACCGGCACCTTTTTTAGTTCTGACATTGGAAAAGCTGTAGTGACAGCGGCAGCCGTTCCAACGAAAATAATAAGAATGGCTGCGGGATTAATTAAAGCCGATAGACTTACCCCTTTTAACACCATACCAACACCAATAGCAATAATTCCGAGTAAAATTCCGATAAATGATGTTTTATCCATAATACACACCCAATCATATAAAGTGTTCTGCATTCTCTTTTCTTTATATCGGTAACTAGTTAAAAAAAGTGAATGGATTCTAGGTTTTTTGTAGAAATCATTTTTTACTAATAGAAACATCCCTACTAGTAAGAACATGGTAGAGCAAGACAACTACCTCTATACTTTTCTGAATATTATGTCGCTTTAGTAACAAAAATGTCAAACTGAGGAAAATTTGTAATATTACTTAACTACATTGTAACCCTACTTTATACCTATTTTTGATATAGTAAAACTACTAAAAGAGAGAAATATAGAGATTACTAAAAACCAGGGGGAAACACATGAAAAAGAATATATTCGCATCTGTGCTATCACTTTGTATATTAGGTAGTTTTCTAGTTCCTTTCGACTCGGCCGAAGCTTCTTATTCACCAGATCAAGTAGTATCAGTAAGCAAAAAGTACATAGGTGTTCGATACAAAACGGGAGGAATGAGTCCGGTGGGCTTCGATTGCTCTGGATTTGTAGCATATTCAATTAAAAAAGCTACCGGAAAGTCTCTTCCACGAACTGCATCACAAATGTTTTTGATAGGAAAGTACATAAAAAAGAGTAGTTTAGAGAAAGGCGATCTTGTTTTCTTTTCTAATGGTAAAAAACGGGCCAGCCATACAGGTATTTATGTTGGAAACAACAAATTCATCCACTCTTCTTCTTCCAAAGGGGTACGAATCGACTCAATAAATGGTTCTTACTGGAAGAATAAATTTATTGGCGGTAAGCGATTATAGTTTTATTTTTACAACAGCCATGATAGTGGTTGTTTTTTTTATCGAGCAAACACTATAACAGATGTAAATTTTATCGTTAAATATATAACAGATTATTTGAAATACTATAACAGTTTCACAAAGGATTCACATATATTTTATAAATAACCAATTTTTCACTGTATGCTAAGAATGTAAGCTATTACTAAATTAGTTAGGTCTTAAAAATAAATTAAATAAAGGACGGCGAAAAAACCATGAATCAATGGAGAAGTTTTATCGAAGGAAATTGGCAGTCTGAAGTGAATACCCGTGATTTTATCGTAAACAATGTATCTCCTTATCAAGGTAATGCCGAATTTCTAGAAAAAGCTACAGAATCAACAGAGGTACTTTGGCAGCAAGTTATGGAGTTAACCGGAAAAGAGCGTGAAAATGGCGGAGTATTAGATATGGATACAAGAACCGTTTCTAGTATTACCTCACATGCTCCAGGTTATTTGAATAAGGACCTCGAAGCTATCGTTGGAGTACAAACCGATCAACCTTTCAAACGCAGCCTTCAGCCATATGGCGGCATTCGCATGGCTCAAGCTGCATGTAATGCTTATGGATACGAGCTGGATAAAGAAATTGAACGAATCTTTACAGATTTCCGTAAAACACACAATCAAGGCGTATTTGATGCTTATACCGATGAAATGATGACTGCCCGTAAAGTCGGGATTATTACCGGATTACCAGATGCATATGGACGAGGAAGGATTATCGGCGATTATCGGCGTGTTGCATTATATGGTACTAACCGCCTAATTGAAGATAAGAAAAAGAGCCTTAAAAATACATCAACTACAATGTCGGAGGATGTTATCCGCCTCCGGGAAGAGCTATCAGAACAGATTAGAGCCCTTAAAGAGTTACAAACTATGGCACTATCTTACGGTTATGATGTTTCACTCCCAGCTCAAAATGCTCGTGAAGCGTTCCAATGGCTGTACTTTGCCTATCTTGCAGCTATTAAAGAACAAAATGGCGCAGCAATGAGTCTTGGCCGTGTTTCTACCTTCCTTGATATCTATATTGAGCGAGATCTTAATGAAGGAACATTAACGGAAGAAGAAGCACAGGAAATTGTCGATCATTTTATCATGAAACTTCGTCTAGTTAAATTTGCTCGTACACCTGACTATAATGAACTATTCAGCGGTGATCCGACTTGGGTAACCGAAGCCATCGGCGGTATGGCAATTGACGGCAGACCCCTTGTCACAAAAAACAGTTTCAGATTCCTGCATACTCTTGAAAATCTTGGACCTGCACCAGAGCCAAATCTAACAGTCCTTTGGTCTCCACAGCTTCCAGAAGAGTTTAAAAAATATTGTGCCAGCATGTCAATTAAAACCAGTTCCATTCAGTATGAGAATGATGATCTGATGCGATTAGAATATGGAGATGACTATGGTATTGCTTGTTGTGTATCCGCTATGAAGATTGGGAAGCAAATGCAATTCTTCGGGGCACGTGCCAATCTTGCCAAAGCTTTGCTTTATGCAATAAACGGCGGTGTTGACGAAAAACTGAAGGTTCAAGCTGGACCGAAAATGGCACCCATCACAAGTGATTATTTAGACTATGATGAAGTCATGGAACGGTATACTTTCATGATGGATTGGCTAGCTGGATTGTATATCAATACCCTAAATGTTATCCATTATATGCACGATAAGTATAGCTATGAGCGCATTGAAATGGCCTTACATGACACTGAAATCGTCCGAACAATGGCTACAGGTATCGCAGGACTCAGTGTTGTAGCTGACTCTCTAAGCGCTATCAAATTTGCAAACGTAAAAGTCATTCGTGACGAAAACGGTATTGCTGTAGATTATGTTGTCGAAGGCGACTTCCCAAAATACGGAAATAACGATGACCGTGTCGATCAACTGGCCGTTAATCTGGTGGAGACCTTTATGTCCATGCTCAAAAAACATGCCACATACCGGAAATCTGTTCATACTCTTTCCATCCTGACCATCACATCTAATGTTGTTTATGGTAAAAAGACTGGGAATACACCGGATGGCCGACGTGAGGGTGAACCGTTTGCACCTGGAGCAAATCCAATGCATGGCCGGGACACCAAAGGTGCATTAGCTTCATTAGCTTCTGTATCTAAACTTCCTTATCATCATGCACTAGATGGAATATCTAATACCTTCTCTATGGTTCCAAAAGCACTTGGTAAAGAAGAAGACGCTCAAAATGGCAATCTTGCTGCCATATTAGATGGTTATATTATGAAAAAAGGTCATCATTTAAACATAAACGTATTCAACAGAGAAACACTGCTTGACGCAATGGATCACCCAGAGTTGTATCCACAATTAACGATTCGGGTATCTGGATATGCTGTCAACTTTATTAAACTAACAAGAGAACAACAAATTGATGTGATTAATCGTACATTCCATGAAAATCTTTAATTAAAAAACTAACAATTCGCCCCCACCCCCATGGAGGCGGTGAGAGGGCTGAGAGCAATGATTGGAAATATACATTCTGTTGAAACATGCGGCACCGTAGATGGTCCCGGCATCCGGTACATCATTTTTACACAGGGCTGTTTACTCCGCTGTCAGTATTGTCATAATCCTGATACATGGAGCATCGGTTCTGGTAAAGATATTACCGTAGAAGAAGTCATTAAGGACCTAAAAGAATACCTTCCGTTTATCCGTGCTTCGAACGGTGGAATTACGGTAAGCGGAGGCGAACCACTGCTTCATTTACCCTTTGTTACTGAATTATTTAAAGAATGCAGGAAACTAGGTATCCATACGGCACTTGATTCCTCAGGCGGATGTTTTTCAGAAACACCATTCTTTATCAGAGGACTTGATGAATTACTGCAATACACCGACCTAGTTCTTCTGGATATCAAGCATATCAATGATCAGAAGCACCGTAAGCTGACAGGTAAACCGAATGCCCATATCCTTCGGTTTGCTCACTATCTGGATAAAAAGAACATTCCTGTTTGGATTCGCCATGTTCTAGTTCCTGGTATTACCGATTCCGAAGAGGATTTGACCGATCTTGGCCAGTTTATCCGTACGCTAAGTAATGTAGAAAAAGTAGAAATTCTTCCATATCATAAGCTCGGCGTTTACAAGTGGAATGTCTTAGGCCTTACCTATCCGCTTGAGGATATACAGCCCCCTTCAGAAGAGGCTGTCCAAAATGCTTATCAACTGTTAACCGTTCATAACTAAATGTACGGCCGCACAACTACTGTGCGGCCTTATTTATATTCGTTTTCCCCCGGGATTTTTCTTAAGGAAGACAGCGAAGACTAGATTAATACGTTCTTAATAGCATAGTTAAGCAGATTTGGTAGGATTTCCAAGGAAAACGGCAATTCTAGACGTTCCGTTCGCTTATGAGCATCTTTACCATAGGGGCCAATATTCAAGGTTGGAATATCCAGTGCAGCGATGGTTTCTAAAGGCAAATGATACCTTGTTCCATACAAAGGCAGCTCCTTTGCTAACGTTGGAATTACGTTCTCTGAATCCTGCAGACGACAATAACTTACATCAGATAGACCCATGAAGTATTTCTGAAGTTTTATCTCTACGCCAGTACCTTCAGCCTTTTTTTGAATAGCATTTGCTAACTGTACAATGTCTACATCTTTTTGTTTATCTTCTGTCAATGAGACATTCGGATAATATGGGGGAGAAAGCATAATTAAATAAAATGGTGCCAAATCCGGGAAGTAATCACTTATCTTTTTCGCCAGAGATATTGTTAATTCTCGGTAATCGTCCACACCTTTATTCATGATGATCGATAAAAGTTCCTGTTCAAATGACTCTCCAAACTGTTTTTTTCCCAGATCGTATAACATTGAATAAGTAAATACTTTCGGTTTAGCTTCTGTAATGCGCTGTTTATATTCTAAGATACCGCTTGAAATACAAGCTTTTTCCATGCGTTCGATTAGTTCGGAAGCTGTTTGCTCTGCAAGCTTTTTCATTTTGGTTATCACATCTTCGGGAGTCTGCTTAATGGTAAAAATATTATAGAGTGCATATGCATGTGTGGGTGTCTGTACATTATAGTGCTCCTTAAGATCTTCAATCTTGAGACAAATGGGCAAAGGACACGAAAAATCACTTTCCCTTTCAAGAAAAACCTCTGCCAACTCCATATTTGAAGTAAATGCGGCCGCCATCCATGCAGCATTCACACCAGCAAACGGCTCTCCAACATGCGTTTCCTTTCCCACGCAAAACACGAGGGGCAGCATCTTCCCTGCTGAACCAAGATAAATGTACTTCGACTCATCACCTGGAAAACTCTCGAAGGACGGTTCTGTGCATAGACATAAAGTATATTCGAGATCATATTTCTTTTTTAACTTTGTTAACAAATCGACACCTGCAAGCATTCCAGCCGAGTTTCGTTCCTCATCTGGAACTGAGAGCAGCAGGATGTTACCTGAAAAGTGCTCGTCTTCACTCAGCTCTGATAATAAGCCTAATTCAATTGCAAGACCGGCTTTCATATCCATAACTCCCCGTCCAAATAACCAATCACCTGTTTGTAGATTCTTACTTGCTTCATCAGGAAGTTTCGCTGTTTGTAAAAATCCCGTTAACTGTTCAGCATCAAAAGCTAATGGTTGTAATTTCCCATAATCAGCTGCTCCCACTACATCATAATGACTTAATAACACCACTGTTTTGCGGTTATTCTTTTCTTTTCCTTCTAATAGTGCGGCGATGTTGACTCGTTCGAACTCATCATTAGGTATACCTTCTGTAAAAATCATGTTTGCATGGTTTTGAAAGTATGGAATCTCCCCTAATATTTCGACCAATTCTTCAGCCATACGCATTTCGCCTAAAGTACCAGAAACACTTGGGATTCTGACCAGTCTTTTAACGATGCTTTCTAAATCTTTACGATTATTCCAATGAGGTCTTTGCTGCATTCCCTATCCCTCCAACACCAAGATGGTTACAAATCTACTATACTGAGGAAAAGTAGATTTTTCGATGGGTACTCAGTACTTTTAATGCGAAATTTGGTAGTTTTCCGAGAAAATTGTCTGGGAAATAATCTTATTGATAGAAATATGATATGAGGATCACAGTTTGTTTGTGAGCACCGAATCCGAACTACAATTTGATACATTAACCCTCCTCGACACATAATCATTAAAATAAAAAATTAGCAAGCACAGCAGACTGACCTTTCCCTTAGAAATGCAAGACAGTTCACTATTACAGATAACCTCTTCCAACGCTTTATGAACCCATTTATGTGCAGATCACCCTCTGCGATTTTAGGCATGAAGCTCCGTCCTCCTTTAGAAAACCCACGAGCTCAGACGGAAATTCTCCCTTCACCGAAGGATCTAGAGAGGACCGATTGAAGAATGCATCCACAGGTATTGACGCTTTTAGATCAGCAGGATGCTAACTAACATCGGTCATTTGACACGGTAAAGCCCACTATCGAGAGGTAATCATTTTCCAAATGTAGCAGCAAAAGATCAAATTATGGATACTATGTGACAGCCTCGAAAAGATTGTGAATAATTTCACAATAAACGTTGTAAATAACATAATCTGGATTTATAATAAAGTCATAGGATAACCGGATATCTTCAAAACAAGCGAACATTTTATAAGAAGGGGTGTTGGGAATTATGTTAAACTTTTTAAGGAATAATAAATATGCAGCTATTCTGCTGACTGTTCTGCGTGTATATATTGGATATGACTGGATGACCCATGGCTATGAAAAATTGAAAGCAGGCGGATTTGATGCATCTGGATTTATACAGGGGGCAATCGCCAATACCGGTGGAGAACATCCATCTGTACAGGGATGGTGGGGCACATTCTTAGAAAATGTGGCACTGCCGAATGTTGGAGCATTTAATTTTCTAGTTCCTTTAGGTGAATTTCTTGTTGGATTCGCACTTATCCTTGGTATCTTCACAAGCTTCTCTGTTCTGATGGGGCTGACAATGAATTTCGCGTTCCTGTTCTCTGGTACAGTCAGCACAAATGCACAGCTTGTCCTTCTGCAAATGTTCATCCTTGTAGCCGGATATAATGCAGCACAGTACGGCCTAGACCGTTATATCCTGCCATTCCTGCGTAAAATGATAAAGAAAGACCGCAACAACATGATTCAAAAGAAACCCATTACTACTTGAATTAGTAGTTTCCATAAATGAGGCACCCATCAGGGTGCCTCATTCCTTATATCACGCCAAGATTAGTACCGTAATAAGCGTACCTCTATTCCTCCCATATTACGCAGCCTGCTCCCCCAGACCAATAGCAACAAAAAATGTAAAAAGAGACGAACCCTCCTACAATCTTTTCTTTCCGCAAATACCCCTGTTCCGAGTACTTCACCAAATCCTTAGAGAAGCTTTTAATCACTCGACAGGATTACTAATTTCCACATCAAACATTCTTGCTTCTAACATATATTTACACTTACTAATTTATACCCGAACCCCTACAATAATTATAAAATTCTTATTCCCGCTAATAAGAGTGAACGATTAATAGATTTACTGTGAAAATTAAAGGGAGGTCATTTAGTCAGCTCTCCGCTGCACAGTGAACTGTCTTTCAATTCACTAGTTTAATGAAAACTTCGCCCCATAGTATGCTGGCTTGTCGACGGTTACTAGCAGTCTCTGGGATTATTCTTAGTCCATTTAGAAGCGTTTAATAATAGTATTTGGTTCCACATGAAACAATTACCATCTAAAGATACCCCCATAAACCTGAACTATTAGGTAGAATGCTAATAGGGGGTCAAACTTTTTATAAAGGGGCGACTAAAATGTTATCAACTACAGAAATTGGCATTGATTTGGGTACAGCTAATACATTAGTGTACAGCAAGAATAAAGGAATTGTATTTAATGAACCTTCAGTTGTAGCAATAGACTTGAATACAAAGCAAGTAATGGCAGTAGGAACAGATGCTAAAGAAATGATCGGTAAAACACCGGGAAATATTGTCGCGATTCGCCCATTGAAAGATGGTGTTATCGCTGATTATGATGTTACATCACAGATGCTGAAGCAAATCATGAAAAAAGCGAGTAAACAGCTTGGTTTTGCTATTAGAAAACCTACAGTTGTGGTTTGTACACCTTCAGGGTCAACTTCAGTTGAAAGAAGAGCGATTGAGGATGCAGTTAAAAGCTGTGGAGCTAAGCATGTCCATTTAATAGAAGAGCCGGTAGCTGCAGCAATTGGTGCTGAGTTACCCGTAGAAGAACCGGTCGCTAATGTAATTATTGATATTGGCGGTGGTACGACTGAAGTAGCCATCATCTCCTATGGTGGAGTTGTTTCGTGTCATTCGATTCGAATTGGCGGCGATCAGCTGGATGAGGATATTGTTCAATATGTTAGGAAAAAATACAATTTATTAATCGGTGAACGGACTGCCGAACAAATTAAGATAGAGATTGGCTATGCAATGATTGATCACCCACCCATGACGATGGATATTCGTGGACGTGATTTAGTAACGGGATTGCCAAAAAACATTTCGATTACTTCGATAGAAATACAAGAAGCACTCCGCGAATCATTGTTTCATATCCTGGAAGCAATCCGCGCTACATTAGAAGATTGTCCTCCAGAGTTAAGCGGCGATATAGTCGATCAAGGGGTTGTGTTATCTGGTGGAGGCGCATTGCTAAATGGGATGCAGGACTGGCTTAGTGAAGAGATTGTTGTTCCAGTCCATGTTGCTCCACATCCATTAGAATCTGTGGCTATTGGAACAGGAATGTCTCTTCAAGTTATACAGAAACTACAAAAAGCTACAAGATAATTAGATTTTTAGAAAAGGGCTAATCCGTATGGATTAGTCCCTTCTTCTATTAATAGATTTGATGTTTTGGTACATATTAAAATTCACTATTTACTCTATAATCCGCAATAGAGCTTTTAGTTCACCTTTAAAATAAGGTATGATGAAAAAAAGAAACTAGGAGGTACCGTTGATGACTGCATTAAATGATTGGTTTGACAAAGGGTTAACAAGGGAAACTTATATTGAGGATATGACTACCAATAAAGAGTCATTGCTAGCCGTTTATAATCAGTTTAACCTAACGGGTAAAGACAAGGAGTGGCTGGCAACAATTAAATCCAAACAGCTTCGAGCTATTATTCTGACAGCTGATTGGTGTAATGATGCCATGGTAAATTTGCCGATTTTCATGAAACTTGCCGAAGAAGCTGACATTGACACACGGTATTTAATACGAGATGAAAATTTAGAACTTATGGATCAATATTTAACTAATGGGACAGCAAGATCCATTCCAATTATTATATTTATTAATGATGCTGGTGAAGAAGTAACAAAGTGGGGTCCGCGTGCACCAGAAGTTCAAGGATTTGCTGATGAACTTCGAAGTTCATTGCCTGCAAAGGATGACCCGGGTTATGAAGCAGCTATGAATGCCTTTATTCTGTCGATGAAATCCCGCTTTACTTCGGATAAAGATCTTTGGCAGCATATAAAAACCGATCTAATTCAGACACTTCAACAAACGTTATGATAAAAAGATATATCATAACGATTACCGGCTCTGTACAAGGTGTAGGTTATCGATCTTTCACTGCTTCCGCAGCGGTTGAATTAGGAATAAGAGGAAATGTTCACAATAACATTGACGGTTCTGTACAAGTTATCATTGAGACAGAAGAAACCACATATCAATCCCTATTAACGAAGCTAATGAAGGGTCCACCGTTTTCAAAAGTTGATAAGCTGGATTGCAGGGTAGAGGAAGCTTCAGGAGAATTTCACTATATACTGACTCGCACTCCCTAAAACCAGTTAACTGGTTTTAGGGAGTTTTTTATTTCTCTTCGGATAAAATAAAAGAACCGTGTAAATAAGCATAAGAGTCGTATAGTTACATAATTAGTGATATAATATAATTAAGTAACATACAAGGAGCAGCGAAAATGGAATATGTAGAAGCCTTTAGGCGTGTGGAAGATATAAACTCCATAAAAAGGTATTTGAAGAAGCATTCTGAAAGGGATTATACATTGTTTGTCATTGGGATCAACACTGGCTTAAAGATTAATGAAATTCTAGAATTAAAATGCTCTGATGTGCTGACTTCTGAAAACATCATTAAAGAGCATCTAAAGTTGAAACTTGATGATGAGAAGGAAACTTCAGTTTATGTAAATGCAAAAGTACGGAGTGCTTTACAAGAATACCTTACAAAGCTCCCTACTGCAGACGATTCCTATTTGTTTATGTCGCCTAAGACCAATAAACCCATCACACGACAACAAGCTCACCGAATTATCCATCAGGCTGTGGAAGCGGCTGGTATTGAAGGAAAATACGGAGCTAGTTCAATGCGAAAAACATTTGGGTATCACGCTTACAAGCAGGGGGTTTCCGTTGCATTGATTCAAAAGCACTTTCATCATGCCAGTTTGGCTGAAACAATGAAGTATCTAGGCATATCAGAAGAAGAGAAAATTAAAACCATCATCGATGTGAATTTGTAAGATCTTAAGTTACTTTGACGAACCCATTTTTCTCTATCCGAAAACAAGGAGGAATTTCAATGAGAATAAGAGAAAGTGAACTTCCAGGAATAGGTCAGAAATTCGAAGTTATTACTAGAAACGATGAAAAAATGGTCATTGTCATCCATGACGATGGTCGCAGAGAACTTTATCATTTTGACAGTGACCATGATGAAATTGTCTCAAGTGTTACGTTTAATGATCAAGAATCTCGTCAAATCGCCAGCATTCTTGGCGGAATGGTTTATAAGCCTCAAGCCCTTGAAACAATTGAAATGGCCCTTGGGAACTTAGTTATCGAATGGTATAAAGTGGAGCCAGGTGCAAAAGCGATTAGTCAAACAATTGGAGATATTGATATACGCAGCAATTATAACGTAACTGTTATCGCTCATACGAAGAAGGATACTAAAAATCTCGTTAATCCAGGCCCTGATACCATTATTGAGGCAGGAGATACACTTGTTATTTCTGGAGGAAGGACTGACATTAAGAACTTAATAAAAGAATTGCTATCAAATGAAAGGGGTGAGTAAATTTTGGACCATTTAGTTTTCGAAGTTGGTACGGCCCTTTTACTTGTAGCACTTGCTGCAATTATTTCAGGTAAATTAAAATTCTCGATTATCCCGTTTCTCATTGTCATTGGAATGCTCGTCGGTCCCCATGCTCCGACAATTGGCGTTATTGATTTACGCTTTATCCACAGCGAAGACATCATTTCCTTCCTTGGGAGAATTGGTGTTCTATTTCTCTTGTTTTATCTAGGCCTTGAATTTTCGATGAAAAAACTTATTAAATCAGGGAAATCCATTGTTACTGGCGGAACGATTTATATAGCCATCAACTTTACGATTGGTGTTTTATTTGGATGGGTTGCTGGTTTTGATTTTAAGGAAATTCTTATCGTCGCAGGAATTATCTCCATTTCCTCCAGTGCAATTGTTGCGAAAGTGCTCGTAGACCTTAAAAGGACCGGTAACAATGAAACGGAGTTAATTCTCGGCATTATTATGTTCGAAGATATCTTCTTAGCCGTATACCTCTCCATTGTTTCTGGGTTAGTGCTAGGAGATAATACCACCTTACTCGGTTCACTAACTTCAATCCTTATCGCCCTCGGGTATATGCTATTATTTTTCGTTATCGCACGAAAAGCTGCCCCATTATTAAATAAATTATTAAATATATCCTCCGATGAGATCTTCATTATCGTGATTTTTGCATCGCTATTCTTTATAGCTGGTTTTTCAGAAACCATTCACGTTGCCGAAGCAATCGGTGCATTACTATTAGGTCTCGTTTTTTCTGAGACTGAGCATAGTGACCGAATTGAAAAAATGGTTGTTCCCTTCCGTGATTTCTTTGGAGCGATTTTCTTTTTCAGCTTTGGTCTAAGTATTGATCCATTTGAGCTGGGCGGTGCATTATGGCTAACGCTTGGAGCTGTCGCGCTAACAATAATCGGAAACTTCGTTGCCGGGATGATTGCTGGACGTCAAGCAAATTTATCTCATAAGGCTTCAGTCAATATTGGCTTAACCATCGTTTCTCGTGGAGAATTTTCCATCATTGTAGCCAACATAGGTATTGCGGGCGGTTTAGCACCCATCTTGACCTCTTTCTCTGCATTGTATGTCCTCATTTTAGCCATTCTTGGTCCAATCATGACCAAAGAATCTAAACACATTTACACACTCCTAAATAAGATATTTAAATGGAGTGCCCCAAAAGTCAATAAACAATCCGAAAAAGGACTGTAAGTAGAGTTTCCACATAAAAAAA
>NZ_AJTN02000233.1 GCF_000305495.1 Peribacillus psychrosaccharolyticus ATCC 23296 | reverse complement strand
AATCGGTCCGCAGCATTTCCATATGTATGGCGGTGAGCAAGCAGCGATTTCTTTAGATGACGATATTTTTCCTTAATTTCCTCAATTTCAACACGGTTCTTTTCTTCACTGCCAACAAGGTCATCTAATTCTGCGAGAATCTTTTGAATGGTCGCTTCAATTTCATTTAATTTAACGGAGACCTTCTGCTGCACTTCCTTGGAACGTCTTAAACGAAACTTGTCTACATATTCTTCGGCGTCAAAAAATAGTTCTTCTACATCAGGCATATGAACCGTGATTATCGCATCCCATTCACTACGCCATCTCTCGAACATAACCTCTGTTTCTCCGGTCATATTCAACTGTTTTACCTTTGAAAGCTCTTCGAGTACTGGACTGGCCATAATCTCATTTTTCCGTGCTTCCAACCTGTCAATTTCTTTAAAATGCTTCTTCTTAGTAAGGTAACTCCATATCACTAAAGCTAAAATAAGTATAATCACACCAAGTATGTATTCCATTATATGCCCCCTGTTCTAAAGCCTCCGACGTACTATCTACTTTTATATAAAAGTTAAAATGTCTAATTCAATGCTTTTATGATACCATGTTAGCAATAATTTTTGACCAGAAAAATGAATATTTCGCATAAAACTGTATACAAAAATTGTATTTAGGGGGAATTTCCTTGAAAAGTGACAACCATTTACACTCACCTTTTTGCCCACACGGATCAAGTGATCAATTTGAAGCGTACATTCTAAAAGCTCTTGATTTAGGATTAAATCAAATTACGTTTACTGAACATGCCCCTTTGCCGTCCGGATTCATTGATCCAACACCTGATCAAGACAGTGGAATGAATCCGGCATTCCTTACTTCTTATTTTCAGGAACTCCAAGCAATTAAGAGGTGCTATTCACAAAAGATTGATATTAAAATTGGTTTAGAGGTAGATTTCATAGAAGGTTATGAACAGGAGATAAAACATTTTCTAGATGAAAATGGAAAATATCTAGATGACAGCATATTGTCTGTCCATTTTATCAAGCATGAAAATCAGTGGTATTGTATTGATTTCAGTGCAGAGATATTTGGCCAGATTGCTAAAACTCTAGGATCCGTTGAAAATGTCTACCGCCTATACTACGATACGCTTGAGATGTCGATTGCCGCCGACCTTGGCAAATATAAGCCAGAACGAATCGGACATATAACGCTGGCACAAAAATTTCAAAAACAGTATCCAGTCTCAGAAAACTTCGATCAGCAAATCTATCTAATACTTGAACAAATAAAACAAAAAGGCTATTCACTTGATTATAATGCAGCCGGCCTTTCGAAACCGCTGTGTCTGGAACCCTACCCTCCAGAACGATTTGCCAAACGTGCATCAGCATTGGGTATTCCATTGGTTTTTGGGTCAGACGCCCATGTGGCAAAAGACGTAGGCCGTGGTTTTGAAAGCCTTCTTCAAGTGAAAGAATCTATGGATGCTTAGGACAGTGCCAGTTTCCTTACTGGTTCATTATTAAACAGCGTCCCATGTAAAAAATGAATTGTATCTTCAATGTATTTTTCAATATAATAACTTTCTTGCGGGAAAATGTGCAGAACTTCTCTTGAATAACGAGCATGTATAATGGGTGCTGAAAGCTGGCCTTTTAATTGAAGCATTGAAATAGGAAACGATACGTGACGAAATAATTTTTCCTTAAAGCCCTTTTCATAAACTACTTGAAAATAATAGTTCTCTTTCATATAGTAAGTTGAAAGAATCTCGCGGTTAAGATTCGAATCCAGAGCTGTTTCTCCATATATAAAACTAGATGCTAAGAAGTTTTTTGCTTGAAAATGCAGAATATCTCTTACTAAATCCATTAAACACTCTTGGGGTCCTTTGTCGTCAAGAACTTGAACATTGCGATCCAGCACGTCTATATAATCCTCAAAGTAGGAAGTAAGACAAAACTCTAGCAATCCATTCTTATTTTTGAAATAATAAGCGATATTCGCCGGATTTATTTGGGCTTTTTGTCCAATATCACGTAGTGAAGTAGCATGAAAACCTTTTAGATGAAATAAATAAAGTGCTGCATCAAGTATGGCCTGTTTAGTTTTAGTCTGACGATTCATCTGCGATCCCCCGCTTCCTAAAGAATTGTCTCTCTTTAGGTGTTATTCTTTGACAGAAGCGGGATTCCTGTAATTAGTTCTCGACAACTTATACAGTCCTTGAAAAATTTAGGAAGATAGCTGTAAAAATTCAAAGAAGCAGGGTGAATGTTTATGTTTACTGTCGAAACTTATAAAGGAAATAATGAAAAAGATTACGAAATGGTTATTAAGCAATTACTTGCTCTCATTGAAGATGAGTCAGACCAAATTGCTAATTTAAGCAACGCTTCTGCACTTCTTAATCAGTTCCTTGCTGATATCAATTGGGTTGGTTTTTATCTCGCCAAAGAAGGAGAACTCGTACTTGGACCCTTCCAAGGCCTTCCAGCCTGTGTACGAATTCCATTTGGAAAAGGTGTTTGTGGAACCTCAGCATCAGAAAGAAAACTGATGCGTGTAGAAGATGTGCATGAATTCCCTGGACATATTGCCTGTGATGCTGCTTCTCGTTCAGAAATTGTTATCCCATTGATTAAAGATGATAACCTAATTGGTGTTCTTGATATTGACAGCCCTTCTGTCGGAAGATTCACCGAACTAGATGAAACCATGCTTGTGAAATTTTCAGAAGCCTTAATCAACTATCTATAGACCACTGCTGTTCAAAACCCGGGTGCTCGTATCCGGGTTTTTATTAATTCTTAAATGTATAAAAGCTTTGATCATTCACAAGAACTTTATTTTTACCGGTATTCTTCGCTTGATAAAGAGCTTCATCAGCTCGTTTAAATAAATCTTTGGCGTTATCAATTGCCTCATTAGACCAATAAGAAACCCCGCAGGATATCGTTATTCTTGGGGATGAAAGGTCTCTGACCCTTTCAAGCAGTCTTTGTGCGATTGTCACTCCTACCGATAAAGAAACCTTTGGAAGATAGATAGCTAATTCTTCTCCGCCCCACCGTGCACCGACATCGGAATCTCGGATATTTGCCTGTATTAACTTGCCGAGTTGAACTAGAATATCATCACCAATTTGATGTCCATATGTGTCATTTACTTTTTTGAAATCATCAATATCAATTAAGATAAAGGTTCCTTGGTTGTCTGTTTCCATTGATTGATAGATTTTCTCATCCAAATAATTCCGAGAATGCAGTCGAGTTAAATGATCTGTAATAACCATCTTTTCTAATTCTTCACGAAGCATGGAATTGGCCAAGGCCAAGCTCGAATGATGAATGAGTGATTGAAGCAGCTTAAACATCTCAAAGGAAAAATAATATGGCTCGCGATGTAAAACCACTGCAAACCCTTTTAATACATTACTCTCCATAATCGGCACTGCCATCAATGAATGGAATTCCCATTTTTTATCGGATAATTGCAGACTCAGGTCTCCTATAAATAAAGACTCTTTATCAGTATTAATCTTTTCTTTTAGATATTGTAAATAACATTCTGAAGCATCTGTATGGAAAAAATCCGAACTTCCAGTAATTAACCCTGTTTCCCCATCAGGCAGCAAAAGGATGAGTCCTGTTTCATCAGCATGAAACGATTTGATAATTTGCTGCTTCAAAAATTCCATTGTCTCACTTAATCTTAAATTAGAATTCAGCTTATGCGATGTTTCATTAATTAACTGTAAATCTGCAATCAACCGTTTTGACTGTTGGTACAATTGAGCATTTTCGAGAGCACTTCCTGCAGTAGCTGCCAGCAGATTAATAAATTCAATTTCATTGTTTGGAAAGGTTACTGTATCCGGAGCTATAACCTGCAGCACTCCATATACTCCCTGCTTCCCTTTCAATGGTGCGTATAAGACAGTCTCTCTATCCTCTATCTGTTCTTGTTGGATGGTACCTGTCACATAGGCCTTCATCGCTGCTACGTTTTCGCTGTCATAACCTAGATCCTTTATCGGCAGATTTCCATGATTATCATTGTCATGAGAAATGAGTAAATAATATGAAAAGTTTGGATACACTCTATGCAGAGTTTCGATGATTTTCTCTAGTACAGCATCCATACTCATCGAAGAATGAAAATGTTCTGTAACTCTGAACAATTCTTTATACCGTCTTTTTTCATTAATCATTTCCAAAAGATTATGAGCGGTTTCTATGACTTCAACACACTCTTTAACAAGTACTTCACCATCATGTCCTAAATTAGTTAGAATCCCAGGTACCTTTTCTTTTAAGCATAATATCCGATTCAGTCTGTTTTCTTTCCGAAGTGGAATCAAAATGTCAAAGCGATCAAGCCCTGACAGCGTCTTTTGATGAGTAAAAAAGCAGCCATTTTCCGGTTTTTCTTGAATAATTGCAGACTCAAGCTTCACCTTAATAACCTCATTTTTAAGGGCTAAGGTTGTTGCTTCCATATAAAAATGCTGTTTTTCTTCATTATATTTGTATAGTGAGGCTTCATCGATTGCTAGAATACTTTTCATTTTCAGCAATAATTCTTTAATAAAATCTTCATATAGAATTTGACCTTTTGTAAGATCCATATGATTAAAAAAGACTGTTTTCAAGTGGTACAAAACTTGACTCGTTTCATATTTCATCTCTATCATCCCTATTATACTTATACGATTAAATTGCAAAATTCTCACTATTTACTAGGTGCTAAATACAAGTAATAAGACTAAAGACAGTTTAGAACTGCCATTCACTCTAAAAACAATTTAACTCTACCCTTACATTATATACTGTAATTACCAAAATTTCCGCATTATTTTGCTTGTTTTCGCTAAAATTTGTAAATTAATTCATGGTTTATCGGTACATTTTCACAGTCGATCTTTTTACGAAGGAACTATTATAGGTATTTTCAACTAACGTTTAACACCTAATTCCACTACTCCAACTTTTATCCTTGACTCAAACGCAAAAAAATTATATACTAGTCTTTGTGTAAAATATTGCAGCCTATGTGAATGCATTTATGCTCTCATTTTATTCCTCTTGCAAGAGGTGTATCACGTAACTCTCTGCTGCTAGGGCGAAGATACATGAAAATAAAATGGTCTTAACTGATTATCACAAACGGTTTTTATTTTACCAAAATAAAAACATTTTTAGGAGGATTCACTATATGTCTCGTTATACTGGACCAAGCTGGAAATTATCCCGTCGTCTTGGAATCTCACTTACAGGTACTGGTAAAGAATTAGAAAAACGCCCTTACGCTCCTGGTCAGCACGGTGCTAACCAACGTAAAAAGGTTTCTGAATACGGAATGCAATTACAAGAAAAACAAAAACTTCGTCACATGTACGGAGTTACAGAACGTCAATTCCGTTCTTTATTTGATAAAGCAGGAAAATTACAAGGTAAACACGGTGAAAACTTCATGGTTCTTCTTGAATCACGTCTTGATAACGTTGTTTATCGTTTAGGCTTAGCGCGTACTCGCCGTCAAGCTCGTCAGCTTGTAAACCACGGTCACATCACTGTGAACGGAAGCCGCGTTGATATTCCTTCATTCAAAGTATTGGTTGGTCAAACAATCGCTGTTCGTGAAAAATCACGTAACTTTGAAATCATCAAAGAGGCTGTTGAGTCTACAAACTTCATTCCTGACTACCTAACATTTGATGCAGAAAAATTAGAAGGTACTTTCACTCGTTTACCAGAACGTTCTGAATTACCTGCTGAAATTAACGAACCACTTATCGTTGAGTACTACTCTCGTTAATATTTGCATTAAGCATTTTAATGCAAATAAAACCCTTGAAATGTTGTTAAATCAACGTTTCAGGGGTTTTTTCGTTTTTATTTACTTTGCAAAATAAAGCAAGATAATGAACTAATTTGGGGCCAAAAAAGTAATAGCATGGGTGAAGGAATGGAAAGAAAAATACTGCTTGCAGCTATTCCGCCATTTTAGGTAAGAAAGTGTTCATTTCTAGTTGGCGGTTACAAACTCGTCCACTCAGCAATTTATATCGCATTAACATTAGATAATATGGTATATTTTAACATATAAAGGTTTCGTCATAGAAGAGATTAATTAAAGCTGTTAAAAGCTAAATTCTAGAAAAGGGGGTAGGATCTTTGGGGAGGAAACGGTTGGAGGAAGCTGAAAAAAAGATAGCAATCAATATCTCAGTTAAAAAGAAATACATTGATACACTCAAAGAACAGGATGTAAATGTAAGTCAGCTCTTTGAAAAATTTATTACAGAACGACTTAAAGGTTAAGACTCATTTTCATACATATCCCAAGGGGCGGGCTGAAAGATAATAGGCGTATGGTATGCCATAGAGATTTACCGAAAACAAGGAATCTGCATTTATTCTTAACACTCTTTGCTCGAATGGACGGATGGAGGTCATTAAAGACACTATGCAAAAGACGTGCCAGTGCCCTGTACACAACAGGAATTACACATACGGAACTTTAGCAATGACCATTGGGAAGATGTCCTTTATGTTTTGCTATATGAAACCTAACTTAATTGCAACAGAGGTGAAACATGTACACACGAACCAAACTCAGCGCAGGTATTGTCTTGTTGCTCGTAACAGGGTTGCTCAGTGGCTGTTTTAATCCGCAATCACTGACCGACCCCGTCAATCAGTATTTAGCCAACACGTATGGCATCAAAAAGAAGAATGTCATCCTCACTGCCGATAATAATTGGTTAGAATTAGGGCATCACGTGGCGGAAGTGGAGATTTATCACCCGTACCACACCGCCGCGACCTTCGAGGTGGACCGCGAAACCCATGCGGTCAGGGAAGTCGATGATGTGTTTACGCAGGAATTTAAAGGAGCCTATGTCGAACAAAAACCTGACGTGGTCGCCTTCATCGATACCCTAATTGCGAAGTATCGCTTGGAAACGAGCGGGTATTATGACTCACCCATCGACGACATCATTCCGTACTATTTAGATTTTTCGTTTGAGCAACAACAAGAAGAAACACTCAAAAAGGAGTTTTTACAATCCTTATCGTTACCGATGGATACCCTTCTTCCTACCTTGATTGCTTCCACGCCACGACATAACACCAATCACGTGGGTGTGACCAATTTCGTCTTTTTGTACGACCTCAATCAAGATGAAGTTCCCCCTCCGCGGGTCATGGATTTGTATCTAGATTTTCAAACCAGCGGTGTGTTAACGGAAGGAATTTATGGCCTAATGATCCAAATGGGGCGGAAGACGGAAGACGGGATGGGGACGGCTCCCGACCTCGATGAACCGCTTTTGTTCACCGTGGACGCTTCAGGTAACTTTACAGTTCTCCCTGTTGAAAAGGAGTTTTAGATTATGTCGCCTGAAAGCGGGAGTTGAGAGTCCACAGAAAGAGACATAAAAAAACGGTCTACGAAAAACGGGGCACCTTTTCGGTGCTCCGTTTTTCGTTCGTTGGTGTCACGCTTCATTTCTTCTTACATCGGTTTGGTGTTCCGTTAGATTATATTCATTTGGTCCTTCAGTAGAATCCATTAACTTCGACTCACCGTAGGGAGAGTCTAAAGTTTCTCCTTCATTAGTTGATTCACTTTCACCTATAAGTGGCTGACTCTCTGCTTTTTCCCCTTTGTCCATATATCGATAGATACTTGAGAAGGTAAATCCTACTAATAGAAAGAGTGTCAGAAGAAAAAGAAAAAGTTTCATACGATCAGCTTTACTATTATGAAAATCCCAACCAAACATACTAACCCCTCCTCATCCTCTAATTACTCCCTCTCTCTATCCGTGCTGTTCGAACTTTCTCGGTCAATGGTGGTATTGACTTGATCACGATTGACTTGATTACTCGTATTCTCTCGCATAGTGTGTTCACTACGATTGGTCACATTTCTCGTTAAACTCTCCCTTTCGGTATTATTTTCTTGTATAGTACGATTGATTTTTGTTGTTTTATGACTAGTTTCTTTTACATTATTTAGGGTCTGTTCAGTCGTTTCATTACTAATCGTTCGACGGTTAACTCGATCATTTATATTTCTCCGATTTTCATTCACATTCAATCGTTCACGATTAATGATATCTTGTGATACTTCTCGATCTGTTGAAAGTTCAACTGTCCGTCGCTCTGTAGGCTGCTTTCTTTGTTCATCATTTAACTGCTCATCGCTAGACCTATTCTTCGGTCTAGCATGCCTTGCGTTCATTCTATTTTCAAAATATGCCCTAGTTTCTTCTCTTTCTCTGTCAGAAGAAGCTGCAACTTCACTAGAATAATCTTGTAACAAGGGGCGTTCTGCTAACGGAGCATTAGAAATTCCCCCTGTTTCTCTACGGCGACGTACATCATCCAGTTGAACGAGGCTATCTTGATTAGCTGTTGGACCCTCTGCCTTTCGATTCATCAACGGTCTTTCATCTGTACTTGCTTTTTCAACCGCATTCTTCCCATAATTTTTCCTGTAGTTTTGGAACGTTTCTTGATCCATCGTACCGATATGAAGCTCATACTCTTCCGGGTGTGCAGCTAAAAACGTTGATTTTTGTTTATCTAATTGGTCTCGAGGTAGCTGCTTTCGATCTGATAAATCTCTTGGCTTGCCACTACGTCCAGCTGGACGAATGGCCAAAGGTTGATTTCGAATTTTCCCCTGTCTGGTGCTAGCTTGCTTCCAGAAGATAAATTGAATTTCATTAAAGAACTTCGTGGAAAACACCAGAGCGTTGCCATGGTGGGCGATGGTGTGAATGATGCACCAGCGCTTGCAGCATCTTCAGTTGGATTCGCGATGGGTGGCGCTGGAACGGATACAGCATTAGAAACCGCAGATTTTGCTTTAATGTCGGATGATCTAAGTAAATTGCCATATACCATCAAATTAAGCCGTAAGGCTTTAACAATTATCAAGCAAAACATTACCTTCTCTTTAGCGATTAAATTAGTGGCATTGGTGTTAGTTATGCCTGGGTGGTTAACCCTATGGATAGCGATATTTGCGGATATGGGAGCAACATTACTTGTAACACTAAACAGTTTAAGGTTATTGAAAGTTAAAGCGTAATAATTACTTTCAATAAATTAGCAAAACGTGAAAGAGCAGTCATAGCGGCATTCTTTTCTTGTTTTCAGATGGAGGAAACTAAAAGCAAAGAGATTAAAAACAACCGCTGATAGATATCAGCGGTTGTTTTTGAAGTATTCATTTATTCCAGTAAAGATACCTTGGGACACTTGGGATTGGAATGTAGCTGACGAGATTCTTTTTTCCTCTGATGGATTAGACAAAAAGCCTAATTCCAGTAGGGTCGCAGCTTGATCATTTTCTCGAATTACATGGAAATTACCGTAACGAACACCCAAATCCTTCATGTTGGTTGACCCAATCATACCTTCTTGAATGGATTTAGCTAATTGTAAATCTTTAGAAGACTTGTAGTAAAAAGACATGATTCCACTGCTCGTAGATCCTGCCGCATTATAATGAATGCTAATAAAAGCATGTGCATTGTATTTTTCACTAATTGCTACGCGTTGCTCAAGGGTTAGGTAAGTATCACTTTCTCTTGTTAATATAACCTTAGCCCCAGCTTGAGATAGTAAAGTGGATACTGCTTCCGTTGTTTTTAATGATAAACTTTTTTCAAAGTTTTCCTTTCCACTTGTTCCTGGGTCTTGTCCCCCGTGACCTGCATCAAGAACAATTACTTTTCCTTTTACGAAGGAATTTAGAGGAGTGGAAACAGGAACTGTTACCTTGTTTTTACTTAAGTAAGTGAGGGATGCCCATCCAGTACCATTAGATGATTTTATTTTTCCCCATGTACCGTTTTTTTCTAATAATTGGACAGTTGTGTTTTTAGTTATTGTAAACAATACCTTGCCTGAAAGCGTCGGCGCAGATCGTACGTTTAATGAGCTTGCGATATTATAATAGGTTCCTAAACTGTTATTTGGAACAGGTGTTGTTTTAACTGGCTCAGCTTTTTTTGAAACGTATTTGGAAGAAACCCATCCCCTTAGTTTTTTACTAGGTACATAAACTTTAAGCCAACTTCCTTGTATTCCTTCAACCGTCAAAGAAGTTCCCTTAGCTAAATAGGCAAGACTAGTGCTCTTTGTACTAGTAGTTTTTCGCAAATTTAACGATGTGCCATTTACATAACCTGTCCATGTATTAGGTTTAAGATACTGAGAGTATACCCATCCGTAACCTTTACCATATGTAATTTTTGACCAGTTGTTCTTTTGTTCCAAAACACTGACAATTTGATCTCGTTTAAGTTTGCCAATGGTCGAATACTGGGTACCAGGTTTTGATCGAACATTTATGGTATCAGTGTTTACTTTAAATGTGGCAGCGGCTGCTTGCGTTTGTGATACTAAACTCGACATTTCAAAGCACAAGACTAAGGCAAACACGATGCTTAGTCTTAATAAACTCTTATTCATTAATACACCATCCTATGAGTAATTACCTAAAACAGGAGTGCGTTTAGGATTGTACATTTTCTTTATCGGAAGTATTTTCTTATTGTTAATAGGCTAATTGCAGTGAGAGATACAAAATTTTCAAATAAATATTCTGACAATATATTGAACGATTCCTCGTAGAGCTTGTTATATTTATTAATGGAGTTTACACTTTATATTATCTTGGTAGTGGAAAGGATTTAAAATGAAAGTTAAACATTCTTATATTATTGTTGTATGTCTATTACTTGTACTAGTAACAGCTTGCTCAAGTAATGGCGCTGTATCAGAAAATACGAATAAAGAAGAAAAACATGTAGAACATGGTGATGATAAAAATGAACAGCAAGAAGGTCAAGCTGATCATGTTCATAACGATATTCGAGAAGAGACTAGTAGCATAGATGTCTTGCCGAACTTCATGAGCGATAAACCCAAGGATATGAAACTAATTTATACCGCGGCTGCAAAAAACAAAGAGTTGCTTGAGAATATTCCATGTTACTGCGGATGCGGGGAATCGTCCAACCATAAAAATAATTATGATTGCTTTATTTTTGAAAATAGAGAGAATGGAGCTTTGGTTTGGGACGATCATGGAACAAAATGCGGGGTATGCCTAGAGATTGCTGCCCAATCAATAAATGATTACAGTAAAGGCAAATCAATCAAAGAAATTCGTGATGAAATTGATAAGAAATACGAAAATGGATATGCAACTCCAACTCCAACTCCAACTCCAGAAGTATAAGAGGGATTGCGGTTTCTAAAATAATACTTCTTTAATCAAAAATGAGGGAACCTATGTTTGTTTCCCTACGATGATAGCTGCTTACTTTAGGTAGCTATTTTTTTTGGATTACTTTTTTGCATCCCGGCTTCTTTCAAAAACAACTCTTAAAGGGATTCCAACTCAAAATATATTAGAATTACCTCATTCTGCAGATTAAAGTTTTTTTATACAGTAATTCGTGCATCTTTACAAAATCAAATTCAATTTAATACCTATCATTTCTTATAAAAAAGGGTATAGATAAAGAGTGTTGCACTTTTTTTAATCAATACTACATAATATATATGAGCATATATTCATATATTAAATAGGAGTGATAACATGGGGAATCATCACGGGCATTCACACAGCCACGGTCATAGCCATAGCTCAGGAAATAAAAAAGCGTTATTATGGGCGTTTCTTTTAATTGCAACTTTTATGGTTATTGAAGTAATTGGTGGGTTGGTAACAAATAGTTTGGCGTTGTTATCGGATGCGGGTCATATGCTGAGTGATGCCGCTGCCTTGGGTCTAAGTTTTTTTGCCATAAAGTTGGGTGAAAGAAAAGCAAGTAGGGCAAAAACATTTGGTTATAGACGTTTCGAAATTATTGCAGCTGCATTAAACGGGATAACACTGATTCTAATATCACTGTACATTTTTTACGAAGCGTACCACCGGTTCATGAATCCACCAGAAGTGCAAAGTATGGGGATGTTACTCATTTCGTCACTTGGGCTTCTTGTAAATATTCTTGCCGCTTGGATTTTAATGAAAGGCGACAAGGATGAAAACTTAAATGTAAGAAGCGCATTTATACATGTGTTAGGAGACATGCTTGGGTCAGTAGGTGCAATTGTTGCAGCACTACTCATTATGTTTTTTGGGTGGGGAATCGCGGATCCAATCGCCAGCGTTATTGTTTCAATCCTTATTATCATTAGTGGGTGGAGAGTGACTAAGGAATCATTTCATGTATTGATGGAAGGAACGCCTTCACAGATAGATGTAAATCAGGTAAAAGAAACTCTTCAAAAGATTCCATTTGTTACCGACGTACATGACCTGCATATTTGGTCCATTACTTCCGAAATGCCGATGTTGAGCTGTCACATGGCGATAACAGAAGAAGGAAAGCATGACGAGATACTTCGCCAAGCGCAATCCATTCTTCACGATGATTTTGGGATAGAGCATAGTACAATTCAGGCTGAACAGGCAGATAACGGATGCCCAAGCCCACACGGGACATGTAATTAATGATGATTGGCATGTTCTATGGTTTGTCTTAAGATACCCATGACATGCTCATCGTCATGGGTGTAATAAAGAGAGGTTCCTTCACGTCTGAATTTTACCAAACGTAAATTTTTAAGGAAACGTAGCTGGTGTGAAACCGTGGATTGCAGTAAGGAAAGCTTATCAGCAATTTCATTCACTGAATACTCCCCATAAAATAATAAATTAAGGATACGCACTCTAGTTGGATCCGCTAAAGCTTTAAATGTCTGGGAGACAATAAATAGTGTTTCTTCGTCCAAATCCTCTAAAGGAGTTGGCTCATTTTTCATGTTATCCTTGTTGTCCTCCATAACAGTCAGCCTCCTAAATGTAATTTAAATAAAATGTAAGTATTGAAAAACATGGGATTAAATAATCCTATGTTTTTTTGTGACGAAGAATTAATTCTAGCATTTCTATGATTGTACCAAATATATTCATTAGGGTATATATGATGGTAATGTAAGTAGGTTGACCCTCTTTTGTGTCCATGACTAATCTTTTAGTATAGGTGAAGCCCCGGTCATTTATCCACATCGTCACATACTAATCGTAAAATTTTTAGGTAAAATGAGTCGCCCCAAACCAGTGTAATGACCATGCTATAAATTAATCAAATATTCTAATGATTATTTGACCATTTTACAATGAATCTCATCAACTTAATTCTTACGGTTGTACCTGATCCTGAAAAAACAATAAAGGAGATGGGAAGAGTATTAAAGAAAAGTGGCACATTTTTGGTGTTTGATAAATTTGTTTCAAAAAATAAAAAGATGAGGGCGGGGCAGAGAATATTACGCCCAATAATAAAAGTAATTGGAACAGATATAGGAATTGACTTTTATGATGTTTACAAAATTGTCGAAAACACTTTCGAAATTGTAGAGGATAGGAATGTTATGATGAATCGGTTGTATAGAAAAATAACAGCCAACAAGAAAGGATAGATCATAAAAATGAAAAAGCTACTCTTTATGTTGATATGTATGTTCATATCGGTCCCTACCATAGCAAATGCACATACTGAACTTTCTTCATCCAACCCTAAAGAAGGGCAAATTGTTACCGAGGAACTTAATGAAATTATTCTAAATTTTGCAGGTTCTATTGAGGATTTAAGCACCATGAAGGTAACGAAAGATGGTAAAGAGGTTTCACTTTCTCAAGTTCAGGTACAAGACAAGGAAATGGTTGGAACACTTTCTGCTCCACTTGAAAATGGTTCTTATATCATTGACTGGACTATATCGGGGGAGGATGGACATCCCATTTCTGGCAAGGTTTCATTCACTGTACAAATGGAACACATACACGAAGAAAAAGAAAAAGCACAACCAAAAGCAGAAGAAAACAAACAACAGAATGAACAGCAGGATAAAGGAGAGGTGCAAAAGGAAGATCAAACCTCATCCAATACAATAACAACAATCATCACTGTACTTCTTTTGGTTATTTTGGGCTTGGGTGTAGGTTTGCTGTTCAGGAAAATGCGTAAATGATAAATATACTTATTCCTTTTTCTGAATTTGGAAACTATATTTTGTTCTCAATTCTTGCGGGGCATGTTGCGCTACAATTTGTACCCGAAGAAAATAAGCCAAAGATTAGTATACCAAAACCTATTTTGCTTCTTTCAACTCTTGGTATTATTTTCTTTACATTAGGACCCATCGTGCAAGTTATCTTCTTTTTTAAGGAAGGTGTTGGGTTACAACAAGCAATCTTGTCCGCATTTACTGAATTTCAGGTAGGAAAAGCCTGGACTTTCATAGGTTTTATGGCGACGTTATTATGGATGACCATCTATGTACAAGGGTCGAAATATTTACAGGCATTTTTGTTATTCCTTATGTTCCTTGGAGTAGGTTATGCTAGCCATAGTGCATCGTTGTCTTTTTGGTCGGGTTTGTTCTCTCACACGACACATTTTTTAATTGTCTCATTATGGACAGGCATACTTATCCATGTTTCTTGGTTCGCAAGGAATCAGTCCAATTGGTTAAAGTTTTTACGCTGGTTTACACCATTTGCTCTTGTCTGCATAGTCATAGTTTTAATAAGTGGGTTTATTATAATGTTTTCTTTTGTGGAACCAAACAATTATATGAAGTCTTGGGTTTTGCCTTACGGGCAGATGCTGCTTCTCAAACATATTAGTATCATACCTGTTGTCGCTTTTGCATTTGTTAACGGGTTTCTTGTAAAAAAAACAATGAAACTTTCGTCTTTCAATCCACGTCCTTGGCTAATTGGTGAAAGTATTTTACTGATGATTGTTTTCTATTTTACAGGTGTTTTGGGAACGCTAATGCCTCCTCATGAAATTGATCTAACAGTAAGTTCCGAAGGAGCCTCTCCTTGGGTAGAATGGTTATTAAATAAAGATGTTATTGCTCCGTTGCACATACAGTTCATTCCATCTTTTCAAACCATATTGTTAATAATAATTTCCTTCGTATTTTTGACAATGATTATTTTTAGTTTTAAAAAACAAAACCCTATTTAGGACTGGTATTCGCAGTAAATTTTATAGTTGCCTTGTACGCGGGATTGATGTTATCAATTTCGGTTTAGATGGTGTAGCACGCCTACAACAATTGGAACGAGTATTGCTACAGGCCAATTGATGTTTCATCTATTTGCGGCATTTGCGGAATTTAATTGAGGAACGTTCGGCTGCAGGACGAGCTGCAGCTAAATCATGTGGGCGCCTTGGTGGACGTCCTGAAAAACCGAAAGATATTGAAATGATGAAGTCACTAATTGAAAATGGTACACCAATTAAAGACGTCGCTGAAAAATGGGGCGTATCTCGAACAACGATTTATCGTTATTTAGAAAAACAATAAAAATGAAGAAACCCAGCTAATCTTCTTTTATGAAGGTAGCTGGGTTTTAAAGTTGCATGTGCAAAATAGCACTTAAAATAAGTGCAAATTATCTCCTAAAGTGACAGTCAGGGTCTACCGTTGTAATGAGCGACGTGAGAATGGAGCGCAACTGGGTTGACTTTCCCGATCCCGTTTCCCCAGCTATCAATAAGTGAGGATGATCCACCATGTCATAAACCATGTTCAGCCCATTCATATCCACTCCGCATACAATCGGCAGTTTCGCCAAGTCCGCCTGTTCTTTGAAGCGTTCGACCGTATAACGGATGAGAGTAGGAATAGGAGCAGTAAAGACCGTAAGAATGAATGTCTTGGCGTCTCCCTTTACCTCGATTCGTTCCCCAAATACCTGTTTGAAGCAGTATTCCTTTTTCTTGATTTCCTTTGGATCCATTCCGGTGGGAAGGATAAAAACATACGTGAGCGTTTTTTTCTTATAGTCAAAAGATACATTTTGAATTTTTGGATAGACAAGTCCGGAATTGGACTGACCGTATGAATAGGATTCTTATTTCACCATTTCGAAAAGCCTTCATCAGTTCCGACTTGGCACGGTGCTTTGCTAACCACGTTTTCATCTACTCACCTACCAGAACAAGAATTTTAAATCATGGACCAGATACCAGATGGCTGTAAATCTTTTCCCGCTATATGTGTTATACCCGCAGCAGCGGATAAACCTGCTCCACCGCCTAATAGAACATATTCGGCATCTTCCAATGTCTTTTTTGCTCTTTCTATGCTCGCCTGAAATGTCTGATGCATGGTATAAACCCTCCTTTTACTTCACAATACTAGTTATCTAAAAACCGCCCTTCCTTACTTTATGGATAGGTCGGTTTCGATTCCTGTACTTAACTCAAACACAGTATTATCAAGAATTAACAACAACAATTTTTCCGTTAGCCACATTGCTTTCCATCAAGAGATGTGCCTTATCGATTTCATCGAGTGGGAAAACTTTTGCAATTGGAACGTTAATTTTATGTTGTTCAATATGGTCGAACAGTTCTATAAGCAATTTCTCTTTAAAATTTGCTCCACTGTCAAACTGTGTAAAATACGTACCAGAAGGAATATCCATCATAGGCTCAAAGTTTTCCAACAACCACTCTCCGCCTAAAATACCGGTCATGCATAAGATTCCGTGTTCAGAAAGTAATTTCAGCGAATGTTTCAATGTGGTTGTACCCACCAATTCTAGTACCTTATTTACGCCATTTGGAAAAAAGGAGAAAAGTTGTTCTGAAAAACTTTCATCATCAAGTAACACAAAATCAGCACCATATTCCTTTAAAAATTCCATTTTGTTTGTGTTGCGTGTAGTGGAAATCACAGTAGCACCGACACTTTTAGCAAGTTGCAATGCTGCTAGTCCAACAGAGCTGCTTCCTCCACGGATCAGCAGAGTTTCTCCCTTTTTAAGCTGAAGCGCATCAAAAAGGGAGGCATAGGCTGTGTAATACATTTCAGGGATGGCTGCTAATTCCACCCAGTCCATATCATTGTCAATCGGATAAGCCTGTGAGGTTGGAATAAGCGCATATTCCGCATAACTCCCATCAAACTCACGCCCAAGTCCACCCATCAGGGATACGACCCGTTGACCTTTTTGAAAAGAACTATCTGATGGATCTTCAATTTCTCCTACGCATTCGATTCCAATGATTCGGGGGAGTTTTACTGATGGTGAATCCCCTTGTCTCGTAAAAATCTCTGACCGGTTGATTCCAAACGCTTTAACTTTTATCAGTATCCACCCCGGTTTCACTGTTGGAATGGGTACTTCTTGTACAACTAATTCATCTGCTCTACAGGGTTTTTCCAATACAACTGCTTTCATTTTCGAATTTCTCCCTTATGAATTATTTATTTTCTTTCAGAAGACCTGACTTCATTAAGAAGTCTCTTGCGACCGATTCTGCGCTTTTTCCTTCAACGCTAACTTCATAGTTCATTCTCCGCATTTCATCATCTGTGATCTTACCGGCAAGTTTATTTAATGCTGGTACGATTTCCGGGTATTGATTAATCGTTTCCCCTCTTAATAATGGTGAAGCTTGGTATGGCGGGAAGAAATTTTTGTCATCTTCTAGGACAACCAGATGATTTTTTTCAATTTCACCTTCTGTTGAATAAACTACAACAAGATTTAGCTTACCTGTATTTATGGCTTGAAACCTAACGGATGGGTCTATCGTTGCAATGGAATCAAAATGCAAACCATATTCTTTTGACAAGCCTGGATACCCATCTATTCTGTCGGCAAACTCAGGGTCAAATCCAGCTTTTACATATTGCTGAACCTTCACGAGGTCAGAAATCTTTTTCAACTGATATTTTTCTGCAAAATCTTTCGGTACGGCTAATGCATAGGTATTGTTGTATTCCATTGGGTCTAGCAAAACCATATTGAATTCCCTAGCCATCCCTTCTTTTGCTTGTTTGAATACATCTTCTCTGATTGTACTTACTAAGTCTTCTTTCAATAAATCAGAAATGACAGTTCCTGAAAATTCAGGGTAAATATCAATTTCCTCCGATTTTAATGCATTGAAAACAAATGATGTAGGACCTAAACCTAGCTTTAACTCTACTTTTAAGTCTATATTTTCTTCTAAAAGCAATTTATACATATAGTCTAGAATTTCCGGCTCTGTACCGAACTTACCAGATATAATAATCGACTTTTGCTCTTTGTGAAAAAGCGCCGGACCAACAATCGAACCAATGATTAGGATGGTAATCAATGCAAAGGCACCAGAGGCAACTATCATTTTTTTGAAAGAAATTCCTTCAAGTTTTCGAAGCAAAAGATCAAATATAATAGCTAAAAGTGCTGATGGCACAGCTCCCAAGATTAAAAGAGAATAATCATTCCGGTCAATCCCTAGCAAAATGATATCGCCTAATCCACCTGCTCCAATCAGTGCTGCAATTGTTGCAGTACCGATAATGAGAATAGTAGCGGTTCGAACACCAGCCATGATGACAGGCATTGCTATTGGAAGCTCGACTTTAAGCAGTCTTTTTCTCCCGTTCATTCCCATTGCACTCGCAGCTTCCAATAAAGACGGGTCTATTTCTTTTATACCTGTGTAGGTATTGCGTAACAAAGGAAGCAGTGCATAAGCGACCAACGCAATAATAGCAGGGACGGTCCCTATTCCAAAAAGCGGGATCAAAAGACCTAACAAAGCTAAAGAAGGAATGGTTTGCAGCACTCCAGTAATGCCAATGATATATTCCGCAATTCTTTGTTTTCGTGTTAAATAAATACCTAGTGGTATCGCAATAATCAATGAGAAAAAAAGAGCGATTAACGATAATTCTATATGCTGCAAAAGAGCGTTCAAAAGCTGAGATTTCCTATCTGACAAGACACTTATCAAATTACTCATGAATTTGCCCCCCCTCTCTCAAATATCGTGACATTACCTTCATTGCATTTTGTCGGCTGATATTCCCGATTGCTTTTCCATTTTCTTCTACTGTAATTTGTTCAAACGATGCTAGGTGTTCTAATACCTCATCTACTGGAGTTGATAAGGAAATGGTTTTAGTATCAGGTAAAAATCCTTCTCCTACTGGAACAGGTGTAATAAGTTCATTCAAATTAATCGATAATTTTCGGCTGCCAACAAATTCACGCACAAAATCATTCACAGGATTAGTTAAGAATTCATGTGGAGTTCCAACCTGAACAATTTCACCATCTTTCATCAGACAAATACGGTCCCCAAGCTTTAAAGCTTCTTGCATATCATGTGTGACAAAAACTATTGTCTTTTTAAGTTTTCGTTGAATTTCAAGCATATCAGCCTGGAATTTTTCCCGGCTAAATGGATCAAGTGCACTAAACGGTTCGTCCATCAAGATGATTTCTGGGTCGGCTGCTAAAGCTCTTATTACACCTACTCGTTGCTGTTGTCCGCCTGAAAGTTCACTAGGTTTTCGATTTCGATATTCTTTTGGATCAAGACCTACCATTTTAAGCAATTCATCCACACGAGCAGCAACTTTTTCTTTGCTCCAATTTTTTAATTCTGGTACAACTGCAATGTTTTCAGCAATTGTCATATGTGGGAAAAGCGCAATTTGTTGAAGAACATATCCAATATTCCAACGAAGTTCATTGATATCATAGTCGCTAATTTTCTTCCCATTAATCCAAACCCAACCTTTTGATAAATCAATGAGGCGATTGATCATTTTTAATGTAGTTGTTTTTCCAGAGCCACTGGGACCGATTAAAATAAAAAATTCACCTTTCTTTATCTCTAAATCTAAAGACTTTACGGCAAAGGTCCCATTAGGATATTTTTTTGATACTTGTTCAAATCGAATCATGTTACCTCTCCTCTTTTAGCATTTGTTTACTTTATTATTCCCTTATAAAAATACCGATTACATAGATGTCTATATATTAAGTCAAAAAAATTTAAAATCTTTTTAGGATTTTTTCTAACAAATGTTCCAACTGTTCTTTTTCGGTGTTCGTTAAACCGCCATAAATGACCGTGTTTATTTTTTCTGAGATCTCACGAAATATTGGTTCAAGCTGGGTTCCCTTTTCCGTAAGATTGATTAAAGTTATTCTGCTGTCCTCCTTACTCTTTTTTCTCTCTACAAACCCTAGTTTCTGTAGCTTATCAATTAATACTGTTACTGTCGGTTGAGTGCGATGGATTTTTTCAGCCAGTTCCTTCACGGGTAAGCCATTTTTTTTGTAAAGGCACACTAAAATATCCCCGTGGGAAGGGGCAATCCCCTCTACCCCGTGTTTGTTAAGCTCCGACAAAATCAAATTGTTTACTCCGTCTCTAATCTTTCCAACCATTGATGCTGTGTCATATTTTATCATGTTTTTCATTATACATAGATGTCTATATATTTTCAAGTAAATAAATGAGTCAATAAAAAATGTTCTATTGACTCATTTATTTATTATGGATTCGCTGTTTTTACCCATTCCGCAACTGTAACTGTACGCTTCTTGAATGTCTTCAATCATTTTCATATTATTGATAACGGGACACTACGCTTTAGTGAACTGCAACGCTTTATTCCAGATATAACGAAAAAAATGCTGACTACTCAACTAAGAGAATTGGCATATCACGATATAATAAACCGTAAGATATACGCATAAGTTCCTCCAAAAGTTGAATATTCAATAACCAAATATGGAAAAGGATTAATCCCACTATTGATGTCAATGCATGAATGGGTCTTAAGACACACAAACCATTTAGATGTGCTTTACGGAGAAAACCATAGGGAGCAAGGTAAACAAAAAGAGAGCTAATCTGCCCCGTTAGTGGAAGAGAAGGCAAAAGGACCGTCTTGTTAATATAATTCAACTTATCGGTATGAACAAAATATCCTTAAGGTAAAAAGACTCTTTTAAGACAGCTCACAACCTAATAGAGAACAACTACCTCCTATATAGTCTTCAAAACTTGTATAAATAATAACTACACTCTGAACCGTTAGGGTAGATATTTTTTTCAAACAAAGGCTAGGGATTCGCGATGAAAAGACAGAACTTATTTCAACAGGAACCAGTAAAAATGAAAATTTTTTAGAAGCGCATGAGTTGAACACGTTATTATCAACTGCAAAAGAGCATGAGAATATCACTAATTACACTGTTTTTTTACTCTTGGCTTATACCGGATTGCGTCGTGGAGAAGCATGTGGTCTTCATTGGAACAATATTGACTTCTCTAATAGAACACTTACAGTGGAACGGACTAGAGACAATAAAGGCGTACGATCACCTAAAACTAAAAACAGTTACCGTACCATCCTAATGACGATATCTTAATCCAACAGTTGAAAACATATAAGAAATGGTATAAGGAAACAAGACTAAAATTTGGACACCATTTCAATAATAACGACTTCATATTCATCTCTTATCAAACAGGCAATCCAATCACAGATAACAGTATCGTTTATTCACTAAGACGTATAATAAAAAAAGCTAATTTAAAGCCTATTACACCACATGGATTAAGGCATACGCACGCTACACTTCTCCTTAGCCAAGGTAAACGTGGGGCAAGTTTAAAGGTCGTCGCGGAACGGCTAGGAAATACACCACAAATGATTCTTGACATATACGGTCATACATTTTTAGATTTAGAAGAAGAATCCGTTCAGTTATTCTCTGAAAGTCTAATTGGGGCCAAAACTGGGGCCAATTTTGAATAATACTATTTCAAACGTTGATATATCAAGGGTTGAGAGAATCGTTGAATTCTACTCTCGTTAATAGGTTTGACCCCATCCTCGGATGGGGTTTTTTTCTTACTCATAAACTGAATCAATGTGCGTTCAGACTGTAGACAAACTCGAGGGAAATCGAGCTTGTCTACAGTCTTCTTTTTTAATTGGCAAGTGTTTATGGAATTTGTGAAACAAACAAATTAAGCCAGAGAAACTTCGTATTCTATTCTTAGGATAATAAAAAATGAATTTGTTTGCTCAGGTTTCAATTTAGACATCGGATTAAAATCCAAATTAAATTTAGAAAACCGGTTGATTGGATTGGAAGGCGTGAAGACTCCTGCGGGAACAGCGGGACAGGTGAGACCCCGCAGGAGCGTAAGCTTTGATGCGGCTCACCGCCCGCCCGCGGAAAGCGAGCGCCTGGAAAGGCAATCAACAGCCCCATTTTAAAAACTTCTTTTTTCTACAAACAACACGCGCACTGATTATCAATCAGTGCGCGTTGTTTTCATCTATTCATTACTTAATGAGAGTGTATTTCTTTTTACCTCGACGAATTAACAGGAATTCGCCTTCAATTTTATCATTATCACTTACCGTATATGCAACGTCAGTTACTTTTTCACCATTAATTGAAATGGCACCATTCTGGATATCTTCTCGCGCTTGTCTTTTTGAAGGAGAAATCTTGGCTTCAATTAAAAGTTCCACTAAGCCAATCTCATCAGAACTCTCACGTTCATAAGTCGGAACATCTTTGAATCCAAGTTTGATTTCTGCTGCGCTTAACGTATTAACAGCTCCACTAAATAATGCTGCAGATATTCTAATCGCTTGTTCAAGGGACTCTGAACCGTGGATTAGTCTCGTCATCTCTTCTGCTAATTTCTTTTGTGCTTTTCGCAAATGCGGCTCTGAAGCTACTGATTCCTCAAGAGCTTCAATTTCCTCGCGCTCTAAGAAGGTAAAGAATTTCAAGTATTTGACTACATCGGTATCCGCTGTATTAATCCAGAACTGGTAGAACTCATATGGTGATGTTTTTTCTGGATCCAGCCATATTGCGCCGCCTTCTGTCTTCCCAAACTTCGTACCATCTGATTTAGTTACAAGAGGAATAGTCATTCCGAACGCCTTCGTATCTCCATCGTGCGATTTACGAATCATTTCTAGTCCTGTCGTGATATTGCCCCATTGATCACTTCCGCCAATTTGGAGCTTACAGCTGTGATGATCATACAAATGATTAAAATCTATTCCCTGCAGAATGGTATACGCGAATTCCGTAAAGGATAAGCCAGTTTCTAAACGTGAAGCAACCGTATCCTTGGCAAGCATATAGTTGATCCCAATATATTTTCCATAGTCGCGGAGGAAAGTAACCATATCAATTTTGCCAATCCAGTCATAATTATTTACCATGACTGCACCGTTATCTCCGTCAAACTCAAAAATTTGGGTTAATTGATTTTTAATACAATCCGCATTATGAAGCACCCGATCTAGTGTTTGAAGCTGTCTTTCTTCTTTTTTACCAGATGGATCACCGATAAGTCCTGTAGCTCCTCCAACTAACACAAGAGGACGGTGACCATGTTTTTGGAATCGACGCAAAGTGAGGAATGGCAATAAATGTCCTATATGCATACTATCCGCAGTAGGATCTACCCCGCAATATAATGCTATTTTTCTTTTTCTAACAGATCCGTTAGACCGGTCTCATCTGTTTGTTGATAAATAATCCCTCTCCATTCGAGGTCTTTAATAAGTTCCATGCGATTTTCCTCCTTTATATGCCGCAAACAAACACAAAAAAGCCCCTTCATAAAATGAAGGGACGAATAAATTCGCGGTACCACCCAACTTGAGAACAAAACTTACCTGTCCTCCGCTTAAACTGAATAACGGCCATCAGCCGTTTGCTGCTAAATTTATATGGTTCACAGCAAATGCTCCAGGACGTAATTCACCACGCTATATGTACCGGTTTTCAGCTCCCACCGGCTCTCTAAAACAGGGATAGCTTTGCTACTTAATCCTATCATCGCTTTACATTATTAAATTTTAAGATAATAAATTTTTATCATATATAGTGACAGCTGTCAACTTTATCTGACATTTTTATGGAAAATATTAAAAAGTAGTCATTCCCAAATGGGCTTATATGCTATAATGTATGTGATTTCAGGGGGTTTGATACGATGAAAAATAACGAAAGAAATAAACAGACACGTCTGCGTCCTTTTTTTGATTTTTTCAAGGACAAGCGAACAAAAAAATACTCAAGGATTACATACCAAGTTGTCTGGAATTTAACGCTTTTATTCATACTTACACTGATACTCGGTTTTTCATTTGCAGGAGGCGTTGGAGCTGGTTACTTCGCTGCACTTGTTAAAGAAGAGCCCATCCGATCAAAAACAGACCTAAAAAAAGATTTATACAATTATGAAGAAACCTCAGAAATCTATTTTGCCAATAAGGTTTATCTCGGCAAACTCACATCTGATTTGGAACGTGAAGAAGTTTTATTAAACCAAATGTCAACACATCTTACTGACGCCATCATAGCCACAGAGGATGAATATTTCTATGAGCATGAGGGTGTTGTACCAAAAGCCATTATGCGTGCAATCTTTCAAGAAATGACAAACGCCTCTGTCCAATCAGGCGGAAGTACGTTGACACAGCAATTAATTAAGAATCAAATACTAACGAATGAGGTATCTTTCGAGCGGAAAGCAAAAGAAATACTGCTTGCGCTTCGGGTTGAAAAGTTCTTTGAGAAAGAAGAAATACTTCAAACCTATCTTAATATCTCAACATTTGGCAGAAACTCATCTGGTAAAAATATTGCAGGCGTTCAAGCTGCCTCAGAAGGGCTTTTTGGAATAGAAGCTAAAAAGCTTAATCTCCCGCAGTCTGCTTTTATTGCCGGGCTGCCTCAAAGTCCCTTTGGCTATACTCCATATACCCAAAAAGGAGAATTGAAAACAAATCTCGAACCAGGTCTGAATCGAATGAAAACGGTTCTAAAGAGAATGTTCGATGGCGGATATATCACTGATGCAGAATATAAAGAAGCATTAGCTTATGACCTTGTAAAGGATTTCATAGGACCTCAACCACAACCCTATGATGAATACCCTTGGGTTACTTATGAAATTGAAAAGCGTTCCGTAGAAATTCTCACAACCATCTTTGCAAAAGAAGCCGGCTACGATGAAAAAGACCTTGAAAAAGATAAAGACTTAAAAGATCAGTATACGACGATAGCAAATCGTAAGCTTCATCAAAACGGGTATAAAATCTATTCAACGATAGATAAAAAAATATATAATAAAATGCAAAAAGTTGCGAAAAATTACCAGTACTATGGGAATACAAAAAAACAGAGAATAACAGATTCAGAAACAAAAGAATCAAAGGTTATTGATCAACCAGTGGAAACCGGAGCCATCCTTATTGAAAATAAAACGGGTAAGATTCTTAGCTTTGTAGGCGGCCGGGATTATTCACGGGAACAATTGAATCATGCAACTGCAGCTAAGCGTCCAAATGGATCGACCATGAAACCACTGCTCGTCTATGCACCAGCCATTGAGTTAGGCAAGATCTCTCCTGCCTCTATCTCTGTCAATGTGCCCATCCAAATCGGGTCATGGCCTCCTAAGAATTACGGGGGCAGTTATACAGGGTTAACAACTGCTCGTGAAGCACTGAAAAAATCGCATAATGTTCCTGCAGCCATCTTTTACATGGACATTATTAATCAACGTCCGGCTAATTACTTGAAAAAAATGGGCTTTACTTCACTAGTTGAAGCAGATTACGTGAATCCATCGATGTCACTCGGAGCACTAAGCGAGGGCGTGACAGTAGAAGAAAATGTGAATGCCTATTCGACGTTTGCTAATAATGGCGACTTTGTTGATGCCTACATGATTGATAAAATTGAAACAAAGGATGGCAAAGTTGTTTATAAACACAAAACAAAGCCAGTCGATGTATTTTCACCACAAACCGCTTATCTTACATTAGATATGATGCGTGATGTCATAACCAGCGGTACAGCGGCATCCTTAAGTAACCGACTCGCCTTTTCTTCTGACTGGGCAGGAAAGACTGGGACAGGTCAAGATTATAAGGATGCCTGGTTCGTCGCAACTAATCCTAATGTAACCTTTGGAACATGGATGGGTTATGACACGCCAAAACCGCTGGAACAAACTTATAAAGGACTCTCCTATAGTAAGCGGAATATATATCTATGGGCTGATTTAATGAATGCTGCTTACCAAGTCAAGCCAAAGCTTGTTGATCCAGCTGAACGATTTGAAATGCCTGGAGGAATTGTCCGTCGTTCTGTCTGTGCAGTATCAGGTCTCCTTGCCTCAAATTCTTGCTCTGCAGCAGGAATGGCTTCTACAGACTTATTTAATGCAAAATTTGTTCCAAATGAGACAGATGATAGCTTTATAACTGGAAGGTACGTACAAGTCGGTACTAAGCAATATACTGCGCTTCCTGCTACCCCAGATGAATTTACAACCAATGGTTACGTACTTAATTCAGACTTTTTTAATAAGATTGGCGGAAAATATCTTGTCGATCCAACTATTTTGGCTTCTATGAATAGCAGTTGGAAAAACATTGTTGTGCCAAACGCTGTACTTAACGACAATGGAAAAGTTCCTGCTCCTCCAGAGATATATCAGACTGGGCAATCCATAGCTTGGAGATCTCATTCTGAAGGGGATGTAGTCGGATATCGCGTTTATAACGGCGGACAAAAGGTTGCAAGTATCCGAGCTGGAGAAAAGCTCAGCTACAGCAGTGGTTCAGGGAGCTATTACGTCACTGCAGTAGATATAGCGGGCAATGAATCTGCTATGTCCACCCAGATTATAATTCAAACAGGCAGTACAAAGAAAGCACCTGAGACCACCCCTACAGAACCAGCTGTTGATTCTGAAGAAGATTCCCAAGAAGAGAACGCAGAAGAGGAGTCTGATCCTGCAGACGAATCTGAAGAAGTTGATGATGACGATACAGATGAGTAACAAGAAAGAGGCTTCCCATCAGGGAAGCCTCTTTCTTTGTTTGTCGTTTTAGTCTTCCATGGTTGATAGATCTCCGGTTGGCAGATCTAGTTCCCAAGCTTTTAAGACGCGGCGCATAATCTTTCCGCTTCTTGTTTTCGGCAGCTTATCACGGAATTCAATTTCTCTTGGTGCTGCGTGTGCAGCCAAGCCTTGTTTTACGAATTGGCGGATTTCTTCAATCAGCTCTTCCGTTGGTTCATACCCGTCACGGAGAGCGATGAATGCTTTAATAATCTCACCACGGACCGGATCAGGTTTGCCGATAACACCTGCTTCCGCAATAGCGGGGTGCTCCACTAGCTTACTTTCTACCTCAAAGGGACCTACACGCTCTCCTGAGGTCATAATCACATCATCAACCCGCCCTTGAAACCAGAAGTATCCCTCTTCATCCATATAAGCAGAATCTCCAGATACATACCAACCGCCCGGCATAAAATAAGATTCATATTTAGCTTGGTTATTCCAAATCGTATGCATCATTGATGGCCAGCCTTTTTTAATGGCCAGATTCCCCATCCGGTGGGGAGGAAGTTCATTTCCTTGATCATCTACAATTGCTGCCACGATTCCTGGAAGTGGTTTTCCCATTGATCCCGGTTTGATTTCCATGCAAGCATAATTGCTGATAATCTGAGCTCCTGTCTCGGTCATCCACCAATTATCATGAATTCGTTTATTAAAAACTTTCATTCCCCAACGAACAACTTCAGGGTTAAGCGGTTCTCCTACACTTAATACATGACGAAGAGAACTCAAATTATATTTCTCGACGATTTCATCACCTGCGCCCATCAACATGCGGAAGGCAGTAGGTGCACTATACCAAACAGTTACCCCATAATCCTGAATAGTTTTATACCATGATTCTGGTTTAAAACGGCCTCCTACGATAACATTTGTCGTTCCAGTCAGCCATGGTCCAAAAATTCCATAAGATGTCCCAGTTACCCATCCAGGATCAGCGGTGCACCAATAGATATCATTTTCTTTTAAATCAAGCACCCATTTTGCACTCTGATAATGCTGGATCATGGCATTATGAACATGCAGAACGCCTTTAGGCTTTCCTGTAGAACCGGATGTATAATGAAGAATTAATCCATCCTCACGATTTACCCATTCTATTGAAAACGCCGTATCTGCTTGTTTTAATTTAGCAGAGAAATCATGCAGGTTATCCTTTTCCTCAATATTATCCCCGACAAGAAAAATATGTTTCAGTTCAGGCAGATCGCTTACCGGTACACGGGGCAATAATTCTGGTGTAGTGATCAAAACCTTTGCACCGCTGTCTTCTAATCGGTCCCGAACCGCCCCTTCCATGAACGCTTCAAAGAGCGGTCCAACTATCGCTCCCGTCTTAATCGTACCAAGCAGGGCCATATAAAGTTCTGGTGAACGGGGCATGAAAATAAATACACGGTCCCCTTTTTCCACCTCTCCAAAGTTCTTTAATACGTTAGCAGCTTGGTTACTTAAATTCTTCATCTCGTCGAATGTATATGTTTCGTCCCGATTATCGTCTTTATAAAGCAGGGCCGCCTTGTCTTTTCTATCAGATTCCGCGTGACGGTCAATCGCTTCGTAAGCTAAGTTAATTTTCCCAGTTTTTGACCAAGAAAACTCTTTTTCTGTCTCAACCCAATCAAACTGCTTGTACTTTTCATCATAATTTTGTAAGTTATACTCACCTTTAATTACTGGCAGCGCTTCCAATTTCATAGACAATGTTCCCCCTTTTCTCGACTTATACAGTATAATTATAGTATATAATTCTATTTATCTCAATTTTTTACTTTAAGAACCCACTATCCCTGCTACCCATTACTATATCCATAAACAACACTATAACAAATATGTCCAAATTTTGAATGGATTAGAAAAACTTCAGAAGAATACTAGTTATCTAAAATTCCGATTTTACTTTTTATGTATAATAGAAAGTAATACTCATTAGGCGGTGAAAGAATGGAACATATAAAGGCGTATAATTCCATGGAATTAGAAACAGTTAGAGGGACTCTAATCATTGAAGGACCCGTTTCTTCTGAAAAATTAAAGTCATATGATTTCCATGAAGGATTGGTTGCTTTCCGACCGCCAGCACAACAGCATAAGGCATTAATTGAAATTGCCGATCTTCCAGAAGGACGAATTATTATTGCCCGCCAGCAAGAAATGATTATTGGTTATGTCACTTATTTATATCCAGATCCACTAGAGCGCTGGTCAGAGATAAAAATGGATGACTTAATTGAACTTGGTGCAATAGAAGTTATAAAAGACTACCGAGGAGCTTCTGTTGGTAAGAACATGATCCGCCTATCCATGACAGACGATGCAATGGAAGACTTCATCATCATTACAACAGAATATTATTGGCATTGGGACTTAAAAGGCACTGGATTAAATGTATGGGACTACCGAAAAATTATGGAGAAAATGATGAGTGCCGGTGGACTGGAATATTATGCAACAGATGATCCGGAAATCAGTTCGCATCCTGCAAATTGTCTAATGGCAAGAATCGGTAAACGAGTTGAACCCGAATCCATTCAAAAATTCGACCAGCTTAGATTTATGAACCGATTCATGTATTAAACGGTTTATAAACCATGAGGAGGAGTAGAAATGATTGTTGAAAAAATCATGAAAAAAGAGATTATCTCACTAACGGAAACGGATACCATTCAAACCGCCTTATTATTAATTCAAGAGAAACGAATTCGGCATATCCCAATTGTTAATCATGAAAACCATCTCGTTGGTCTTATCAGTGATCGTGACATCCGTGATGCTTCCCCCTCAATATTTAGAACCGAGGATTTTAAAGAGGATATGCAAAAACCTCTCCACACGATTATGAAAACCAATATCATAACCGGACATCCCCTCGATTTCGTTGAAGAAATAGGTGCTGTTTTCTGTGAGAATAATATTAGCTGCCTCCCGATTATTCATGAAAAAAAGCTTGTCGGAATCATTACGGGCACTGATTTGCTTCAATCATACGTTGAACTGACCGGTGTGAATAAGCCTGGTTCTCAAATTGAGGTGCAAGTCCCTGACCAGCCTGGTGTACTTCATAATATTTCATGTATCTTTAAAAAAAGGAATACAAACATCCATAGTGTCCTCGTCTATCCTGCTAAAGAGACAGAATATGAAAAAGTTCTCGTGTTGAGGATACAAACTATGAATCCATTTCTAGTGGTAGATGACTTAAAGAAAGAAGGCTATAAAGTCATATGGCCAAGCCTTCCCGGTATCTCCCTATGACCAAGGATGCCGTATTTGTCTTTTCTGAAGAACTATTAACCTATAAATTCAGCAACGATCATCCATTTAACCAAAAACGCCTTCTCTTGACCTTGGATTTATTAAAAAAACGGGTGCTATTACTGATGAGGATATCATCAAGCCAAGAATGGCTACCGATCAGGAATTAGAATTAATTCATGACCCTGCCTATGTAAACGCTGTCAGATTAGCTGGAAAAGGAAAACTTCCAAAAGAAAAGGCCGGTAATTTCGGGATAGGGACTGAGGATACACCCATCTTTCCAGGTATGCATGAAGCAAGTGCTCTTCTCGTTGGCGGAACCTTACAGGCTGTTGACTATGTTATGACAGGAAAGTCTCAACATGCATTGAACTTGGGAGGCGGTCTTCATCATGGATTTCGCGGGAAGGCTTCTGGGTTTTGTATTTATAATGACAGTTCAGTAGCTATCAAATATCTGCAGGAGAAGTACCACGCCCGTGTTTTGTACGTTGATACAGACGCACATCATGGCGACGGTGTTCAGTGGTCTTTTTATGATGATCCAGAGGTATGTACACTTTCCATTCATGAAACAGGAAGATATTTGTTTCCAGGGACAGGAAATATCAATGAACGAGGCCAAGGGAAAGGATACGGCTATTCCTTTAATATTCCAGTCGATGCCTTTACCGAGGATGATTCGTGGTTAGAGTCCTATACTACGGCCTTTACGGAAATCGTGGAATTCTTTAAACCTGATGTCATACTAACCCAAAATGGTGCCGACTCGCATTACTTTGATCCATTGACCCATTTATCGGCAACCATGCGAATTTATCGCGAAATTCCACGCTTAGCTCACAAACTTGCCCATCAATATTGCGAGGGGCGCTGGGTGGCAGTTGGCGGCGGCGGCTATGACATATGGCGTGTGGTACCGCGTGCTTGGTCAATGCTATGGATGGAGATGTCTAGTAATCCAACTCCGACGGGTCCATTATCACCAGAATGGCTCGATACTTGGCAGCCAGACTCACCTGTCACACTGCCGCAATCGTGGGATGATCCGGAGGGAATCTACGAACCAATCCCCCGAAGACCTGAAATAACCGAAAAAAATACTCTTACGGTTGAAAAGTTACTTTACCCTATCCGTTCCAATCAATCATCTTCTGTGAAACCTACATAATGTAAAAAAATAAACGTCCATATTGGACGTTTATTTCGTTGATTGACGTTTTTCAATTCTATGCGGAAGAATAACAGACTCTTGTTCCTCTACGCTTTCTTTATTCATTAGCTTAGTTAAAAGACGCATGGAAACTGCACCAATATCATAAAGGGGCTGCACAATTGTCGTGATTTGCGGACGAACCATCAAAGTAAGACGTGTATTATCAAAGCTAATCACCTCAAAATCATCTGGAACATTAAACCCGCGATCCTGAGCAGCATGCACAACACCCAATGCCATTTCATCTGAACCAACAATAATAGCATTTGGTTTTTCTTTTAGGTCATTTAACTTTTGGAATGATTCTATGCCAGAATCATATGTATAATCACCATCGATAATAAACTGTTCATTAAGTTCAATCTTTTGATCAGCTAGACCGCGCTTATATCCTGCTAATTTTTTTTGATTAATCGGGTCACTAATGTTACCGCTGACAAATGCGATCTTCTTTAATCCTCTTTGTGCAAATTCCTTAACGGCATCAAAGGCAGCAGCCTCATAATCAATATTAACGGATGGAATTTGTTTCGTGTCCTCAACAGAAGCGGAAAGGACAATCGGTACTGGAGATTTCTGGAATTCTCTGACTAGTTCTTCCGTAATATTTGCACCCATAAACACAATTCCATCTACTTGTTTACCAAGCATCGTATTTAATAAACGAAGTTCTTTTTCTTCATTTTCATCTGAATTGCTTAGGATGATATTATATTTGTACATAGTGGCAATATCTTCAATTCCTCTTGCCAGCTCTGCATAAAATATACTGGAAATATCCGGGATCACTACCCCAACTGTTGTCGTCTTTTTACTGGCTAATCCCCTTGCTACTGCATTCGGACGATATCCTAAACGGTCAATCACATCAGATACCTTTTTACGTGTAGCAGGTTTAACATTCGGATTCCCATTAACTACACGTGATACGGTAGCCATTGATACGCTAGCTTCACGAGCTACATCATAAATCGTTACATTATTCATAAAACCACTCCTTCTTACCATCAATTTTCCCATTTACAGCTTTTCTCAATCTTAGCTTTTTTATAACCAGCTCATCTAAAGAGGAGCATATAGGATTTTTTATACGAATATTTCTTCAGCTGATGTCAACTTCAGGAATTCAATCTAACATTTTATTTGTTCAGATATGAGCATTCAAGTCGTTTCATACACTTATCCTTTACTGTATAAACGTACCGTATTACTATATCATACGACAGGAGAACCCTTGTCCGCAATGTATCTGTTCCTAATTATATAACAATTTATCAATAAAGTTCAGCACAAATAAAAAACAGCTCCCCAGCCGAATTGGAAGGGAGCTGTTTTCGATAAACAAACTTACAATGATACCCAGTTCAACTTGTTAATTTCATTATAGAAAGTATCAAATTGATTGAAGTCCATTTGTTGAGCAGAATCGGATAATGCAACCGATGGATCTGGATGTACTTCAGCCATAACTCCGTCAGCGCCAATCGCTAATGCCGCTTTTGCCGCTGGAAGCAGCAGATCACGACGTCCGGTAGAATGAGTAACGTCAACCATAACAGGCAGATGCGTTTCTTGTTTAAGAATCGGTACAGCTGAAATATCAAGTGTATTTCTTGTTGCACGTTCGTATGTCCGAATTCCACGTTCACAAAGAATGATGTTGCCATTTCCTCGGGACATAATATACTCGGCAGCATGAATAAATTCGTCAATTGTTGCTGCAAGGCCTCGTTTTAACAGCACAGGTTTATTCACAGCTCCTGCAGCCTTTAACAATTCGAAGTTCTGCATGTTTCTTGCACCAATTTGTATAACATCGATATACTCGCAAGCCATTTCAATATCATTTGGGTTTACAATTTCACTAATGACAGCTAAATCGTATTCATCGGCAACTTGTTTTAGTATTTTTAATCCCTCTAGCCCAAGTCCTTGGAAGTCATATGGTGAGGTACGCGGCTTATAAGCGCCTCCGCGTAATAACTTAAGACCCTTCGCTTTAACAGCTGCTGCCACAGCAGCTACTTGCTCGTAAGATTCAACTGAACATGGTCCGAATACAAAGCTCGGAATTCCATTCCCTATTAACTCACCCTTAATGTCAATAACGGTATCCTCTGCTTTTCTTTTCCTTGATACAAGCAAGGCTTTCTTTTGATCTTCTTCTTGAAGATCCAGACCAACCTTAAAAATTTCCTTGAAGATATGTTTAAGGGAAGCAGGCTCTAATGGTCCTTCATTATTAGCTTCGATAAGATCCAACATTTCTCTTTCACGAACTGGATCATAACGATTAACGCCCTGCTTTTCTTTTACACGGCCAATTTCTTGTACAACTCCCGCACGTTGGTTAATAAGATGTAATAAATCAAGGTTGATGTCATCAAGCTTTTCTCTTAGAGTTTCAAGATCCTTGTTGCTCATTTCAAACCGTCCCCTTTGACTGTCTATTTTACTACATACTCAACACTTATCTTTTGCAGATTGCTCAAATCTGAGGATATTCTTCCTTTTATATCCGACAACTGTCAAGAATTAAAAAAATATGGTACATTTCTTATATAATTTAGATTAGTATAAATGAAAATCTGAAGATTGTCACTATTTATTTCTTTATTAAAGAAACGCTTTTAAGCATTAAAGCGTATTATAAACTACTAAAGAGGTGTTTCTATTGCCGGAAAAACTCTTTGCTCTCGATATTGGTACACGATCAGTGGTCGGTATTATCCTCGAAAAACAGGATACTACATACGAGGTAAAGGATATCTTATCCCAAGAACATACAGAGCGGGCCATGCTGGATGGACAAATTCATGATGTATTGGCTGTTTCTAAAGTCATCACGGCTATAAAGAATCAACTTGAGGAAAAACACGGTTCCCTAAAGAATGTGTCCGTAGCAGCTGCCGGGCGTGCACTTAAAACGGAAAGAGCTGTAGAAGTAATTAACATTAAGGACAAACCAATGATCCAGCAGGAGGATATTCTGCATCTAGAATTGTGTGCTGTTCAACAAGCTCAAGCAATCGTAGCCGAAAAAATGGCCTTGCAAGAAAGTACACAATACTTTTGTGTGGGGTACTCTGTTCTCTTCTATCGGCTTGACGGCCAAGAAATCGGAAGTTTAATCGATCAGAGCGGCTATGAAGCCTCAGTCGAGATTATTGCAACCTTCCTGCCTAAAGTTGTCGTTGAATCATTAGTAGCCGCTTTAAAGAGAGCAGAGCTCCATATGCAGGCTTTAACACTTGAACCGATTGCTGCTATTAATGTTCTGATACCTCCTTCTATGAGGCGTTTAAACGTAGCTCTCGTTGATATTGGCGCAGGGACTTCTGATATCGCGCTGACTGATTCAGGAACGGTCATTGCATACGGAATGGTTCCAGTAGCAGGCGACGAAATTACCGAAGCAATCAGCGATCAGCTGCTTCTCGATTTTCCACTCGCTGAAAAAGCAAAAAAAGAGTTGAGTGACCCTGAGTATGACAGTATCTCCGTAACTGATATTCTTGGATTCACAACTGAATTTAGCAAACATGAAGTGATTAAAGAGCTGAATCCTGCCCTTGAAAAGTTAGCACACTCAATCAGTAATGAAATTCTGGCTCTCAATAATAATAAAGCACCGAAGGCCATTATGCTCATTGGCGGCGGAAGTTTAACACCAGAATTACCGTCAATGATTGCTGAAAAGCTAAGCTTGCCCTCGAATCGAGTGGCTATCAGAGGAATTGAAGCGATCCAAGATATCAAAATTGCCGCTCATGTAACAAAAGGTCCAGAGCTTGTTACTCCAATCGGAATTGCTATTGCAGCCCACCGTAATCCAATCCGCTATTTAAGCGTCCTTGTTAATGGAAAAACAATTCGTTTGTTTGATATGAAACGACTTACGGTTGCTGATTGTCTGCTCACAGCGGGGATTCGTTTAACTAAGCTTTTTGGCAAGGCTGGAATGGCGCAGATGGTCCAGGTGAACGGTCAATCTGTAACCATACCAGGGAAGCTTGGCGGTAAGCCTATTCTCACACTTAATGGTGTCTCTGCCTCCCTTGATGATTCTGTGAAAAGCAATGATGAGATTTTGGTTCAAAAAGGATTGGACGCCCAGCCGATTATGCTCCCTATCCGGGATTTACTTGATCATATTCCGCATTGTACCGTTTATATAAATAATCAGGAATATCCTGTTGATGCTGAAGTAAGACGGAATGGATTCCTTGTAACTGGAGACGAACTTATTGCGGATCACGATTCAATTACTTGTATAATGCCGCCAACTATCAGCGAATTATTAAATTCCCTTCAATTAGAAAGTTTATTAGCGAACGTACGCCCATTCACAATTGAACTAAATCAAAAACCGCTGCAGCTGCCAGCCTTTTCAGGGAAACTTTTAAAAAATGGTTTAGCAGTAAAACCAGAATCATCCTTTGCGGATGGAGATAAATTTATTATCCACGCTCCTCTCCAGCCAAAGGTAACCGACTTGGCAAAAGCTATTCAGGCACAGTTATCTTATACAGTCCCTGTTTCTTTTAATGGCAAACGCATTATTTTGTCGAAAAAACTTACCGAATTTTACAAAGAAGGACAGCTGTTAAAGGATACTGATCGAATAACCGATGGAGACTCAATCTCTTTTATTCAACACAAAATGGAGCCTTTTATATTCCAAGACTTATTCCGACATGTCGAAATTGATATGCCTCAGCAGTCTGCAGGGCGCTTTGTTTTAATAAAAAATAATCAAGAAACCAGTTTTCATGAAACGCTAGCATCCGGTGATGAGCTTAAGATTCTTTGGCCCACCACCATCCATACTAATAAATAAATAATAAATAAAATGAGCCAGATGGGTGCCGCACCCCAAAAGTTAGAGCCAAAACTAACTTTTGGGGTGTTTTTATATGGCCAAATATAGTGAAGAATTTAAATTGAAAATTGTCAAAGAGTATTTAGAAGGTTTTTTGGGCTATGGATTATTAGCGAAAAAACATGGCATACCCAATCCTGCACAAATCCAACGCTGGGTAAGTGCTTATAAAGCCTTTGAAAAAGATGGGTTACGCAAGAAGCAGTCCAAACAGTTTTTTTCTGTTCAATTTAAAGTCGATGTATTACACTTTATGAAACAGACAGGTGCTTCTTACCAAAATACAGCGATTCAATTTAACTTACACAATCCGACCTTGATTGCGAATTGGTACAGTAAACTTTCTAAAGAAGGTATAGAAGACCTGAAGGGAAAAGTGAAAGGACGGCCTCCTATGCCTAAAAATCCAAAAGTGAATTCAGTAAACCAAGGGAAATCATTATCTCGTGAAGAACAATTAGAACGTGAAAACGAACTTCTTCGTTTAGAGAATGCTTATTTAAAAAAGTTAAGAGCTTTTCAGGAGAATCCGAATGCCTTCCTCGCAAAGCACAAGCAGCCCTGGCATTCGAACTCAAAGAAGACGGATTCCGATTAAAAGATGTATTTGTAGTGGTTGGTATTCCAGAGGCGACTTATTACTACCAAGTGAAACAGTTAAAAAAGGAGGATCCAGATCAAGAATGGAAAAGGATCATTTCTGAACTTTTTCAAAAGCACGAAGGGACATACGGGTACCGTCGAATTTATTTAAAATTAAGAACGCAAGGTTACATGATTAATCATAAAAAAGTGCAACGAATCATGAAAGAATTAGGCTTGAAGTGTGTCACGTAAATCTCGCTATAACTCCTATAAAGCAAAAGTAGGTAGACTAGCTAAGAATCGCTTGAACCGGAGGTTCCATACACCAATTCGTCTACAAAAGCTCGTAACAGATGTAACTGAATTCAAGTGTGTTGGAGAAGAAAAACTCTACTTAAGTCCTATTCTAGATTTATATAATGGCGAAATCATTTCGTTTGGGATGTCAAATAGACCGAATTAAATCTCGTTATAGAGCACTAAATCAAGCCTTAGAAGTCGTTAAGAAAGAAGCGAACTATCGAACCACCATACATTCAGATTAGGGATGGCATTACCAGCATAACAAATGGGTTCAGACATTGAAGCAGCATAAGATTTTCCAGAGTATGTCTAGAAAATTAACGTGTGCAGATAATGCGGCAATCGAAAATTTCTTTGGAATTTTAAAACAAGAGATGTATTATGGGAGAAATTAGTTTCCTATGATGAGTTAAAACGAAAGATTGAAGATTATATCGATTACTATAACAATAAACGTATTAAACTAAAATTGGCTGGGGTAAGTCCAGTGCAATACCGAACTCAAACCAGCCAATCAGCTGCGTAACAAAACTCTAACTTTTAGGGGTCACTACCAGGCAGAGGTTAGCATGGCTCTTTCCTATTTATTGCTCTAAAGCTGCTTGTAACGAATCCTTCGTAATTCTCCAATGTGAGTCATTCCAAATTGGTTGTCCATTTTTAAACAAAATCGCTTGTGGAGATGCATGCTTAATTCCAAACGTTTCTGCTACATAATTGGACAACGGTCGTGCTTCCTGAACAGCCAAGAAGGCCGTTTCCAAATCATTTTTCTCAGAAATAAACGATTGGTACTCATCAAAAGCCGCCCCACTTACCGGACAAGTTAAACTATGCTTAAACAAAAGAAAGAACTCATTGGTAAGTAGTTTAGTAAATTGCTCTTCTGTTTCAATTTTTTTACCCGTCAAGAAGTTTACCCCCTTTACAAATATAAAAGACGCTGAAGGTATCGTAACACTTCAGCGTCTTTTCTTACAAATTATTTTTTGTATTTATTTTCTGTTTCATCAAATGCTTTTTTTGTTTCATCCAGCTTCAGTTTAGCTGCATTAGCATTGCCAGCGGTATTCGTGTTTCCAGTATTAGTATCATTTTTCACTTCTACTGATGAAACGGGAGCTTTATTGTACCCTGTTGATCCTTCAGAATCACCAAGATCACTCGTGTCATTTCCTGTATTCTTAACATTTGGATCTTCTTGTGATTGCTTTAACCCTTTTACTTTGTTAAGTATATCCGTTGATTTTGTTGTCACCATATCTGCAACTGGTTTAGTTTTTTCCATTACGGTTTCAGTAAGTCCAGATCCTTTTTCCATTAAACCAGAACCTTTTTCCATTGCAGTTTGACGAAGTTTTTCTGTTTTCTCAGTAAGTGATTTAGCTTGGACGTTTAAATCATTACGCAGCTCTTTACCAGGTTTTGGTGCCATGAAAAGTGCTGTAGCTGCACCAACAATACTGCCAATGATTGCGCCTACTACAAAATCCTTCGAGGTTTTGCTACCTCTTTCTTCTTCAATCGATCTTTGAGAATCTCTTGTATAATCCTTTACTGGGTAATCTTTTTGTACCATGTTACATTCTCCTCTCAAATTTGAAATTAGTTAGTAGATCGTAAAAAGCGTCTTTTCGGTATACTTTCTGTTTCAACTTCAGGTTTTGTTGCCATGGCTGCTGGGACAGATGAGTCTTCAGGTTGTCTTTTTCTTGTTTTCCACTTTTCACGAATTTCCATTGCAATATTACTCCATTGGACAACTTGTGAAATTCTTTCCTGATTATCATCTATTTCCTGTTGTACTTTATTTGAAACCTTTTGAATAGATGTATTAAAACTCTGGATAGAGGTTCCTACATCTCTTACAGCATGAACTACTGTATTCAGGTTTTCAGATTTCTCCTTCAAGTCTTCTGCCAAAACATTTGTTTTGTGCAGGAGCTGTGTAGTCTCTAATGAGATACCCTGCATTTGACTTTCAAGACCGACAAGTGTTTTGGATACACTGTCTAAAGTAACCTGTAAAGATTTCAATGTATTGCCTAAGAAAAATACTAAAACTAAAAACGCAATCGCTGCGACTGCAGCACTTAAATATAATACAATTTCCATTTGACCACCTCCACGAATAATCCAACAACAATATATCCCTTATGTTACTAGTTTAAATACCCTAAAGGGAATAATATAAACTATTTATTTTTCAAGAAAGAAAATTAAATACCTTTATTTTTTAGAAAATATTTTTTACCTTCAAACTTATTATTTCAAATTCCGAAATAAATTACAGGAAGAATTCATAGAAATCGGTTACAATAGAAAGGTAAAAATATTACATATATGGAGGAATACTTTATGAAAGATCCTAGAATTACATTATTAGCCAAAAATTTAATAAATTATTCAGTTAATCTTAAAAAAGGTGAAAAAGTGTTAATTGAGAATTTTGGAATACAAACCGAATTAGTTACTGCGCTCGTTCAAGAAGCGTATGCTGCCGGCGGATTCCCTTTCGTATCTTTAAAAAGACCATCAAGTAGACCGTGCTCTCCTTATGGGTGCTAAAGAAGAACAATATGAAATGATGGCCAACTTTGAAGCTGAAGTCATGAAAGAAATGGATGCTTATATTGGCCTTCGTGCAGGAAATAATATCAGCGAACAAGCGGACGTCCCATCCGATAAAATGGCTATTCACGGCCGCACAATCGGAAAAAAAGTACATCGCGATATTCGTGTCCCGAAAACCAAATGGGTTGTTCTCCGCTACCCTACTCAATCAATGGCTCAACTTGCCAAAATGAGTACTGAGGCCTTTGAAGACTTTTACTTTGATGTATGCAATCTAGATTACGGAAAAATGAGTGAAGCTATGGACAGCCTGGTTGAGCTAATGGATAAAACCGATAGAGTCCGAATCACAGGACCGGGCACTGATTTATCTTTCTCTATCAAAGACATAAAAGCAATTAAATGTGCTGGAGAAATGAACATACCAGATGGTGAAGTCTATACAGCACCAGTAAAGGATTCCATTAATGGCGTCATTTCATATAACACTCCATCCCCTTATCAAGGTTTCACATTTGAAAATGTAATACTCACATTCAAAGATGGGAAAATTATTGATGCAAAAGCAAATGATACAGAACGCATCACAAAAATATTTGATACTGATGAAGGTGCACGTTATGTTGGGGAATTTGCTATTGGAGTCAACCCTTTTATCCAAACTCCAATGCAGGATATCCTATTCGACGAAAAAATTGATGGAAGCTTCCACTTTACACCGGGACAATGCTATGAAGAAGCTTCAAATGGCAACCATTCCGATATTCACTGGGACCTAGTCAATATACAACGACCTGAATATGGCGGCGGCGAAATCTATTTTGATGATGTACTCATTCGCAAAGACGGAATTTTTGTCATTCCAGAATTAGAAAAAACTGAATCCAC